>NZ_KI783313.1:653310-1047274 GCF_000510745.1 Pseudomonas sp. MOIL14HWK12:I2 | reverse complement strand
GACCCGTAAGGTGTTTCCCCGGGAACCAGTGATTCAGACCCGTAAGGTGTTTCCCTGGGAACCAGTGAATCGGACCCGCAGGGTGTTTCCCCGGGAACTAGTGAATCGGACCCGTACAGTGTTTCCCCGGGAACCAGTGATTCGGACCCGTAGGGTGTTTCCCCGGGAACCAGTGATTCGGACCCGTAAGGTGTTTCCCCGGGAACCAGTGATTCGAGCCCGTAAGGTGTTTCCCCGGGAACCGCTATTTGGGTCGGTCGGGTGATTGACTCCCGGCAGTCACCGTTAGCCTTAATGGCTGAGATTGGGCAGATGCTGACGGGGTGCGCGGAGATCATTCGCTACCTCCTCGGCCCATCATCTTCCGAAGACTTTTTAATACGTCATTCCCGGTTTGAGCGTCACTGACTGCCTTTGGCTGGACAGTGGCCGGCTCAAATCTCGGAATTGTCGGCACCGAAGGGGCCTGGGTTGGCATGGCTTGAACTGCAGATTGAACTGCGGTTGGCTGCCAATCGGCGTTGAAGTCACCGGTCTGGGCCTTCTGGATAAGTTTCATCAGGTAGCCAAAGGGCTTTGCTACCCTGCCCGAAGCGCAGCGGACACCCCATTGCTTCACCAGGGGTGCCCGAATGTCTGAGGGAACAGCCAGGATCACGAGCTGGGCTCGCTGCTGCTGCTCCGACGTCATCAGCTGATAGGCGCTCGGCCAAACGAGGTCCACGTCTGCCCGCTCGCGCAGTACAGAGCTTTTAGATACATCAGTATTTGTATTCGTATACGTACTAGATGAGTTCGGATTCCGAACTAAGGGTGAAACCCCCAGATTTGCACTGAGTTCGGATTCCGAACTGAGGTTTGGAACCTGATCATCCGGGCTTTCTTGACCGAGTTCGGAATCCGAACTCAGGTGATTCATAGGTGCCAAGGCCGGAGTTCGGAATCCGAACTCAGCGGGTGGCGCCGCCGCACGCGCCGGATCTTCGAGCCCCTGGGCGCGGAAGCGCTCTCTGAACACCTCCACTCGAGTGGGCAGGTCCTGGGTCTCGCTAACCAGCATCTCGTCAAAAGTAAGGCCAGCAATCTCGCGGATTGAGCTGTTCGAGTGCTCGAGGCCATTAGCTACGAGGGGGAGAAAATCTTGATCGAGCTGTATGGCCTCGGAGTAGGCCACAGGCTCGTCGTGCAGAATGTAGATGTTGCCTTGGACCTGGCCCGTAATCGCGTCGCGAACACGGCGGCCGAGGCTCAGCCAGCGTGTCAGCCGCAGTACGGTCAGGGCCTTGGCGACGGTCTCACGCGAAGCAGGACGGCCTGGGTTATTGCCCAGGTAGGGGCGCAGCTGATCGTAGGTCGGGAACGCAGTCACCCCATCACCGTTCATGAGCAGGCGAAACACCTGCCAGGCATTGCGCTCAAGGGGTGAGAGGCGATCATCGAGCAGCAGTCGGCGAGGAACGGTCTCATGAGGGTTACCGCTGAAAACGATTCCGGCGAATTCCTTGGGTAGGTCTTCGCCGGTTTTTTGCTTGTAGTCGCGCTGGGCTTGGACATGGACGTTCAGGTGTGACGCTGCAACGTCCAGGGCGCGACCGAGTAGATGGGAGCCGCGTGGAGCAGTGGTTTTCACCTATTGTCGCCTTCTGCCGAATCCAGCTCGATCAAGCTCATTTGCCCAAGGGCAGCGGACTGATCCTCTTCTTTTACCTGGGGCAGGGCATCGCCAGCGGCTTGCTCATCACCAAGCTGCCGATCACGCCGCTTCCGAGCATCTGAAATCAGCAAGAGCGGTGCCCGGGCAATCTTGGGCGGGTAGAGGCCTTCGTTGAGCCAGGTCTGTACGAGATTCCAAATGAGGCCGAGGGTGATCTGATCGTGCTTTTCCTTGATGGACTCGAACGGGCCGTTGAGCTCCTCGGTGATCATCATGCAGATGTCGAGCAGAGCAATGGCGTCCTTGTGATCCACCTCATGAGCGCTCATCAGGTCCAGAAAGCGATACCAGACCTGATCGGTATCGTTGAGCCCTGCCACCCGGCCGGAGCGACCGGGGACGTTCAGAAGCTGGCGCACTACGCTGATCTCGCTGGGGGCCATGCCGAAGAATTCGCGGATCATGCCGTTGGTGGCACCCAGTTGGATGGCACGATGGACGAGGCGGGTCTCGCGCTCATCGCGTTCGCAGTTCTCCAGGAGCTTCTTGACCATGTCGAGATCGATCTGGATCTTGCACCAGCGCGCTGGGGCATTTTTCAGGATGCTGTGAGCCTGGGGCTGACGCAGCAGGTTCAAAACTTCAACGTCCAGGCCAATATCCAGACAGCGCTGGACCTGGCCGTTGCGCAAGTGATGGAGGATCAGATCCATCAGCGCCTGGTTCATAGGGTTGTACTTCGTGGACATATGCGACTTCCTAATGCAGGTCCAGAAGGTGACCGGGCTACTGCCCGGCCTCGAGTTCGATCAGCCGGCGGGCGAGACGGATCACCCGGAACAGCTTCACGACGGCGGTATCAGTCATGCGGCCTTCGGTGCTGGCTGGCTTGCTGTCGAAAAGAGGATCGCCAAGGAGCAGCTGGCCCAGATTCAGGGCAAAGGTCGCGTTTTCTTCCGCGATGCTTGCCTTGAGCTCCTCGGCAGTCTCTGGGTCGCGAGACACGACGTAGCTGTACATGCCGGTCAACGACTGCAGGAACTGCCAGGAGGTTGTTCCGCGTGCGGTCAGCTCTGACTGAGGGGTAGAAAGCGTGAAGCCGAGTGCGAAGTCGGTGGGCTTGAGCAGCTCACCAGGAACGTCGCACAGCTGGGCAATTTCGAAGACCAGCGCTCGCAGACCCTTACGCAACTCCTCAGGGGTATCGGTGTTGCGCTCGATGTACCAGACGTCCGAGATGGCATGCAGGCCGCCGGCCTGAACAGGGATCGCCCGCAGGGCATCACTGTTGAAGTCAGGCAGGGTCTCACCGTGCTCCGCCGCGATGCGGCGCTGGACGTCCCTCACCTTCTGGCCAATGCCATCGGGCGTGACGATGTGACCGTTCAGTCGAGCAGCACGCTCTTCTTCGGATAGCTGCTCGGGATCCGGCGGGGTGTGTTGCGGCAGAGTGGTGTCGACTGCACCGGAGCCACCGCTACGCTCAGGGAGTGGCGGTGGTGTGGAAGGAGAGGCAACTCCCTGCTTCTGCTTGCTGGGCGTTCCTGGTGGCTGTTCCAGTGTGCCGCCAGGGGCAGGAGGTATGGCACCGACAGCAGAAACCTGCGGAGCTTGGCCATCGGGAACCTGCACCCCCACGAGCTGCGAGCGGCGGCTACTGTCTTGGTGATCAAGGATAGCCTTGAGTACTTCTTCGTAGCTGACGTTCAGCGCTCTGCGTATCTGGCCGATCAGCTCGTCCTGGATGGTCTCGAATACGAAATTGTCGGTCGAGCCATCGAATCCATTGAGCACATCTTGGTACAGCAGCTCAAAATCGCTTTCCTGACCATTGAAGCTCACCCATGCTTTCAAGCTACAGCTGCGCAATGTCAGTAGCTTTTCGACCTGATGTTTGCCCAGTCCTGAGTAGAGCAGACTGGGAATAGCCGGTAACAGCAGTCGCACTGCATCTTGCATCTTCGATAGATGCGAGTGGGAGATCGAATAACCATCCTCTTTGAGCTTCCTTGAGAACTCTCTCAGTGATAGCGATTCGGGGGATTCGTCCAGGTACCGCTGCTTAATGGCATCAAGATGCACCGCTCGCTCGATGAACATAAGGTTGCCGCGTAGATCATTCTCAGCCAGATGGCCTGTCATCGAGATGATCTCGCCGCGGTCACCCCAGGGCCGGAACAGGCAGCTGATGCGGAAAAATCTCTCGTCTTTGGTTTCTTGCCAAAGCTCATTCAAAGCCGCCAAACGAGTATTACCCCCACTTCGAATTATGAACTTCTCCTCTCCTGGGCGGCGAGTAACTGGGGGCGGTTGGTCGAGACCTCTCGCAAAGATGGAGGCCTTGATGTCATCGAACATCGGGTTACGTGTTCTGCGAGGGTTATGGTCGTAGGGCGCTAGTTGGTCCAGCGTCAGGACCATTGGCGTTTCCTTGATCGGATCCGCCAGGCGTGCGACAGGAGGGCTCGATCCGGCAAAGCCGCCGGCAAGCAGACGCTGAGTGATTGCTTCGTTGCTGGGCTTGCTCATGCGTGGATCTCCTGAGCAGCACGAGCTGCGGGCCGGCTGGGCTCATCATTCGCCGCCAGCAGCTGGTCGATGACGCGCTGCAGACGAAACACCTCATCCTCGAGCTCGAGCGTGCGGCCCATGCGGCTGATGATCTCGGCGTTCATCGACCGATGGGCCTGCTTGGCGGCCTCAGCGATTTGAGGGCGGAGGCCCTTGGGAAAGCGGACGACGAATTTCTCATCCTCTGTTGCAGATTTCCGTACGGATGGCTTGCGCTTGGTTGCGGTAGTCATAGGGTCTGGTCCAATTCGTTCATAGGCTGGGCACGGCGCAGCTGGGCGCGGGCATTGAGGCCGGCGCGGCGATCGCTGGGCGTGAAAGACGTGAAAATGGGGCAGTAGCCAACTTTCAAGAACTTGACGTGGCCGCCCTTGGTACGGGCGACGATCCAGCCCTCGTCCAGGGCGAACGCCACCAGGTCCTGCAGGTTCTTGTTGGCACCACGTAGCGCATGAGCGGGCGTCGTCATGTGCGGCTACCCCCTTTCACGTACCCCACTTTGAAAGGCAGGCGATGCGTTCGGGCGAGGGCATGACAGCGATCCAGGGGCTGCTGCAAGCGCTTGGATGCAGTGCGAAGGGTATCCCCGAGCAAGGCGCGGGCTCGAAGGAGCCGCACCAGGTCCTCATCTGAAACTTCGGTTGCCGGCTTGGCCTCGGCGAGCTGGCGCAGCTCCTCGCGCTGCGCGCTGATGACGAAGCTAGGGCCGCCGACAGCGCGCTCGGTCGGCTCCACTTCGACGACTTGGCCACCTTTGGCCAAAAAGTCGTTCAGCGCTGCATCCAGCCTCTGGCGGTCACGTTCGCGATCGGTATGGGAAGGGAGATCCTGTTCAGGGGTGTGATGGGAGAGCATGTCATTGGCCTCCCGCCCGTTGCTGGAGCTGGTTGCCCGATTCGATGGCGACGATCTCGGCCAGACCATCGTCCTTGAACAGCAGGTCCAGGGTCTTGATCAGCCCTGCCGCGTCATTGCGGGAGCCGGCTACGCGGAATACCACTGTGGTTTCGTGGTAAGGGCCAGGCTCGGGATGCTCTACAGGCTCCAGGGGTTCTACATCGAACGAATGGCATACGCTGCAGACGAGGAACTCATCTGGGGTGAGGGAGCGACGGCAGAAGTGATGGCCGCAGTGGCGGCACTGGTGAGTAACCCCAGACAACATAGCTTGCGGGCTCATCGAGCGGCTCCTTGCCGGCTCCCGCCGGCGAACGATCGAGGGGAAGGGCAGGGAAGAGGGGTGTGCCTCATCGGTAGCGGGCACGAGGGCATCGGTCAGGAGATTCATGCATTCATCTCCTGCCAGGCCTGAGCGCTCAGGTTCTCGAAGCGCGTCTGCTTGGCGATGAAGGCGGCGCGAACCGTGCCGACCTCGCCGTTGCGGTGTTTGCCAACGATCAGCTCAGCAATGCCCTTGAACTCGGTTTCCGGGTGGTAGTACTCGTCGCGGTACAGGAACATGATCACGTCCGCGTCTTGCTCGATGGCGCCGGACTCACGCAGATCGGCAAGGCCAGGCCGCTTATTCGGTCGAGACTCCAGTCCCCGGTTGAGCTGGGAGAGCGCGATGACTGGGCACTTCATCTCTTTGGCGAGCGCCTTGAGCGAGCGAGAGATCTCGGCGATCTCGTTGGCACGGTTCTCCTGGCCTTCGCAGCGCATCATCTGCAGGTAGTCGACCAGGATCAGGGCAGGCGGACCGAAACGACGTGCGGCGCGACGGGCTCTGGCGCGCAGCATCGTAGGGGACAGGCCAGCCTCATCGTCGATGACCAGGCGATCGCCAAAGCTGTTGATGGTGTTGACGGCCATGGTCAGCTTCGGCCAGTCCTCATCCTCCAACTGGCCGCTTTTGAGCTTGGTGGCATCGATACGGCCGATGATCGCCACTAGCCTAAGCATCAGCTGCTCCGCCGGCATCTCCAGGCTGTAGACCTGTACCGATTTGTTCTGCGTATGCTGGAGCGCTCTGGTAATGCAGTTGAGCAAGAAGGCGGTCTTGCCCATGGCTGGGCGGGCACCGACGATGATCAGGTCCGTGTCCTGCCATCCCGAGGTGAGGACATCCAGATCGTTCAGACCTGAGGGAACGCCCGTCACCGGCATAGGGTTGTTGAAGCGCTCGTCGATGGTGTCGATCAGCTTGCTCAACGTTGCAGTGACGTTGCAGAACTCGGCACCCTTGCGGTCTTGGCCAAGCGCGAACAGACGCTGCTCTGTCTGCTCCTGCACTTCGGCGGCATTGGCACCTGGTGCTGACGCCTCGCGGCTGCTGGCAAAGCCCAGCAGGATGAGGCGGCGCAGGTGCGCTCGCTGGGCGACGATCTCCGCGTACGCGACGATGTTGGCCACCGAGGGGGTGTCCTTGGCCAAGGTTCCCAGATAGGCCAGGCCGCCCACCTCGTCGACGTCGGGCATCACCTCGGCGAGGGTCACGACATCGAAGGGCCGCGACTGCGAGGCGAGCAGGGCGATTCGCCGGAATATGAGCTGGTGGTGCCGGAAGAAGAAGTCTTCCTCCAGCAACACGTCAGCGATCAGGTCCCAAGTGCTGTTGTCGAGCATCAGTCCGCCCAGGACGGACTGCTCGGCCTCTTGAGAGTGAGGCGGGACCAAGCTGGCTGCTACGCGCTCAGCGTCTGAGACATGCACGGTGTGATCGTGGGCAGGGACTTCTAGGAGCTGAGCGACGCTCATGGCCGACCTCCCAGCGCCAGCTGGTCGCGGCGCTGGCCAACGCCGCGGTGGAGCTGAGCTTGAGTCCCCAACTCGTAGCCTTGGTAGCGCGCCCGCACGTCGTGGCCTTTGGCCTCGAGATGCTCGAGCTCCACGGTGGTCAGGTCAGGATGGTGAACGGCCAGGTAGGCATCGATGACGCGCTGGGTCTCATCTGGTTTGCCCTTGGCGAACTGGTGGACCTTGACGCTGACTGCTTCGATCCAGCCTTCGGCGAAGACCTGGCCACGACGGCGTTTGGTGGCCAGCTTGCAACGAGTCTGACTGCGGACGAACACCTTGCGAGCGGCCAGGAGCTGTTGGTGGAGGGCGGAATAGGCGTAGCTGGCCATCTCAGGCCCAACACCGATACCGACGAACTTGAAGGCCCAGCCCAGGTGCTGATCGCGAAAGGCTAGGGGATCGCAATCGAATGCCTGGGCGCACACCAGTGCGAGCTGGTGAAGCCAATGGGCGGGCGCTTTGCGGGTGCCGGTGGCAACGACTGCTTCGCTGGCCAGCACTGCCTGGACGTCAGCGTCCATGAGGTTGTGCTGCTGCATGAGCTTACGTGCTTGACGCAGCGCGATCTCAGCTTCGTTCGGCGCGGCGCCGGCGTCCTTGGCCAGAGCGAAGCACTTGGCGACGCGCTCCAGGATCTTCTGCTTATTGGCGTCCATCTCACTTGCCCTCTTTCACCAGGGCATGCACGGCCGATTCGTTCATGGCCATGAAGCGGTCAGTCCACTCTGGGAAGAGTTCGATGGCGAGGTCACGTATGACCTGCAGGGCCGCCGGGGCCTTGCGGTCAGAAGGCTGGCGGTACTCAAGCCGATGAGCTGGGATGCCACAGGTCGCGGACTCTCGGTAGACGACCGCCTTAGGAATGATGGTTCTTGTGACCTGAATGTCGGGGTGATCTCTGAAGGTCTGGCGGATCGTCGCATCCAGCTGACGAGCGTCTGAGGTGAGATCAAGGCCGTTCACTACGGCCTTGATGGGCGGTATCGGCAGCCCAAGGCGAGCGTAGGGCCGAAGCCCCTCCAGCATCTGCAATGTGCCGCGGTTAAATTCGCGGGCGGACAGCATTTCAGGGGGAAGGGGGGAGACGGCGAGATCCGAAGCGAGCATCACCATCTCGAGGAGCACGGTACGGGCGCCCTGCGTATCGATCAGCACCAGGTCGAAGTCATCCTGGAAGATGTCCTTGAGATGAGCCAGACGAAGCCGACCATCAGGCGCCTGCAGGAGGAGGTTGATCAGGTGGTTGTGCGGATCGTTGGAATAGATCAGCGACAGGTTCTGGATATTCGTCTTGGAGACAATGCGGTCGAGGCGGGTCTCGTTGCTGGCGATCAGCTCGAAGACGCCGCAGGGGGCGGGCTCGACGAGGTCGTAGTAGGACGAGAGGGAAGGCTGGACGGGGTCCAGATCGATCAGTAGGGTACGGAGCCCGGCATCGGCGCAGAAGGCGCCTAGGTTGGCTACCGACGTGGTTTTTCCGGTGCCGCCCTTGCCCGAAATCTTGGATGTAGTTTTCAAATTTGCAGCCTCTAATGGGTTCATTAGAGGCCGCTTGTTTTCACTGAGAGGCGCGTCGCGCCTGGGTGCAGTGATGGGTCAAAAGCAATTGGCTTTTAACCAATTGGTCGTAGGTTCGAATCCCACACGACCCACCATCTTCACCAGAAACCCTCCGCAAGGAGGGTTTTTGCGTTTCAGGCCTATGGTCAGGAAAATCAAAACGTTCTCCCGGCTGCGAGGAGTCCTTGTCCTGAGGTGTAATCGCCCAGTCAGGCGTGCCGCCGGCCTTGGGTTGTACGCTAGAAGGCCAGGCCTGCTGCCAACGCTGAAACGTATCCCGCACTAGACCCTCAGAGGGTGCCCCCCTCGCCTGGGGTGGAACGGCTACCGGTACGGTAGTCGCCGAAAAGGTGCCCGGCGCCTGAGGGACGGTTGGAGATTGCCGGACAGGCAGCGTCACCTCGGGCGTCTGAACCGGCGCGGATGTCAGCGCCACGCCGGTGGGCACGGATTCGACTGCCACAGGGGAGAGGTGTTCGGTAGGGGAGGCGTCATGCGCCGCGGCGTGGCGAACGGTTGGCTTCATATCGGCAAAAAAAAGCCCCCGCGCAGGGCGGGGGCAGATTCAGTGTGAAGCCTTCAGATAAGCCAACCTGAAAGATGAGCTGGAGCACTCTCTCTAGCTGACTGCACCGCCAGTTGGCGGTTCAGGCCAGGCAGCCAAGGCGTGCGCACCGTCACTGTTGGATCATGGTGGCCGCCCGCTGCGTCGCTTCGGACGTGCGCGTAGCCAGCTTGCGAACTTCGTCGGCTACCACCGCAAAGCCTCGTCCGGCCTCGCCGGCTCGTGCCGCTTCGATCGCGGCATTGAGCGCCAGCAGATTGGTCTGGGCGGCGATGCCCTGGATCGAACTGACGATATCGGTGACGTTCTTCAGGTTTTCTTCCATCTCGCGATGCTGGGCCTGCTGAGAATCGCGAAGGGCATTCTGCTCATGGGTCGCATGGATATCGGTCAGGGCGCCCACCACCCGCATTGGCGTGCCGTCATGGGCGCGTCGGGTCTGACCCCGCGCCCGGAACCAGCGGTAGCTGCCATCCTTCAATTTCAGGCGGTAGGTGATATCGAAGCCCGTCTTGCCACTGCGGTCGTTGAGGTGGGCACCAAAGGCCTCGATGCTGCGTTGCTTGTCCTCGGGATGCAGGCGGGACGCCCAGCTGTCGAGAACATCGGGAAATTCTTCGACCGTCTCGAATCCCAGCAGGCGGCGGAACTGGGGCGACCACCAGAAGGGATTCTGCGGATTGACCGGATCGCCCGCTATCACCTCCATGTCCCAGAGACCATCGTTGAGCATTTCGCGGGCAAGCTCGAAACGCGTCAGGGTCACCTCGAGTTCAGCATCGCGCTGGCGCTGATCATGGATGTCCCTGAGGGAGCCCGCCACACGCAGCGGCGTCCCCTTGGCGTCGCGGAGGGTCTCGCCGCTCGCACGAAACCAGCGATATTCGCCGCTCTTGGTCGCTACCCGGTACTCGATGTCATAGGGGGTGTTGCCGCTGCGATCATTCAGGTGCCGGGCGAATGCGTCCAGAGTCGGTTTGCTGTCCTCCGGGTGTAGCCGATTGGCCCAGCTTCCGAGCTCGTTCGGGAAGTCCTGCTCGTTGCGAAAGCCCAGCAGGGCACGAAACTGATCCGACCACCAGAACGCATTACGCGGGTTGACCGGATCTCCGGCGACCACTTCCATATCCCACAGGCCTTCACTGGTAGCACGATTGACCAGGTCAAAGCGGGTTGCCAAACGGTCAGCCGCGGCTTCGCGCTCGGCGAGGCGAGCGGTCAGCTGTTCGATCTCGCTTTGCATTTCGTGCAACTGGGCGTCGAGTGTCCCCTGGCGAGCCAGCAGTACCTTCAGACCTTCAGCTACCCTGCGCACCGGGGCTGGCCCGGTGAGCGAATCGAGCCTGGCTGCGGCCTCGGGACGCTCGACAGCGGAAGCGATTACGTCGAGACCACGCATGATGGACAGATGCTGAAGGATGGACATAGGGCGGTTCCAGGTAGGTGGTATGGCCGGACATGTGATGTCTGTTTGATATCAAATGTCGGCACGAGCGCAATTATCTTTAACGCGATATTAAAGCTGGGTTGCAGATCGAACGTGCGGTCAATGTGCGGCGACGGCGCAGAGACTCGCGGAGGCCCATCGGTAAAACACAGACGATAGGGCGGTTTCAAACGGCCCAGCGAGTCCATTACGGAATGGGCCAGCTGCACCGGGCCCTGAGCCATCCGCTTCTTGTACTACAGCATTCGCCACAGCTGCGGATCGATGCTGAGCTTCATCAACGGGATCTTGACCGCCGGCGGTGCTGCGTAACGTGGTCGGGCGGCCCACAGCCGTTAGCGGGAAGACGCGAAAGGCCGCGTTGAGGTGAGGGCAGCGCGCAGCCTCCATCTGCCTGACGATGGCCAGCAGATGGATATGGAGGAGGGCGAACGGGTGCTGCTCGAGATGCCATCGATCTGTCGACGCGGCGGCATCGCTTATGCAGTCTTCACGCCGGTGTAATTGGACACAAGGAGGGTCCATACAGCGCAACCACGGCCCCATTGGGGCCCCTCTCTCTCTGAAAGCCGACCTTAACGGAGCGATGAGTGGTCGTCCGCCAGGTCGTCTTTGAAACCAGAGCGAGAGGGGATATCGGCTTATTTCAAGGTGAAGCTGATGTCACTGAAACAAGGGTGATCAGAGGTTTATGGCTGTTACCCGAGCGCTGGTGTCAGCTCTTCAGCATTTCTGAACAGCCAGGGCTGACGGGTACGGTGCTTGACCTCGAACGCCCTGATCGCATCGGCTTCCAGCAAGGTCAGGCCGATATCATCCAGTCCTTCGACCAGGCAGTGTTTGCGGAAGCCGTCGATCTCGAAGCTTAGAATCTTGCCATCGGGGCGGGTCACGGTCTGGGCCTGCAGGTCGATGTGCAGCCGATAGCCCGGATTGGCTTCAACCTGCTTGAAAAGCTCGTCCACCTCGCTATCGCTCAAGACGATCGGCAGCAGGCCGTTCTTGAAGCTGTTGTTGAAGAAGATGTCGGCGAAACTCGGCGCGATGATGCTGCGGAAACCGTATTCCTCCAAGGCCCAGGGCGCATGCTCGCGACTGGAGCCACAGCCGAAGTTCTCCCGGGCGAGCAAGACGCTGCTGCCCTGATAACGCTCGGCGTTAAGGACGAAATCCCGGTTCAGTGGCCGCTTGGAATTGTCTTGGTACGGCTGTCCCTCATCCAGGTAGCGCCATTCATCAAACAGATTGGGGCCGAAACCCGTCCGGTAAATCGACTTCAGGAATTGCTTGGGAATGATCTGGTCGGTGTCGACGTTGGCGCGGTCCAGAGGGGCGACCAGTCCTGTGTGCTGGGTAAAGGCTTTCATGCTTGGCTCCTTCAGATCAGATCGCGGACGTCGACGAAACGACCGTTCACCGCCGCGGCGGCGGCCATGGCCGGGCTGACCAGGTGGGTACGACCACCGGCTCCCTGACGCCCGGCGAAATTGCGGTTGGAGGTGGAGGCGCAATGCTCGCCGGACTCCAGGCGGTCCGGGTTCATTGCCAGGCACATCGAGCAACCTGGCTCGCGCCACTCGAAACCGGCTTCGAGGAAAATCTTGTCCAGGCCCTCCGCTTCGGCCTGGGCTTTCACCAGACCCGAGCCCGGCACGACCAGGGCCTGCTTGATGGTCGAAGCCACTTTGCGGCCCTTGGCGATCACGGCCGCAGCACGCAGGTCTTCGATCCGCGAATTGGTGCATGAGCCAATGAACACGCGATCGAGCTGGATGTTGGTGATGGCCTGGTTAGGGGTCAGGCCCATGTACTTCAAGGCACGGACGATGGAATCGCGCTTGATCGGGTCCAGCTCCTGGGCAGGATCGGGAATGTTCTGGTCCACGGCCAGGACCATTTCCGGCGAAGTGCCCCAGCTGACTTGTGGCTTGATCTGCGCGGCATCCAGCTCGACGACCTTGTCGAAATGGGCGCCGGTGTCAGACACCATATCTTTCCAGGCTTCGACGGCCATCTCCCACTCCACGCCTTTCGGGGCGAACGGGCGACCCTCGACGTAGGCGATGGTCTTTTCGTCCGTCGCTACCAGGCCGACGCGGGCGCCGGCCTCGATGGCCATGTTGCAGATGGTCATGCGGCCTTCCATGGACAGGTCCCGGATGGCGCTGCCCGCGAACTCGATGGCGTGGCCGTTACCCCCGGCGGTACCGATCTTGCCGATTACCGCGAGGATGATGTCCTTGGCGGTGACGCCGAACGGCAATTGGCCATCGACGGAAACCAGCATGTTCTTCATCTTCTTGGCGACCAGGCACTGGGTCGCCAGCACATGCTCGACCTCGGAGGTACCGATACCGTGTGCCAGCGCAGCAAAGGCGCCGTGGGTGGCGGTGTGGGAATCGCCGCAGACCACGGTCATGCCCGGCAGGGTGGCGCCCTGTTCCGGTGCGATGACATGGACGATACCGTGGCGAACGTCGTTCATCTTGAATTCGGTGATGCCGTACTGATCGCAGTTGTCGTCGAGGGTCTGCACTTGCAGACGCGAAACCGGATCGGTAATGGCGGCGATGCCGCCCTTGCGCTCCGGCGTAGTCGGCACGTTGTGGTCCGGGGTCGCAATGTTGGTATCGACTCGCCATGGCGTGCGGCCACTCAGACGCAGGCCTTCGAAGGCTTGCGGGGAAGTCACTTCGTGAATGATGTGACGGTCGATGTAGAGCAGCGCCGAGCCATCGTCGCGCTGTTTCACCAGGTGCGAATCCCAGAGTTTGTCGTAAAGCGTTTTGCTAACCATCGCAATATCCTGCTTTGAGTTTTTGTCTGCCAGGAAACTGGCTCTTAGATCGAGTCGAGCAACGAGTGCGTGTTTTTCATCTACAGGTACTGAACAAAACTGAATCTTTATCAGTGTTTGAGCGCCCGACTTGTAACATCGGGCAGTTGCACGAGAGTCTCGCTCGGTGACGTGGCCGATTTGGCGGTCTCGGATCGTGCAGCATCACGGGGTTCTTCCAGGTCTTCGCCATCAAGGGCTCTATTCATCTTGGCGGTGTCCAAGGCGCCCACCCATTTGGCGATGGCCATGGTTCCTACTCCATTGCCAATCGTGTTGGTGATCCCCCGCGCCTCGGACATGAAACGATCCACGCCCAGCAGCAGCACCATGCCGGCCACCGGGATGGTGTCGAGCGAGGCCAGGGTCGCGGTGAGGATGATGAAGCCTGCGCCGGCCACGCCCGCAGAGCCCTTGGAGGTAAACATCAGAACGGTCAACACGATCAGCTGATCGGTCAGTGTCAGAGGCGTGTTGGTCGCCTGAGCGATAAAGATGGCGGCAATGGTGTAATAGATGGCCTGTCCATCGGGATTGAAGGTCAAGCCCGATGGGATGACGAGCCCTGCCACCGGCTTGGATACACCCGCTCTTTCCATCTTCGAGATCATCTGCGGCAACACCGATTCGGAGGAGCAGGTCCCCAGCACGGTGAACAGTTCTTCCTTGATGTACCTCAGGAACTTCCAGAGGCTGAAGCCGCTGTAGCGGCAGATCGGCCCCAGCACGAAGATCACGAAGAGGGCGCAGGTGAGATAGACGCAGGCCACCAGCTTGCCCAGCGAAAACAGCGAGCCGAATCCGTATTTGCCGATGGTGAAGGCGATCGCGCCGAAGGCACCGATAGGCGCCAGGCGCATCACCATGCTGACGATCCGAAACATGCCTTGCGTCAGGCTGTCGAGCGTGTCCACGAAGAGCTTCGCCCGGGGCCCGGCATTGGCCAGGGCTACCCCCAGCAAGACGGAAAACAGGAGGATCTGCAGCACGTTGCCTTTCGCGAAGGCATCGACGATCGTGTGGGGAATGATGCCCATCAAGAAGTCCATGGCCGACGTATGCTTGGCCGCCGTGGCATAGCCGCTGAGACTTGAGGTATCCAGGGTCGAGACGTCGACATTCATTCCACTGCCGGGGCTCAATACATTGGCCACCACCAGACCGACGACAAGCGCCAGGGTGGAAACCACTTCGAAATAGATCAGGGCGCGAAAACCGACCCGCCCCAGTTCTTTCATGTTTTCCATGCCCGCGATGCCGGTCACGACCGTGAGGAAGATGACCGGCGCCAAGAGCATCTTGATGAGCTTGATGAAGGCGTCACCCAGAGGTTTCAGCGCGGCGCCCGTTTCGGGAAACAGTACACCGACAAGGGAGCCGGCTATTACGGCGAGCAATACCTGTACATATAGCTTTCCGAGCGCTTTTTTCATTATGGAATCCTGCATTGTTATTTTTGTCAGGAGACATCGCGAGAACATTTTTCTGTCCGGCCGCGGGATGTCTGAATCATCACTTGAGGCAATCAAGCCGATCAGCGATCAATCATCTTCAGTAATGCGTTCGTCTAATGCGATTTGGGCTTTCAGGCTTTTTACGGACGAGCGGAATGGCTGCAGCTATCTCCTCGGTTAATATCAAGGGTTTGGATATGGCCTGGTTATAACAGGCACATTTCGACGCTGACTTTCTTCGCCGGAATAGGCGGGCCTATGATCCGGTGGCCTGGTTCTTAGTTCGCTACGCACGCCTGAAAGCTGCTTCGGTCGTAATTGTCCCGATAACAGGATCTGGCTCGCCAGCAGGCTCGTGACCTGGCTGGCCGCAGGCTGTTCAGCAGAAGGTGATAGGAGTATATATAGTGATCGCTACAGTGTGAGTGCTTAGAAATTACTACTTAATTAACTCTGGGTTAACAATGAGTCAGACCCTCGATCTCGCCTTCTTCCATCTGCTCGCGGAGAAGGGCAGCCTGGCGGCGACAGCCCGTGATCTGGGCGTGACGCCGCCGGCGGTGAGCAAGCGTCTGAGCGCGCTGGAGGCACGCCTGGGCATTCGCCTGGTCAACCGCACCACCCGCTCCATGAGCCTGACCGCTGAAGGTGAGATGTATTTCAGCCACGCCGAACGCATCCTCACTCAGATCAATGAGGTGGAGCAGCTGGTCAGCAGTTGTCGCGCCACACCCAAGGGCCTGATACGCGTCAATGCGACCCTGGGTTTTGGCCGGCGCTATATCGGCCCGGCCCTAGCGGCCTTTCATACCCGTTATCCGGAAGTGAAGGTGCAACTCGAGCTCAGCGATCACCCTCTGGATCTTGCGACCCATGGTTTCGATCTGGCCATCCGCATCGGCAACCTCCCGGATGCGGCTTTCCACGCACGCAAGATCGCCGCCAATCGCCGACTGCTATGCGCCTCTTCCCTGTATCTGGAAAAGCATGGCACCCCGACCCGACTCGCGGACCTGCAGAACCATAGCTGTATCTTTCTACGCCAGAATGAGGCGACCTACGGCGTCTGGAACTTCAATCATGGCGGGCGAACCCAGAATGTTAAGGTCCACGGGGTACTGAGCTGTAACGACGGCGAGGTGGCCTTGAATTGGGCGCTGGAAGGGTATGGGATTCTGCAGCGTTCCGAATGGGATCTTGCCCGCTATGTACGCAGCGGTCGCCTCAAAGTCGTGTTGGAAGACTACACCGAGCAGGCGGATATCTATGCGGTGTATCCGCAACAACTGCATCTGTCGGCTCGAGTACGCAGCCTGATTGATTTCCTGGTCGAGCGTTTCTCCAACATCAACGCCATGGGTGAAGATTCAGGCCATCCTGAAGACTGACTACATCCTGCTGAACTCTGGCCAGGTGGCGAAGGATGGCCGCCTTCGCTGAAGCAGGGATTTCCAAGTGGTCAACGCCAGGGCGCCGAATCTCAACCTGGCTGCCGCAGATCTCCCGAAGGATCTCGTCGCGCCTGCTCCAGGCCCGACGGCGAACAACAGGGTGGCATTGCCGCAGGTATTACCCAGGTCATTACTCGATGCCCGAGAGGGTAGCGGTAGCGGAGACACTGACTTCTGCGCGCGCTGCGCTACCGCCACGCTGGCAACGCCCAGCGGCCTTGCCGCTGGGCAGGGATGGGCTGCGGCTGGCCTGTCTCAGACGTCGACGATGCCCAGGACCTTGGCGGTCTCGGCGCGACTCTGCCGGCAGGCCGCCGCATCGGTCTTCAGATCGAGGCCGTAGGTGGGCAGGATGCGGCGCAGCGCCGGCAGCCAGGCGTCTTCGGTGAGGCGCTCCGGGAAGCAGGTTTCCAGCACCTCCAGGGCGATGCCCGCCGCCGTCGAGGCACCGGGCGAGGCGCCCAGCAGCGCGGCGATGGACCGATCCGCAGCGCTCACCAGTTCGGTGCCGAATTCCAGTTCACCCTTCTTGCTCAGCAGGCCGTGCTGACCGGTGGGCTTGATGGTCTGCACCCGCTGCCCGGCCACGGCTTCCTGCCAGTCGCGCTTCAGCGCCAGGGGGAAGAATTGCTGCAGCATGGCGAACTGCTGGTTGGCGCTCTGGAAGATCTGCCCGATCAGGTACTCGGTCAGGTCCAAATTGTCCTTGGCCACGTTCAGCAGCGGCAGGATGTTGTCGTGGCGCAGCGAGGTGAAGAGATCGGTCAGGGCGCCGTGCTTGAGAAAGCGCGTGGAAAAGCCCGCATAGGGTCCGAACAGCAACGAGCGCTGACCACCGACGATGCGGGTATCCAGGTGCGGTACCGACATCGGCGGCGAGCCCGAGGGCGCCTTGCCATAGACCTTGGCCTGGTGCCGTTCGGCCAGCGCCGGGACATCGCAGCGCAGCCAGATGCCGGAGATGGGAAAGCCGCCAAAGCCATGGCCTTCGGGGATGCCGGACTTCTGCAACAGCGGCAGCGAACCGCCACCGGCGCCGATGAAGACGAACCGAGCGGTGACCTCCGTCCGCCCGCCGTGCTCGACGTCCTCCACCGTCACCCGCCAGCGACCGCTGTCGGTACGCGCCAGATCTACCACCCGCTGGTGATAGTGCACGGCGAAGCCCGACTGCTGGCTGAGCTGGCGCACCAGCAGGTGGGTGAGGGCACCGTAATCGACGTCGGTCCCGGTCACCATGCGGGTCGCGGCCACCGGCTCGTCGGCGCTGCGGCCTTCCATGATCAGTGGTGCCCACTGGGCGATCTGCGCGCGGTCTTCGCTGTATTCCATGCCGTGATAGCAGTGATGGGCGCTCATGGTGCGGTAGCGCTCACGCAGGAAGGCGACGTTGTCCGCGCCCCAGACGAAACTCAGGTGCGGGCAGGCGTGGATGAAGGCCTGCGGATCGGGGATGGCGCCCTTGCGGACCAGATGGGCCCACAGCTGGCGCGAGACGTCGAACTGGGTGTTCACCTTGAGCGCCTTGGCGATGTCGACGCTGCCGTCGTCCCGTTGCGGGGTGTAGTTCAGCTCGCAATTGGCGGCATGGCCGGTGCCGGCGTTGTTCCAGCCCTGGGAGCTCTCCTGGGCGCAATCGTGCAGGCTCTCGAACAGGGTCACGCTGAGGGTGGGGTCCAGCTCCTTGAGCAGGGTGCCCAGGGTGGCGCTCATGATGCCGGCGCCGATCAGCACGACGTCGGGTGAATCCGTGGAAGACAGGGACATGATCGGTTGCTCCAGGTCAGGCGGCGGTATGGGGGACGAAGCGCAGGTCGGCGTCGGGTTCGTAGATGACATAGGCACGACGCCAGGGCTCGTCGCCGAGCAGCTTCCAGCGGTGCCCGGAGCCGGTGTCGTCCTGGGCCAGCAACACGTCGCCGGGCCGCAGCACGAAGGTCTGGCCCGACTTCACCTCGAATTCCAGGGTGCCGGTGAGGGTGATGACAAATTGGGGCTGCGGGTCCTGGTGCCAGGCGAAGGAGCCCCCCGCGGTGGTTTCCTGAAAGGACAGTTCGGTGACCGCGATCGGCAGTCCCGACGCCTTGCCGTGCAGGCCTTCGCCCAATTCCAGATGGCCTTCCTCGAACAGCGAATCACCCTCGCTGCCGGTCCAGAGCCGTACACATCGAATAGCCATTTCCGTCTCCTGAAGCCTGGGTGAGTGATCGGAGTGGGCGGATTTGCCGGATGGCACAGGGCATCCGCCAGGCCCTGAATGCGGGTGCGCCGCCTGCTACAGGTGGGCGGCCAGCACGATACCCAACGCTATGCCCGGGATGGCCAGCAGGGTGCTGAACAACACGCTGCGCGCCGCGTCCTCGCTGTAGACGCCATGGGCCATGGCCAGGGTGGGCGCTGCCGTGGCGGCAGGCAGCACGCCGAGCAGGAACACCTGCTGGAGCAGCTCGCCCTGCAGGCCGACGGCTAGGCCCACAGCGAGCATCACCAGCGGTTGCAGCAGATTCTTCAGCCCCAGGTTGAGGACGATGTCGCGATCAAGGCTCGGCCGGATGCCAGACAGGATCAGGCCCAGGGTGAACAGGGCAACGCCGCCGGCTGCCCGGCCGATCTCGTCCGTCGCCGACACCAGCAGCTGCGGCAGCCGGATACCCAGCAGCGCGCAGGCGAGGCCCAGCAGGGGCAGCAGTACCAGGGGCTGACGCAGGGCCTTGCCGAGCGCCTGGCGCGCGCCGCCGCCGCTCAACAGCACCAGCGACAGCGGGAGCACCAGCAGGGTGTAGATCAGGTTGCCGACGATCACCGCCAGCACGGCGGAGGGGCCGACGGCAGCGATCAGGACGGGCGGCCCGCAGTAGGCCATATTGGGAAAGGACACCGTGATGGCGCGCATGGTCGCTTCGCGCCAAGTGTGCCCGCCCCGGTAACGACCGAGCAGCAGACCCAGCAGCCAGATCCCGATCAGGCCGGACGCCAGGGTTGCCACATAGGGCAGGTTGAGAATCTGCTCGGGACGGGTTTTGGCGGCGGCGAGCAGCAGCGCAATAGGCAGGGCGAAGGTGACCACGAAGGTGGCGAGAGGCTTGCTCGCCGTCTGTTGCAGGATGCCCCAGCGGCCGGCGCACCAGCCCAGGGCCGTGACGAAGATGATGGGGGCGAGTGCCTGAGAAATGGTTTCGATCATGGCCGCTGCCTCGCCGTCACGGAGATAGGAAGCGCATTGCCAGAGTGCCTTGGATCAGCAAATGAACGGCTTGACATCCGAAACTCCCAATTCCGCGTAAGGCTGTCGGTAGTGGAGGAGGGCAAGGCGGTGTAGGCACGCACGCAGGTAAGCGATACAACGGGCTCCGCTGCGTTTGAAAGGCTCTACAAAGACCCTCTGCCTTTTCTAGGATGGCAAAGGGACACATTCGTTTACAGGGATAAATGACCGTTCGTCTGAATTAGACCTTGGTCTAATTCCAATGCTAGGCGGATAGGTATTGCACCGTATGACGGCCAGGCCGGGACGACTTAGGGCGTTACGCAGGCCGTCTAGATGGCTCCGGGGTCCTTGACGCTGCGTTCCGCAGAGCTAGAGGTCCAGGAGTCAGGTTGGCGCGCTCTGCCGATCACGGCGACGCCGTCCTCTCACTCGAACGACGTCATCGTTACTCCGTCCTAGCGCTCGCTCGGTACGGCTCGGAGCCCGTCGAGTATCACCCGGATCGGGTCGTACTCGACGGGTCGCAACCCTGCGTCAGACTGCCGGCCGGTTGCCGACAGGACCCGGGAGGGGAGGTGGTATCTTGAGGTTCGGCGACATCTACACGCGGAATCGCCGAATCTGCCCATTCAGCTCAACCGCCAGTTCAGACAGCTGCTGGCTGGCGGCGCGGGTCTGTTCCGCGCCGGTCGCCGTCTGGACCGACAGATCGCGGATCCGTACCAGATTGCGGTCGACCTCGCGGGCCACCTGCGCCTGTTCTTCCGCGGCACTGGCGATCACCAGATTTCGCTCATCGATACCCGACACCGACTGGGCGATGGTCTCCAGGGCGCCACTGGCGGCCTGCGCTTGTTCGCGGGTCTGGCGCGCCTGGTCGGCACTGGTCAGCAAGGCATTCACGGTCTGGCCGGTGCCGTGCTGGATGCTGCCGATCATCTTCTCGATTTCGCGCGTGCTGTCCCCGGTACGCTGGGCCAGGCCCCGGACCTCATCCGCCACCACCGCGAAGCCGCGACCGGCATCGCCTGCCCGCGCGGCCTCGATGGCCGCATTGAGCGCCAGCAGGTTGGTCTGCTCGGCCACCGAGCGGATGACGTCGAGGACCTGGCTGATATTGCGGGTCTGTTCGGCCAGCTCGCGAGCGCGATCGCTGGCGCTCATCACGTTGTCGGTCAGGGTCTCGATCGCAACCAGGGTATTGCCCAGCTGCTGCTGGCCGTCACGCGCGCTGGCCGCGGCCTGGCGCGAATCGGTGGAGGTGGAGGTGGCGTTGCCGGCCACTTCCTCGACCGCCTGGCTCATCTCGGTCACCGCGGTGGCGGCCATCTCGATCTCGCTGTTCTGCTGCTGCAGGCGGTTGGCGCTCTCCTGCATGACGGCGGTCATTTCCTCGGCGGCGGAGGCCAGCTGGGTGGCCGACTGGCCCAGATGGCCCAGGGTGTCGCGCAGATTGGTCTGCATCTGCTGCATGGCCTGCAGCAGTTGGGCAGCCTCATCGTGACCACGGGCGTCCAGGGTCTGGGTCAGGTCGCCGCTGGCAATGACCCTGGCCGCGGCCACCGCGGTGGCTATGGGGTAGGTCAGGCTGACCGTCATGCGCCAGGCCAGCAGGAGGGTCAGGCCCAGCGCGAGGCCGATGGACAGCCAGGTGATCGTCTTGGAGTGGCTATAGGTGATGCCCGCGTCCTCGGTGGCCGCCTTGACGTCCTCCTGGTTCACCTTGCGCAGGGCCTCGGTACTCTCGTTCATCTTGGCGCCCAGTTGGGCCATGGCCGCCTGCACCAGGGCCCGACCTTCTTCCACCTTGCCGGCGGCGACCAGATCGGCCAATTGGTTGACGTTGTTGAGGTAGTCCCGGTGGACCTGGCGCAGGGTCTCGAAGGCCTGGCGCTCACGGTCGGAGCTGACCATGCCGGCATAGCGGCCGAAGGCGTCGGCGACCTCGCCACTGATGCTCTCGATCTTCTTGCGCGTGTTGGCGACGGTAGCGGCATCAGGTATGGCCAGCAGGCGCAGCACCTCGATGCGGGTCCGGGCCAGTTGCAGGGCCAGGTTATCGGCTTCCACGATCCCCGGGATGCTGCTCGTTTCGATCACCAGACTCTGGTCCCTGATCTGCGCCATCTGGGTGATGCCGAAAATACCCAGCCCGGCTACCAGCAAGGCGAGGAGGCCGAAGCACAGCAGGCTGCGGGTGGCGATGTTGAACGCGCGAAGGGTCATATCCATGTACCGGTTGAGGAGTGTGAGAAACGTAACGGCAATAATCACGCTAACTTGAGAGAAACCTGTCTAGGACGCTGGTTTTAGCTGATTTTGGCTTTTTAGGCTTGAGTCGGAGCGGCCGGTACGCGCGCCCCGCCGAAAGCGACAGTCGTCTGCGGGATGAGTGGCCCTGACCGTATTCGCCTCTCCTTGCGCGGTCGTCACCTCGGGCGGCTGGAGCGGGGCTTGAGCGAACAGGCGCTCTACATAGCCCAAGAAAAGGCTGGACTAGGCGGCGGAACGCCAAGGTTGTTAGCCTGAGCTTTCCGTGGCCGTGGGCGCGAAACAATGACAGACCGCCAGTTGATCATCCCTGACAGCATGAGCCGGCTCGTGGAGCGTGCGGGTTATGTCCCCGCCGTGAAGGTCGGCAAGACGCTCTATTGCGCAGGGCAGGTGGGCCGCACGCCGGACCTGGAGGTTATCGAGGACCCCGAGCAGCAATTCCGGGCGGCCTGGGAAAATCTTCGCACTGTACTGGCCGCGGGTGGCTGCACCTTCGAGGACGTGGTCGAGCTGACGACGTTCCACGTCGACCTGCCCAGGCACATGCCGGTGTTCAGGCGCGTGAAGGATGCGCTTTTTCCCAGGGGGACGTGCGCCTGGACCTGCATCGGCGTCGCCGAACTGGCCCATGCCGGACTCCTCGCGGAAATCAAGTGCATCGCCGTGCAGCGCTAGACCTGGCCGACTGCGGCCAAGCATCCCGGTTGCCTTTGTTCTTGCAGCACCTCACTCAGCACGGCAAGGCTGGTGAGGGCGTCGGAAGACCCCGCTGCTCGGCCTGCTGAGCGCGGTCTCCGCGAGCGGAGTTGCTGCGTCCTGGCTGCCTTGAAAGCGCAGCGGTCTCCTCGCGTGAGCGACCCTTCCTGTCGCGCGATCGGCATTGCCGGCAGAATGCCGGTTGCGGCATTCGACTGCGCGGCCCACGAGCGCGATTCTTCAACCGATTCAGGAAGCACTGAGATGCGGGCAGATGGCAGTGAAACGTCAACGAATTACCTCTTGCTGGGCTATGTCGATGCCGAGCTGTTGGCCCTGTACCAGGCCGGGATAGTGCCCACCCTCGAACTGGCGCGCACCCAGGCGGCGTTGACTGCTAAGGGTCAGGGCGAGGGGACAGCGGTAGCTCTATACGTCCAGCAGGACGCTGCGCCCGAGCCCGGGGACAAGCCGGGCCCGAGCGAGTCCGCTCGGCCGAATGAAGCGGGAGAACCTCAGCCCAATCCTTCGCTGGAAACCCTGGCCCGCCATTTCGCTGCAGGCCACGCGGACGCCTGCGAATGGCCGACCCCTGGCGGCTCCGAGCCACAGCTGGAGCTGCCTGACGACGGGGGAGACTACTCGGCACAGGAGCGGCTCGAAGCCATTCACCTGGCGCTGGCCGCGCTCGAGGCCGAAGAAGAAATCAGCGTTCCGCTGCTCAAGCAGGTACCGGCGAAGTCAGCACCCTGAGGTCCTCCTGAGGCGAGTTGTCGGTCTGTCGAAAGGCGCTCAGGCAGATTCGTACCCAGGCCGCCTCTGACTTGCCGGAACCAGGGCCGTTGGGCACTCATTGCGCACCCAGGGCTTGCTGCAGGAAAAGAGGTGGTGGCAATTAGCCATGCACGCGGTTAAGGTTAACAACCCTAACCTCAGTCTGTGTCATTCTAAGCGCCTTCTCCGCCGTTTCTTGCACTATGACCGCCTCACGAAGACCTCCTCGCGGTGCAGGCCGCACGGCCAAGCCCGATTCCCTCCGCGCTGCTCATGAGCAGATCACCCGCAACAGCGGCACCCTCGCCGATATCGCCAACCTGATCGAGATGGAAGGCAAGGCCAGGCCCGGGCGTGAGCAGCCTGCGCCCGCCACGCGCTCCCGTTCCGACGCCGGCAACCCGGCAGCGGCGTCCAAGGCCAAGGCGGCCGGGCAGACCGACCCTGACCACTTTCTGGTGCAGCCCGTGTTCGGGATACCGTTGGTGGCGCTGCTGGTCTGCGCCCTGATCCTGGGCGCCGCCGTGGGGGTGCCGCTCGGCGTGGTCACCTACGGGACCGCGCTCTACACGGCGGTCCTGGATAGCCTGGCGATCTTCTAAACGGGCCGGTGGCCGCTCTGCAGGCTGCCGTCATGGGCGGCCAGCGGCTGGGCCTCAGGCTTCCAGGGACGCCATCAGCTGCAATTGCTGACCGCTCGGCGCGGCCGCCGGCCTGCCCAGCAGATAGCCCTGGGCGAGCCGGACCCCCAGCTGCTGCAGCAGCGCCAGTTGTTCCGGGGTTTCCACGCCTTCGCAGAGCACCTCCAGCTTCATGGCCTTGCCCAGCAGCAACAGGGAGCTCAGCACCTCGCCGCGCTGTTCCTCATCCTGGATCGCCAGGATCCGCCGATCGATCTTGATCAACTGGAAGGGCAGTTCGAGGATGGGGCCCAGGCCGGCGAAGCCGCTGCCGAAGTCGTCCAGGGCCATGCGGATGCCCAGCAGCTGGAGGAGGGCGAAGGACTGGCGGGTCCGGGTATCTATGACCAGTTCCACCCCTTCGGTGACTTCCAGCACCAGACGATTCGGCGCCAGGCGCGAGAGTCTGAGGGCCGCGGACACCCGCTCGTGCAGCATGGGATCGGCGAATTGCAGCGGCGAGAGATTGATGGAGACGCTCAGGTGCGGGGGCCACTGACTGGCCGCGAGACAGGCCTCCTTCACCACCCATTCGCCCAAGGCGATGATGAAGTTGCCCTGTTCGGCCAGCGGGATGAACACCTCGGGCGAGACCAGGCCCAGGGTTGGGTGCTGCCAGCGCAGCAACGCCTCGTAACCCGTCACCTGCCTGGGCTCGACGCGGTAGATGGGCTGGTAGTGCAGCAGGAATTCGTTGCCCACCAGCCCCTTGCGGACATCTTCCGGCGTGAGCAGCTCGGCATGGTCCAGGGGCGCGCCGAGGATGGCATCGATGCCGCCCTCGAAGACCCGGTCACGACCATCGCGCTTGGCGCGGTAGAGGGCGCGATCCGCACAGTCGAGCAGGTCCTCCGCGGTGCTCAGGCCGGCAAGACCGCTGCGGGCGATGCCGATGCTGACGGTGACCTGGGTCTTGTCATCCTGGCGGCCCTGGTGCGGGATCCGCAGGTCGCGAACGCGTTGCAGGATGGTCTTGGCGACGTCCAGCGCGGCGGCCGGACCGATCCGCTCCAGCAGCACGACGAACTCCTCGCCGCCATAGCGACCGACCCGGTCACCCGGGCCCAACCCGACCGCCAGGGCCTTGGCCACGGTGCGCAGGCAATCATCCCCGGCAAGGTGGCCGTAGTAGTCGTTGTAGCGCTTGAAGTGATCCACGTCGATCAGCAGCACGGCCCCCTGTTCGCCGGCCAGGCGCCGCTGCCAGAAGGCCTCCAGCAGCAGATGGAGCTGACGCCGATTGGCGAGGCCGGTGAGGGAATCCGTTTCCGAGAGGATCTGCAGATCCTGGTTGGCCGAATTGAGTGACGCCAGGCGGACTTCTTCACGCAGCTTGTAGAGATAGGAGCGGCGCCCTTCGACGTTCAGCCAGTAGCTGGCCAACAGGGAAAAGAAGGCCATGACGATGGCGTTGGTCATCATCAGCCCACCCACGATCGGTGACACTGGCGCTTCATGGACGGCAAGGGCGATCACCGACAGGGCGAAGCCATTGAACAGCAGGGCCGGCAGCAGCGGACTCTTCATGCAGGTGTTGACGAAGGCCAGCATCAGCGGCCAGGTAAAGATGAACAGCGTCTGGTTCATCTCCCTGCCCGAGGGACCGTTGATCACCAGGTTGTAGACCACCAGCAGGCCGACATAGAACGGCAGCGAGGCCAGGGTTTCGCGCCAGCGCGTCGGTACCCCGCGCAGCAGCACCACGACCAACAGCGCGAAGGGGGTGGCGATCCCCAGCATCTGGGCGGCCGCCCAGGGCAGGGCGTCTTGCAGCAGGAGCCACCACCAGATCAGAAAGCTGTTGTAGCTCAGGGTGCCGATGAGCAGGCAGCGCGTGAGGTGACGCGTGCGCTGCTTATGGATGTCCAGCTGAAACAGGCGCTCCAGCACCGGGGCGAAGGCAAAGGGCCCGACCGGCTGGGCAAGCGTTTGATCGACGAGCCGACCCAGCTCTGGGGAGGTTTTCATGGCAAGCCCGGGCTGACAGGGTGGATAACGACGTCCGAAGATAGACGTGTAATGGCAATATGATGGCATTCTGTGACCGCCTTCTCGTTTGGAGATTCGTCCCAGATGACCAGTGGTTGAGTTGGAGAACCTGACGGTCCGAGCCCCCTGTCACAGGCCGCTGTGGCAGGGGGCTGGGCTTTTTTCAGACCTTGAAGCGGGTGGTCATCTCCTGCAGGCGTACGCCGATGCGGGCCAGCTCCATGCTCGAGGACGCCGTCTCTTCGCTGGCGGCCGCCGTCTGGTCGGAAATGTCGCGGACATTGGTGACGTTGCGACTGATCTCTTCGCCCGCCGCACCCTGCTGCTGTGCGGCGCAGGCGATCTGATCGTTCATCGATTCGATGTCCTTGACCGAGCGGGTGATGCGCTTGAGCATTTCGCCCGCCTCGCGCGACAGGCCGACGCTGCTGTCGGTCAACTGCACGTTGTGGTCGAGCACGGCCGCCATGCGATCGGTGCTCTGATGCAGGCCGGTGATGAGCTGGGCGATCTCGTCGGTCGAGGAGCGGGTGCGCTGGGCCAGGCCGCGGACCTCGTCGGCGACCACCGCGAAGCCGCGGCCCGCCTCGCCGGCCCGAGCGGCTTCGATGGCCGCATTGAGCGCCAGCAGATTGGTCTGCTCGGAGACGGCCTTGATCACGTCGAGCACGCCGCCGATGCTGTCGGCATGGCCACGCAGGGTGGCCATGGCCGTCTTGGTGGATGCCATTTCCTGCGCCAGCAGTTCGATCTGGGCGACGGCCTTGTCGACCGCCTGGTCGCCCTGCTGGGCCTGCTGACTGGCCTCCTGTGCCGAGCGGGCGGCTGCCCCGGCATTGCGCGCCACCTCGTGGGTGGTCGCCGTCATCTCCTGCATCGCGGTGGCGATCTGATCGGTCTCGATCTTTTGCGCCTGCACGCCGGCGCTGGTCTGCTCGGTCACCGCCGACAGCTGCTCGGCGGCACTGGCGACCTGGACGACGCCGTCCTTCATCTCGCCAATGAGTCCACGCAGGTTCGTGGTCATCTGCAGCATGCTGAGCTGCAGCGCGCCCAGTTCATCCTTGCGGGTCACCTCCAGCTGATGGGTGAAGTCGCCGTTGGCGACCGTCTGGGCCAGCAGAACGGTGTCCTTCAGGGGGCGGACGATGGAGCGGGTGATCAGCCAGGCGCCCAGCAGGCCCAGGGCGATCGCGATGGCCAGCCATACCAGCAACAGCTGACGTGCACCGCTCACATCCGCCAGCTGGAATTCCTTCTGGATCGCGGTCAGCTTGTCGGCCACCGACAGCAGCGTGGTGATGGTGGTGGTGATACCGGCCTGGCCCTGATCCACCTGGACCTGGGCGGTGATCAGCTGTTGCAGGCGCTGCTGGTAGCCGGCGAGTTCCTTGCCAAGCGTCTGCAGCGTCTCGGTCGGCAAGGCGCTGGTCGTGGCGAGTCGTTTGACCTTTGCCTGGATACCGTCCAGGGCACCCTGGGCCGCGGCCTCGCTTTCCTTGGTAGGCGTGGTGGCATAGCTGCGCAGGGCAATGCGCATCTGCTGCAGGTCGATGAAGAGGGCCGCCACCTGCTGGCGGTCTTCGACTCGCCCATCCGGGGCGTTGGCCGCCGTGGCCAAGGCCAACACATAGGTGTTGGCCGCTTCCGCCGTGGCGGTCGCCGCCTGCTGGATCGCCGCACGCTCCCGCGTGGCGGTCACGACCTGGGTGTAGAAGTCCCGATAGCGCTTGAGTGCGCCCTGGGCTTCGCTCAGCAGGGCTTCGTTGGCCTTCGAGTTGAAGTTGGGGACGATGCTCTGCAACTGAGCTTCGATCTTGTCCAGTGCGGCCAGCCATTTTGCCGCCTGGGCATCGTCGGCCTTGACGATATAGACGAGGCGCTCGATGCGCATGTCGCGCGCCAGAGTGCTGTAGCCGGAGATGTCGCCGATTCGTTCGCTGCGATCGCGCAGGGCGTCCGTGGCTTGCCAGCCGGTGTAGGCCACCAGCAGGATCATGCCGATGAGCAGGGAGAAGCCAAGCGCCAGCTTGGCCCGGACGCTGATGTTGCTGAGGAAATTCCAGCCATTGTGCTGCATGAGGACTACCTGGATAGAGGCCGGCGAGGACGAGTCTCCGGCGGACATGCGGTAATTGTTATCGCGATAGTTTTTCGCCCGCGGACGGACGCTGAATACCTGCCACCCTGGACGTAGCCTCCAGGGCCGTCGGTTAATCGCCGAGGCGAAGGCAGGTGCGAGTGCCCGCCAGGGGCGACCTGGACATAGCGGGTAAGTCTGACCATAACGGCGAAAAAGTGATCCATGTCACATCTTTCCTGGGGATGGTTGGTGTCAATTTATGGATGGACGGCGCCTGGCCTGCCGAGGGGAGCTCGGGTATCCGCCTGGTCAGCCGGATACAAGCCGGGTAGGGTCCGGGACAAGGGCGTGGACTGTTCGCTGGTGGACCGGAGCGGACAGCAACTTGCCAGTTACCCGAATCAGGAAATACTGTATAAAAAAACAGGTATGGAGGCTGCGCCCATGGCATACAGCCAGTCGTCTCAGCTGACTTCCTATGACCGTCTGACGATGAGGGTCTCGCGGCTGGTCAACAACGCCCGCGGGGTCCTCGACAGGCACGTCCATGTGGAGCGCCTGGAGGCCAGCAGCGAAGACTGGGCGCTGTTGCTCGAGGCCTTCGAGGAGACCGAGGGGCTGATCGTGGCCCACCGTGACGACGGCAGCATCGACCTGTTCTGGAAGGTCTGCTACGACGATTTCTGAGCGGACGCGACAGGCTCGTCCAGTGCATCCGCCCTGGCTTCGGTAAGCGGATTGTCGATTGAAAGGGAGGTTGGCAATGAACATCCAGCGTCTGGGCCCGACCTGGGCTCCCGCCTATCGCCAATTGATGCTGGACGCCTATGCCAGGCATCCGGAAGCCTTCACCTCCAGTCCTGCAGAGCGGGCCGGGCTGCCGCTCGGGTGGTGGGAGCGTCGTCTGCAGGAGGGTGACGGAGCAGGGGAGCGGGTCTGGGGCGCGACCCAGGGCGCGGAGCTGCTGGGCGTGGTGGGGCTGAGCCGCGAGACGCGGGAAAAGGCTCGGCACAAGGCCACCCTGTTCGGCCTGTACGTGCCCGATCGGCACCGGCGGCTGGGCCTGGCGAAAGGTCTGCTCGGCGAATTGCTGGCCCAGGCAGCGACCTGGCCCGACCTGAGGGTCGTCCAGCTCACGGTCACCGAGGGCAATCAGGCCGCTCTGGCGCTGTACGAGCAGGCAGGCTTCAGCGTCTTCGGCAGAGAGCCGCTGGCGGTCGCCGTGGGAGATACCTGGTTCACCAAGCTGCACCTCTGGTGCGATCTGGACAGGTTGCGCCTCGGTTAGGACCCGCTCACCACATACGAGGCACCGTTGCCGCTGCGGCCTGCGAGTCGTGGTGCTGGGCTTCATAAGATGTCGTAAAACTGCCTTCGAACCGCCGCCACACCGTCACATCACCGCTCTAGGCTCGCCGCCCCAAGACAGCTTGTAACAAGTTGTATCCACAGGCCCAAGGGGAAGCGCTGGTGAAACGTTCAGGTAACAAACCCGCGGTGTTGACGATCGCATTCGCGGCGTCGCTGTTGGCACTTTCGGTGCAGGCAGCCAGCCGTTCGGGCAACAACGCCATCAATGGCGTCGATCTGCTATCCGGCTACAACAAGCTCTGGACGCCCGGCGCCAGCTGGAACACCGGCACGCCCACCGCCTTCGGGGCGCCCATTCTGCAGCGCAATATCCAGTACGTGGTCGACCTCGCGAAGACCCGCACCCAGGCCCAGGAGATAGCGGCCTACTACGATGACCGCCGCGACCAGAGCTACAGCCTGATCAGCGGCCTGGGTTCCCTGGCCAATGGCTACCTGGCCGGCTCCGGCGCCTTCACCACCATCCCGGTGTTCGACGCCTCCACCCAGACCACCAAGTACAGCGACAACGGCAACGGTGCCGGCGACGCCAATTCGCAGCTGGGCAAGGTGGTGCAACTGGTCCAGGCGATCCGCAACGATGCCTCCACCACCCCGGCCAAGAATGCCTACCAGTATCCGCGGCCCTGGCGCCAGGCGGGCGTGGACATCGTGCCGCTGTCGTTGCGCCCTGCCCTCAGCACCACACCGCAGAGCGACGGCGGCTTTCCCAGCGGCCACACCAACGCCGCCTATCTCGCCGGGATCGGCTTCGGCTATGCCGTGCCCCAGCGCCTGGGCGAGGAACTGTTCCGCGCCTCGGAGCTGGGCAACAACCGCATCGTCGCCGGCATGCACTCGCCGCTGGACGTGATCGGCGGGCGCATCACCGCCACCTATTTCGCCATCGACAACCTGGTCAATAACGCCCAGCTGCGCAGCGATGCCTTCGCCCAGGCCCAGGCCTACTTCGCCCAGCAATGTGGCGGCGACATCAACAACTGCGTGGACAGGATCGATCCAGCCACCGATCGGCAATCCCAGCATGCCCAGGACAAGGCGCTGTACACCGCCCGCCTGACCTACGGCTTCGCCCCCGTCGGCCCGACCAACCTGGCGCCGGTGGTGCCGGTCAACGCCGAGGTCTTGCTGGAAACGCGCTTTCCCTATCTCACCGCCAGTCAGCGCCGCGACATCCTGGCCAGCACCGAGCTGTCTTCGGGCTATGCGGTCATCGACGAATCCAACGGCTACGGCCGGCTCAATCTGATGGCCGCGGCCGACGGCTACGGCGCCTTCAATGGCAATGTCAGCGTCAACCTGGACGCCAGCCAGGGTGGCTTCAACGCCCGCGACGCCTGGCGCAACGACATCGGCGGCCCTGGCAGCCTGACCAAGAACGGCAGCGGCGAACTCACCCTCAGCGGCTTCAACACCTACAGCGGCGGCACGCTGATCAATGGCGGTACCCTGCGCGGTCATGCCCGGGCCTTTGGCAGCGGCGACATCACCGACAACGCCACCCTGGTGCTGGATCAGTCGGTCAACGACAGCCTGGCCAACAACCTGCACGGCAACGGCAGCCTGGTAAAGACCGGGGTCGGCTCCCTGAGCCTGACCGGCAACAGCGACTTCGCCGGCACCACCCGCGTCGACCAGGGCCGCCTGGCCATCAACGGCAACCTCGGCAATTCGGCGGTCACCATCAACTCGGGCGCCACCCTCGGTGGCAATGGCAGTCTCGGCAGCCTGCGCGTGGCCCAGGGCGGTATCCTCGCGCCCGGCAACTCCGTGGGGCAACTCAACGTTAAAGGCAACGCCACCCTCGACCAGGGCTCCGTCTACCAGGTCGAGACCGATGCCAGCGGCCGCGCCGATCGCCTGGTGGCCACGGGCGGTATCACCGTCAATGGCGCCACGCTGGCGCTGGTTTCCAGCCCCTACTGGCAGCCGCTGGGCAGCTATCAGCTGCTGAGCGCGGGCAACGGGCTGAGCGGCCGCTTCGGTCCCATCCAGTCCGACTTCGCCTTCCTGACCCCGACCCTGAGCTATGGCGCCAACCAGGCGACCCTGAGTCTGGCGCGCAATGGCGTGGCCTTCGCCGACCTGGCCGAGGGCCGTAACGCCCGGGCCGCCGCTGCGGGTCTGGATCGCGCCGGCGCCGGCAATGCACTCTGGAATCAGGTCGCCGCGACCAATGCCGCGGGTGCAGGCTCGACGTTCCAGAGCCTGGGCAACGAACTGCACGCCTCGACCAAGACCGTGCTGGTGGAAAACAGCCGGCTGGTGCGCACTGCCATGAGCGATCGCCTGAGCGATGCCCAGAGCGAGCTCCCGTCCAGCTCCGGCATCCAGGGTCTGGCCGGCAGTCGCGAGCGCGGACTGGTCTGGACCCAGGCCCTCGGCGCCTGGGGCCACAACGACGGCAGTCACGACGCCAGCAGCCTGGACAGCCACAGCCGCGGCCTGCTGATCGGCAGCGACGTACCCCTGGACGGCGGCTGGCGCGTCGGCGGGCTGGTGGGCTTCGGCCACACCGATCTCGACCTGCGCGGCAAATCCGGCTCGGCGGACAGCACCGACTACCACCTGGGCCTCTATGCAGGCCAACAGTGGGATGCCCTCAGCCTCAAGCTGGGCCTGGCCCATAGCTGGCACCAGGTGGAGGCACGGCGCAACCTGGCGATCCTCGGCACCGACCAGCGCCTGGCGCCGGACTACGACGCCGGCACCACCCAGGCCTTCGGCGAGCTGGCCTATCGGATCGAGGCGGGGAGCCTGAATCTTTCGCCCTTCGCCAGTCTGGCCCATGTGCACCTGCAGACCGACGGCTTCCACGAGCGTAGCGGGGCGCTGGACCTGGACAATCCGCGGCAGAACACCGACGTGACCTTCAGCACCCTCGGCCTGCGCCTGGCGAGCAAACCGCTGGGTGACTGGAAGCTGGTGCCGAGTGCCACCCTGGGCTGGCGCCACGCCTTTGGCGACACCACCCCCGAGCATGAGGCGGCCTTCGCTGGCGGCCCGGCGTTCAAGGTGGTGGGGGCGCCCATCGCGCGTGACGCGGCGGTGGTGCGCGGGGCGCTGGACCTGGCGTTGAGCGAGACGGTCTCGCTGGGCCTGGGTTATGACGGACAACTGAGCGGTCGGACCAGGGACCAGGACCTCGACGCGCGACTCAGCTGGCGCTTCTGAAAATAGGCGTCCCGAGTGCCCGAGCGAATCGGGCATCTGGTACTGGGTACTGAAGACGGGCCAGGCCACCGGAGACGGATGGCCTCGCCTGCTTTCCGGGCTAGAAGGACGCCAGGTTGTCCGGCGTGATCAGCTGGAAGGGGACCCGGGTGAGATTGCTGCTGGTGGAGCCATTGGCCAGGCGCAAGGCCATGTCCACCGCGCCCTGACCCTGGCCCTTGGCATCCTGCAGCACGCTGACCGCCAACTTGCCCTCGCGCATCTCTTGCAAGCCGTCGGGCGTACCGTCGATGCCGCCCACCAGATACTTCGTCAGCGGCTTGCCAGCCTTTTCCAGGCCACGGATGGCACCGATGGCCATCTCATCGTTGTTGGCGGCGACGATGTCGAAGGCCACGCCCTTGTCGACCCACTGCAGGACGCGTTCGGTCGCCTCGCTGCGCTGCCAGTTGGCCGAGGCCTTCACCACGACCTGCATGTCGGGATACTTGGCCACTACCTTCTCGACGCTCTCGGTGCGCAGCTTGGTCGCCGGGTGGCCCGGTTCGCCCATGAGGATCGCCACCTTGCCCTTGTAACCGGCGCGGCGGGCCAGCTCCTCCATCTGCATCGTCGCGGCTTCCACCTCGTCGGAGCCGACGAAGCCGGCATAGGCGGGCAGGGGAGAGACGCTGGGGCGGTAGTTGATGAACACCAGCGGCACCTTGCTACTCATCGCCAGCGCCAGCATCTCCTGGGTGTTGCTGTCGTCGATGAGATTGACGATGACCGCATCGACGTGGGCGGCGATCAGGTTGCGGTACTGGCGCAGCTGCAGGGCGCTGTCACTGTTGGCGTTTTCCAGGAAGAGGTCCGCGTCCAGGGTATGGGCGCGCTCCTCGACGTTGTTGATCAGCAGGGTGCGGAAGTTGTCGCGTTTGGAGGTCAGGACGCCGATGAGCGGCGCGCTGGCCTGGGCCAGGTTGACCCAGGTGGCGGCCAGGACGAGACCGGCGAGAAGACGAAGCTTGGGCTTGAACATGAGTCGGTCCCCGATCAGACACTGAAGCGTTGCAGCAGCTCGCGCTGCCGGCTGGCCATGAGCGAAAGGTCCTCGCTGCTGCGGGCGGCGCTGTCGGCGCCCTCCGCGGCGCGGAGCGCGGCGTCGTTGATCTGCACCATCATGCGACTGGTCTCCTGGACGGTGGCGCTCTGTTCTTCGGTGGCGGCGGCGATCTGGGTGTTCATCTCGCGGATGGTGCCGACCGCCTGGCTCATGCTCTGCAGGGCTTCCCGGGCGGAGGAGGCCAGTTGCACGCACTCGCCGGACTGGGCACGACTCACCCCCATGATTTCCACCACCGAATGGATCTTCTGCTGCATCTGTTCGATCTGCTGCTGGATCTCGGTGGTGGAGGCCTGGGTACGACTGGCGAGGGAGCGTACCTCGTCGGCGACCACGGCGAAGCCGCGTCCCTGTTCACCGGCGCGAGCCGCCTCGATGGCGGCGTTGAGGGCGAGCAGGTTGGTCTGCTCGGCGATGTTGCGGATGGCATCGACGATGCCGTCGATGCTCTGGCCATAGCCCTGCAGCTCATCGGTGGCCTGGGCGGCGACCTGGATCTGCCGCGCCTGGCGCTGGATGCTGTCGATGGTCTCGGCGACGGTGGTGCCGGTCGTGGTGCTCAGTTCGAAGGTGTGGTCGACGGCATCCTTGGTGTCGAGGGCGCGCTGGGCCACCTCGGCCACGGTGCTTTCCATCTGGGTCATCGCCGAGGCGGCGGAACCGAGGCGCTCGGTCTGCTCCTCCACGGCGCGGGTGGTGCTGGCACTGATGTCGGCATTGGCCTGGGCGGTACCCCGGGGGTCGTCGGCCGACTGGGTGAGGGTCTGCACCGTGGTCTGCAGCGAGCGGATCAGTTCGTTGAGATAGCCGCCCAGTTCGCTGAATTCGTCCTTGCGGCGCACATCGAACTGGACCCGCAGATCGCCGGCCGTGACCTGGCGCAGCGACTCGCGAAAGGCCAGCAGCGGACGCCGCAGGCCACGTGCGACCCAGACGCCGATGATCAGGGCCGCGCCAATCGCCAGCAGGGCGACGATGGCGAGCACCTGGCGGCTAGTGGCCACGGTGGCGTCGGTATCGCTCTTGGCCTGCTGGGCCACGGCCACGGCGCCGGCGCTGAGGGTGCGCAGGGCGTCCAGGGTAGCCTGCAGGGCGGTGCCGGTGCGCTGGCGCTGGGCGTCGAACTGACCTTCGGCCAAGGCCTGTCGCTGATAGGCCTGGCGCAGGCCATCGGGCGCGGTCATCTCGTGCAGGAGGCGGATGACCATCACCCCGACGATGCGCGCGCTGCGCTCGTCGATGGCGGCCAGGGCGCGCAGGCGATCGGTGATGACATCCTGCTGCTGGTTGAGCACCACATCCAGCCCTGGCAGATCCAGGCGTGCCGCCTGGGCGGCGAAGGCGGCGTAGGTCTTGTCCGTTTCGATCAGCAGCATCTGGGCGGCGCGGACGGCTGCGGTGGCGCCTTCGGCCTTCTGTTGCGCGCTGTAGGCCTGCAGATAGCTGGACAGCCGATTGGCCTCCGGCGTGGCATAGCCCTGCAGGGTGCGGGTTTCGCGGCGGATGGCGACCAGCTGGCGGTAGCTGTCGATGAGGGTCTTCGCCTGGTCGCCATAGGCATTGCCCAGCTTCTGCTCCTGATCGAGCGCCTGGGTCAGCTGGTCATGGGCGCGCAACAGCGCCGGCAGGCGCTGGTGCAGCTGCAGGTAGTCGGCGAACTGCTGCTGGAATTGCTGTTCGCGGGTGGCGATCACCGCGGCATCGGTCTCGGCCAGCAGGCCGAGCAGGGTCTGGTTGGCCCCCAACAACTGCACATTGATCTCGCCAACGGCCTGGCCGAGCGGCGCGGATTGCTCGGTGATGACCGTCAGCCGCTCATGGATGGATTGGGTACTGTTGAAGCTCACGGCGACGATGCCCAGCAGCAAGAGCACCAGAAGTGCGATGCCGCCGACCACGCGTTGAAGAATCGTCATGCTGGTTCCCTGCTTTTGTTATCGGTGTCGAGGCAGGAGGCCATCAGCGCCGGGACCCGATCGAGCGTCCCGCTACCGTCCATGGCCAACGTGCTGTCAGCCTAGTCGCATCACCGGACCTGGCCGCATCGTCCGCGGACGTGCGGCCTTGGCCAGGCGATCAGCTGTCGTGGGCGGCGTCCGCCACCCGTGCCAGGGGCTGGCGGGCCGGTTCGCTCTTTGGGCAAGGCGCGAGGGGCGCTACCTGGCGATCCCAGATCCGCCACCTCCAGGCATGCGGCGCGCGTTCCTCCGTGGTCGCCATGCGACGGACACCTCAGGTCGCAAAGCCGGCGCGGCGGGGCAGAAACCAACCCGTGCTTCTCCAGGTCCCTGAAAGGTCTCTTTTTTCAGGAATATCCGATGTCCAAAGCTCTGCTGTGCTCCCTCGTACTGGCTACCGCCGCAACCCTGACCGCGTGCGACAAGACCTCCGAAGACCATGCCCAGGATGCCCAGGCCCATAGCCAGAAGGCCCAGGAGAAGGCGGCCGAGGGCAAGGTCGAGCGGGCCTCCAAGGAGCAGGCCAAGGCGCAGGAAGACCGGGCCCAGGCCAATGAAGCCGCGGCCACCGAAGGGCGCAATACGCCCCCCGATTCCGCCGTGCCCGGCTATATCAAGACGCCCAGCAAGGAAAATCCCTGACCTAAGCTCCGCCTCCCTTGCCGGCCGGCAGGAGGCGAACTGCCGCGCTGCTCTTGGCCGCTGGGCGCAGGGTAGGGCGGCCACGGTTACCGGTGGCTCAGGCGGATGACGAAGCCCGCCGGCTAGCGTGCTCCGGGATCCCGGGGCGGAAGGTCACGGTGGCGTACTAACGGGCCTCAAACCGGCGGCCGTTGACGAGCCGACGACAGCTGTCGTCCAGGCGAGCAACGGCTGTTTACATCCGGGCCAGGACGATTAGAGTAGGAGCCACTTCGCCATCATTCGTCCACCCTCCGGAGCCGCCATGAGCCCTTCGCGACCGATCCACTGGTATCGTGCCCGCAGCACGTTCGAAATCGTCGCCCTGGGCCTGGGGGTCATCGCCCTGGTGGTGGCGCTCGATCAGGGCCTGCGCAACTCACCCTCCGAGCACCTCGCCGATTACCACGCCTGCAAGGGTGACGGTGGTCTGGCGCGGATGAACGCCATCGGCGAAATCGTCTGCCGGCTGCCCAGTCCAGTGATTGGCCAGGTAGCGGCCAAGACGCCGGCGGTTTCCGGTCTCTAACGACCGCCGGGCTTCTCCCTCCGGCCTGCTCACACCTGGCCTGCTCCTGTGACTGGACCCTCCCGGTCCGGTCGATACCGCTTTTCCGCACCTTTTCCTGATGCCGTCCTGGCCCCTGGGCGTGGATCACGGCTGCCTGGCGTTGGCAATGCGAACAGCTATTGCTTAACGTAACATTTGATAATGAGAGTTTTTATCATTTAAAGTGCTGGCCCTCGCGCGACGACGCGAACAGCAGCCTTCCAGTGCACGGCGTCGGCTGCAACGCCACGGTCACAAGGATCACCATGAACACCCAAGGAACCCTCTGCCAGCCCGTCCGCCTTCGCCGCGGGGCTCTCCGTCAGCTGCTTCTGATCGGCGCGCTGATTCCCTTTCCGCTGACGGCCCTGGCCGCCACGGTGGCCGAGCAGAACGCCACGGAACTGGACACCCTGACCATCGAAGGCAATCGCCTCTACGACATGGCACCCTCGGAACAGACCGGCGGCTATACCGTGGATTCGGCGACCGTGGGCACCAAGACGCCGGCCGCCCTGCGTGACATTCCCCAGTCGATCACCTCCTACACCAGCGACTACATCAAGGATCGCAACTTCAACACCCTGGACGAGCTGGCCAAGTCCACCGCCGGCCTGCGGGTGCTGACCAACGACAGCGGGCGCTCCTCCATCTATTCGCGCGGCTACGAATACGACGAATACAACATCGACGGCCTGCCGGCGCCCATGACCAGCATCTTTGGCACCGTGCCCATTCTCTCGCCCTTCGACCGGGTCGAGATCATGCGCGGGCCCTCGGGGCTGTTCAACAGCACCAGCGAACTGGGCGGCATCGTCAACATGGTGCGCAAGCGCGGCACCGAGGACTTCCAAGGGCATATCACCGGGCGCTACGGCTCCTGGGACACCAACTACCAGGAGATCGACCTGGCCGGTCCGCTCACCGAAAGCAAGAATGTCCGGGGTCGCTTCGTCGCCTCCCGCGCCGACACCAATGGCGAGGTGGATTACAACGCCAACACCGACCAGAGCTATTACGGCGACCTGGACATCGACCTGTCCGACGCCACCCAGATCTCCTTTGGCCTGATCCATCAGGTCAAGAACCTCACCCCGCACAATGGCTATCCCACCGATGCCCAGGGCAATCTGCTGGACTTCAGCCAGTCGCGTTTCCTGGGGGCGGACTGGAACTACTTCGACGGCAAGACCACCGACGGCATCTTCGAGCTGACCCACAGATTCGATAACGGTGGCTATGGGCGCCTCGCCGCCCGGGCCTCGCACCGGGAGGCGGACTACCTCTATGCCTTCACCGGCGGGGCGGTACAGGCCAACGGCAACACCAGCATCCGCGCCAGCACCCGGGACTTCGAGCAGGACGCTTATTCCCTCGACGCTAGCTACAGCCAGCCGTTCGAGACCCTGGGTCAGGTCAGCGAATTCGTCGTGGGGACCGACTACAAGCACTACGACACCGACTACCAGAACGGCAACAGCGTCCTGGGTACGGTCAATGTGAACAGCTATTCGCCGACCCGCTTCGCCAAGCCGGCGCGCGTCTACCAGACCGACTACAGCGGCGAGGATCGCGAATTCGGCCTCTATTCCAAGGTCACCTTCCGCCCCATCGAGCGCCTGGCGCTGATCGGCGGTGCCCGCGTTTCCTGGTACAGGGGCGAGGCCTATACCACCACCCTGGCCAGTGGTGCCGAGGCGGGGGAGAGCCAGAAGCACAGCGGCTTCGTCACCCCCTATCTGGGTACCGTCTACGACCTGGACGACTACCATTCCCTCTATGCCAGCTATTCCAAGGTGTACAAGCCGCAGAGCGAGCTGGACGCCCAGGGCAAGGCCGTCGATCCGCGCGAGGGTGACCAGTACGAGGTCGGTATCAAGGGCAGCTATTTCAACGGCGACATGAATGCGCGGCTGTCGATCTTCCAGCTGACGGATGAGAACCGGGCTACCCGACCTTTCGACGCCAACGGTGTGGCCATCACCACCTATTCCGAAGCGTCCGGCAAGACGCGGGTGAAGGGCGCCGAGATCGAGGTCAGCGGCAAGCTCACCGAGCAGTGGGAAATGCTCGCCGGCTACACCTACATGGATACCCAGAACCTCAGTGGCGATGGCAACACCCTGTTCGAAGCCATGCCCAAGCACATGGCCTCGCTGTGGACCAAGTACACCCTGGCGGGCGGTCCGCTCACCGGCCTGAGCATCGGTGGCGGGGTGACCGCCATGAGCGATTTCTCCCAGACCAACCAGACCTCCGGCGTCACCGTCTCCGCGCCGGGCTATGCCACGGTGGATGCCAAGTTCTCCTATCCGGTCACCAAGCAGCTGACCGCGACCCTGGACGTGAACAACCTCCTCGACAAGGAATACTGGTCGCGCGTAGGTTCGGTTTCCACCTTCAACTTCCAGGGCCCCTCGCGCAGCGTGATGGTCGGGGCGCGCTACGACTTCTGAGTCCCAGGCCGACCCGGGCAGGGCCCAGGTCGGCCGGCGCGATGCAGGCCATGACGATCCTTGCGACGATGTACCTTGATGCGATGAAAGATTCACTTTTCCAGCGAGACGACGTGGGCAGCGAGCCCTGGTGGCAGGCCGTGGCCTGTCGTGGCACGCCGCTGATCGAGCCCACTGCAGACGGACGCTATCGCCTGACCTTTGTCTGGCGCGATCCCGAAGGGCTGGCCGGGCGCTCCGGCACCCAGCGGGTCTGGCTCAACATCACCGGGGTCACCGACCATCATCAACCGGGCCTGCCGCAGAGTCTGCGGCGCCTGCCAGGCACCGATGTCTGGGCCTGGGAAACCGAACTGGATGGCCGCTGGCGCGGCAGCTACTGCCTGATCCCCAGCGGGGAGCCGGCGCCCTTCGAGGGCGAGGCCCAACCCGACCTCCAGGGCATCCGCCTCTGGTGGCGCAGCGTCTTTCCCCTGGCCCAGGCCGATCGGCTCAATCCGCGACGCGCCTGGCAGGGTGGGCGAGGGCTGGCGGTGTCGGGCGTGCACCTGCCGGAGGCGCCTGCCCAGCCGGCCTGGGCGGCCTTCGATGCCGACCGCAGCCTGGCGCCAACGGCCTGGCCGAGTCTGCAACAGTACGAGTGGCAGAGTGCACGGCTGGGCAACAGCCGTCCGGTGTGGGTCTTCGCCACCGGTAATACCACCCCTCTGGAGCGGCCGCTGGCCATCCTGCTGGATGGGCAGTTCTGGGCGCAGACGATGCCCGTGGGCGCGCCACTGCAGCAGCTCACCGCAGCCGGGCAACTGCCGGAGGCGGTCTATCTGCTGATCGACAACAGCGACCGCGCCCTGCGCAGCAGCGAGTTGCCCTGCAATCCACAATTCTGGTTGGCGTTGCAGGAAGAACTGCTGCCCCAGGTGCGCGACTGGGCGCCCCATGCGCAGTCGTCGTCCACGACCGTGGTGGCCGGGCAGAGCTTTGGCGGGCTGGCGGCGCTCTATGCCGCGCTGCATTGGCCGGAGCGCTTCGGCTGCGCCCTGAGTCAGTCCGGGTCCTTCTGGTGGCCGCAGCGTGGCGCGCCGGGACGGCTGTTCGAGGCACTGGCGAGCGGGCAGGGGAGCACTCACCCCCTGCGGCTGTTCATCGAGGCCGGGTTGCGCGAGCCGGCCATCCTCGAAGCCTCCCGGGCCCTGGTCCCGCGCCTGCGCGAGCAGGGCCACGTGCTCGACTATCGCGAGATCGATGGGGGGCACGACGCCCTCTGGTGGCGCGGCGGGCTGCTCGATGGCCTGGTCCAGCTCTGGCGACCCCGGGTCGCCGCCGACGCCCAGCGTTAACCCCTATTTGCCAGGAGGTCCGATGGACGCTCTCAATCCCTTCGACGATCCCGCCCAGGTGCTGCTGATCCTGCGCAATGACCGGGGGCAGTGCAGCCTCTGGCCCGAGGCCATGACCGTTCCCGCCGGCTGGGAGCCGGTATTCGGACCGGCGCCGCGCGCGGCCTGCGACGACTGGCTAGCCAGCCACTGGCGCGATATCCGCCCGGTCGCCTCCCTGCTTTCCTGACTGGAGTTCCTGTGTCCTCTACGCCGCTTTCTCTTTCGCGCGAACTGCCTCTGGTCGCCGCCCAGCCCGGTATCTGGATGGCCGATCAGCTGTCGCCCCACGCCAATGCCTTCGCCGTGGCCCATCTGGTCGAGTTGCGCGGGTCGATCGATGCCCAGGCGCTGCAGGCGGCCATCGTCCAGGGCCTGGGCGAGCTGGACAGCCTGCAACTGAAGTTCGCCGAGCGCGAGGGCGAGCTGGTGCAGTGGATCGACGATGAGGCGGCCACGCCTGCCCCCGAGTGGCTGGACCTGCGCGGGGCCGCCGATCCGGAAGGCGCGGCGCGCGCGGCCATCCGCGCCGACCTCGACGGCGACCTGAGAGCCACCAGTGGCGGGCCGCTGTGGCTCAACCGGATCTACCAGCTGGGTGACGACCACCTGTTCTGGTACCAGCGCTATCACCACCTGCTGATCGATGGCTATGGCTTCGCCGCCCTGGCCAAGCGGGTAGCGGCCCTGTACAGCGCCGCGGTGCGCGGCGAGACGCCCGAGGCTTCGCCCTTCGTCTCTTTTGCCGAGGTGGTGCGCGAATACCAGGATTATCGGCAGTCGGCCGTGCGCGAGCGTGACGAAGCCTTCTGGCGTGAGCGCGGCGCGGCCTTGCCGCCGGCCGCCTCCCTGGCACCCGGTGGCCTGGCGGGGCAGGTGCCGACGCCGCAGGTGGTAGAGGCTCGCGCCCGGGTGCCCGCCGCGGTCTTCGCCGGGCTGGCCGAGCAGGGCAAGGCCCAGGGCGTGACGCCGGCCGATCTGGCCGTGGCCCTGGCCGCCGCCTGGTTCGCCCGTCTCAGCGGTCAGCCGGCCTTCAGCGCCGGCTTCATCTTCATGAGGCGCATGGGGTCGGTGGCGCTGAAATCCGGCGGCGCGACGCTCAACGTCCTGCCCCTGGGCGTGCGCACCGACTCGACCCAGACGCTGCCGCAACTCGCCGCCGTGTTGGCCGCCGAGCTCAAGAAGGTGCGCCGGCACCAGCGCTACGACGCCGAGCAGATCGCCCGCGATCTCGGCCGGCCAGGCGATGCCGAGCCCCTGACCGGACCGGTCATCAACCTCAAGCTGTTCGATTTCGCCCTGGATTTCGCCGGGGTGCCCGGTATCACCCACGAATTGGCCTCGGGGCCGGTGCGCGATCTGGAAATCGCTCTTTATCTAGAAGCGAGCGGCGCCCTGGACATCAAGCTGCTGGGCAACGCCGAGCGCTATACCGCCGACCTGCTACAGGGCCACGCCGAGCGCTTCGGCCTGCTGGCGCAGCAGTTTGCCACTCAACCTGGGCTCATCCTGGGCGAAGCCGATCTGCTGGCGCCCACGGACCAGCACTGGCTGGCCGCCATCAATGCCACCGAGCGCCCGCTGCCCGCCACCACCCTGGCGACCTTGCTCGCCGACCAGGCAGCGCGCACCCCGGATGCGCCGGCGCTGGCCGATCTGCAGCACGCCTTTACCTATGAGGAAACACGCAAGCAGGTCCTGGCCCTGGCACAGCGCCTGAGCGCAGCAGGGGTCGGTCGCGGCGACATCGTCGCGGTGGCCCTGCCACGCTCGGTGTTCCTGTCCCTGGCCTTGCTGGCGACGCTCGAGCTGGGCGCGGCCTACCTGCCGCTGGACAGCGGCTATCCCGACGAGCGCCTGCAACTGATGCTCGACGATGCCCGGCCCCGGGTGCTGGTGACCGATGCCAGTCAACGTGGACGTTTCCCGGGGCTGCGCGAGGAGCAGGTGCTGATTCTCGATGCGCCGCTGGAGGGGCTAGACCAGGCTCCCGTGTTCGAAGGACCGCGCCCCGGTGATCCGGCCTATCTGCTCTATACCTCCGGCTCGACCGGCCGGCCCAAGGGCGTGGTGGTCGGGCATGCGGCCATCGTCAATCGCCTGCTGTGGATGCAGGACAGCTACCCCCTCGGCGCCGGTGACACCGTCCTGCAGAAGACGCCGAGCAGCTTCGATGTCTCGGTCTGGGAATTCTTCTGGCCGCTGCTGGTGGGCGCCCGGCTGTACCTGGCGCCACCCGAGGCCCATCGCGATCCCCTGGCGCTGCAGGAGCTGTTCGCCCGCGAGCGGGTGACCACCGTACACTTCGTACCCTCGATGCTGGCGGCCTTCGTCGCCAGTCTGGACGAGCCGGCCGCGGTGGCCCGCTGCGCCAGCCTGCGCCAGGTGTTCTGCAGTGGCGAGGCGCTCCCCACCGAACTGGCTCGCACCTGGGAGCGCCGGGTCGGCGCGCCCCTGCACAATCTCTATGGCCCCACCGAGGCTGCGGTCGACGTCTCCTATCATCCGGCCCATGGCGCCGCCCTGGCGGCTGTCAGCGGCAGCAGCGTGCCCATCGGCAAGCCGGTGTGGAACACCGGGCTGCACATCCTCGACGAGCGTCTGCGCCCGGTACCGCCGGGTGTGGCGGGCGAGCTCTATCTGAGCGGGGTGCAACTCGCCGATGGCTACCTGGGCCGTCCCGAGCTGACCGCCGCACGCTTCATCGCCGCGCCGGACGGGCAGGGCGAGCGCCTCTATCGCACCGGTGACGTGGCGCGCTGGCTGCCCGAGGGCGTCGTCGAATACCTCGGCCGCAGCGACGACCAGGTCAAGTTGCGCGGGCAGCGCATCGAACTGGCGGAAATCGACCACGCCCTGCTGGCGCTGCCTGGCGTGGCCCAGGCGGTCACCCATGCCCGGGTGCTGGGCGAGGCGGCCACCGCCACCGGCGGCGATGCCCGCCAACTGGTGGGCTATCTAGTCGCCCAGCCCGGCGCCGCGCTGGACCTGGAGCGCCTGCGCGCGCGCCTGGGCGAAAGCCTGCCGCCGCACCTGGTGCCGGTGGCCCTGGTGGAGCTGGACGCCTTGCCCCTGGGCGCTACCGGCAAGCTCGATCGCAAGGCCCTGCCGGCGCCCCAGGGCGTGGCCAGGGCCGCCAGCCGCCTCCTGGCGCCGGGGCTGGAAAGCGATCTGGCCGCGGCGTTTTCCGAGGTGCTCGGCTGCGCCATCGTCGGTGCGGACGACGACTTCTTTGCCCTGGGCGGTCATTCGCTGCTGGCCATGACCCTGGCCGCCACGCTGCGTCGGCGCCTGGGGCGGCCGGTGTCCATCGGCCAGATCATGGTGGCCTCCAGTGTCGCCCGCCTGGCCCGGCAGCTGGAGCAGGATGCGGCCAGCGCGACCCGCGCCGGCTTCGAGACCCTGCTGCCGCTACGCCCGGGCGATGGTCCGACGCTGTTCTGCTTCCATCCGGCCTCGGGCTTCGCCTGGCAATTCAGCGTGCTGGCGCGCCACCTGGATCCGCGCTGGTCGCTGCTCGGCATCCAGTCGCCGCGTCCGGACGGCCCCCTGGCCCAGGGCGCCGACCTGGAAGCCGTCATCCAGCGCCATCTGCGCACCCTGCGCGAGGTGCAGCCGCAGGGGCCCTATCATCTGCTCGGCTATTCCCTGGGTGGCACCCTGGCCCAGGGCCTGGCGGCGCGGCTGCAGGCGGCGGGGGAACAGGTCGCCTTCCTCGGCCTGCTCGACACCTATCCGCCGGAAACCCAGAACTGGCAGGAACGCGAAGGGCAGCGCGAGCTGGACCCGGAGGTGCTGGCCGAGGTCAACCGCGAGCGCGAGGCCTTCCTGGAGGCCCAGCAGGGCCTGGCCGATCCCGCGCTGGGGGAGGGGGCGGAGCTGTTCGCCACCATCGAAGGCAACTACGCCGACTCGGTGCGGCTGCTGGCCACGGCGCGCAGCGCGCGTTTCGACGGCGAGGCGCTGATGTTCATCGCCCGGCGCACCCTGCCGGCGGGAATGGACGTCAAGGCCACCTGGGCGCCCTGGATCACCCGCCTGCAGGCCCACGAGGTGGATTGCGCCCACGTCGACATCATCGCCCCGGCCCAGCTGACGCAGATCGGTCCGGTGCTGAATCGGGCGTTGAAGGCGCTGTGACGGCTCGCGGGTTCGGCTCGACGGCGACTCCCCGCTCAGGCAAGGTGTGAAGCCTGGGCGGGGCAGGAGAGATGATCGGCCAGGCCGCTCCTTCTCTCGTTGCAGGTGGACCCATGGCGAAAAGCGTGACCATTCAGGATGTCGCCCGGCAGGCAGGCTTGTCCAAGTCTGCCGTTTCGCGCTACCTGAATCACAGTCTGAGCCTGCCACCTGCCACGGCGCAGCGTATCGAAGGGGCCATCGAGGCCCTGGGCTTTCGGCGCAACAGCCTGGCCCAACGCCTGAGCAAGGGCGGCAGCGAGACCATTGGGCTGGTGCTGCCGGACATCGCCAATCCCTTTTTCGCCGAGCTGGCCGACGCCGCCGAGGCCACGGCCTTCGCCCATGGCTACAACCTGGTGCTCTGCCTGACGCGCAACGATCCGGCGCGGGAAATCCAGTACGTCCACTGGAAGGGATCGCGCCGCGTGGATGGTCTGCTGTTCATCACCAACCGCGCGGATGACGGGACGCTGGCGGCGCAACTGGGCGCCTATCGGGAGATCGTGTTGCTGGACGAGGATGTCCCGGGTACCTCGATGCCCAAGGTCTTCGCCGACAATGTCGCCGGCGGCCGACTGGCCACCGAGCATCTGATCCGCCAGGGGCATCGGCGCATCGCCCATGTCTCCGGACCGGCAGCGGTGATGAGCGTGAGGGAGCGGCGCGAGGGCTATGAGCAAGCCCTGGCCGCGGCCGGAATACCCTTGCGTCCCGATTATCTGCTGCTGGGGGAGTACAGCCGCGACTTCGGGCGTCAGGCGGCCGCGACCCTGCTGGATCTACCGGAGCCGCCTCAGGCGATCTTCGCCGCTAGCGACTTCATCGCGGTAGGGGTGCTCGATACCCTGCGCGAACGCGGCCTGGCGGTTCCCGATGCCCTGGCCCTGGTCGGCTTCGACGACGCGCCCTACGCGGAATTTCTCACGCCGCCGCTCAGTACCGTGCGCCAGTCGGCGCGGGACCTGGGTCGCCAGGGAATCGAAGCCCTGCTGGCGGTGCTTGCCGGGCAGCCGGTAGTCGGGGAGCAGCGGGTCGCCGTGACCCTGGTGGAACGCGGCTCGGTCGCCCCAGCGCCTGCCCCAAGGTAGCACTTGGCGTTTCCATTCTGCCCAGTCGTGGAGCACTCCGGTGGCTGTCCGGCCAGAGGCTCTGCGCAGGGGGTTTGAGTAACCATTTGAATTGGCAGTGGAAGAGGGTCCTCCAGTCGCTGCTGGCACGCCTTGTGCTGTTTCCTTTCCAACAGAACCTTCCCGGTTCTATTTTTTGGCCCACTTAGTAAACCGGTTTACTAACCGCTGCCACATCCGTTGGCAGGGTAGAGGAGAATGGAGATGCTTCGATTCGGCAAGACGTTCGCTTCCATGCTGATGGTGTTCGGATTGGGCCTGGTCGGTAGTGCCCAGGCGGCGCCGGCCAAGCGGCTGGCACTGGTCCAGGTGAATCAGCAGGCGCTCTATTTCACCCAGATCACCCAGGGTGCCCAGGCCGCCGCCAAGGCGGCGGGCGCCGAGTTGGTGGTGTTCAACGCCAACGACAACCCCTCCGCCCAGAACGACGCCATCGAGGCCTACATCCAGGACAAGGTGGACGCCATCCTGGTCTGTGCCATCGACGTCAACGGCATCAAGCCGGCGGTCTCGGCGGCGGTCCAGGCCGGTATCCCGGTGGTGGCCATCGACGCCGTGCTCAATGGCGACAACCAGGTGCAGGTCGGCGTCGACAACCGCGCCGCGGCTCGCCAGCTGGGGGAATACACCGGCAACTACATCACCCGAGAGCTGGGTGGCGAGGCCAAGGTCGGGGTGGTGGGAGCCCTGGGTTCCTACGTGCAGAACCTGCGTCTGGACGGCTTCCGCGAGGGGCTGGCCCAGCGCGCGCCCAAGGCGAAGATCGTCGGTACCGTGGATGGCAACAACGTGCAGGACACCGCGCAGAGCGCCGCGGAAAATCTGCTCACCGCCAATCCGGATCTGCAGATCGTCTATGCCACCGGCGAGCCGGCGTTGATTGGCACCGTGGCGGCCAGCGTCGCCCAGGGCAGCGGCGAGCGCACCCGGATCTTTGGCTGGGACCTGTCGCCCCAGGCCGTCCAGGGCCTGGATGACGGCTCCGTGGCAGTGGTGGTGCAGCAGAACACCCGCGGCATGGGCAAGGCGGCGGTGGAGGCGGCGCTGGCGCTGCTCGCCGGCCAGCAGGTCACCAAGCAGCAGGATATCCCGGTGACCCTGGTCACCCGGGAAAACCTGGATGCCTATCGCGCCGACTTCAAGTAGCGGAGACCGAGCATGGACACTGCGACGACGGTTCCCCGGGTCAGCATGACCGGCATCACCAAGAGCTATGGCTCCATCCAGTCCCTGCGCGGCGTCGACCTCGCCCTGCAGCCCGGCGAGGTCCTGGGGCTGGTCGGCGACAACGGCGCCGGCAAATCGACCCTGACCAAGATTCTTTCCGGCGCGGTGCTGCCCACCAGTGGCTGCATCCGCATCGACGGCCGCGAAGAGGTGTTCCAGGGCCCGGCGGATGCCCAGCGCTGTCGGATCCAGATGGTCTATCAGGATCTCTCCCTGTGCGACACCGTGGACGTGGCCGGCAACCTCTTCATGGGGCGGGAGCCCCGCCGCCGGCTGCTCGGGCTGCCGCTGCTGGACGAGCGCAAGATGCACGCCGATGCGCGCCGCATCCTCGAGGGGCTGGGCATCAGCCTGCCTGATACCCGCGCCCAGGTACGCCACCTCTCCGGCGGCCAGCGCCAGGCCGTGGCCATAGCCCGCGCCGCGGCCTTCGAACCCCGGGTACTGATCATGGACGAGCCGACCGCCGCCCTGGCGGTGGCCGAGGTCGAGGCCGTGCTGGAGCTGATCCGCACCATCAGCCGCCAGGGGGTGAGCGTCATCCTCATCACCCACCGGCTGCAGGATCTCTTCCTGGTCTGCGATCGCATCATGGTGATGTACGAGGGCCAGAACCTGGCCGAGCGCCGGGTGGCCGACACCAGTCTGGGCGAGATCGTCGAGCTGATCGTCGGCCACAAGTTCACCGCCCGTTCCGCCTGCGCCTGAATCGGAGGATTTCATGAATACCCTCGACCTGACCCGACAGCGCGTGGTGGTGCAGTCACCGCTGCGCCGCCTGCTGCACGACTATCCCGGCGTCGCCAGCATCGCGCTGTTCTTCGCCCTCTGCTGCCTGCTGTTCGCGCTGGTGACCGACAACTTCCTCAGCAGCGGCAACCTGCTCAACGTCATTCGCCAGAACGCACCCTTGCTGATCGTGGCCGTGGCCATGACCCTGGTGGTGACCACCGGTGGCATCGACCTGTCGGTCGGTTCCACCCTGGCCCTGGTGGGCGCCCTGGCCGCCCTCGGCCTCAACACCTGGCAGCTGCCCTGGCCGGTGGTGCTGGCCGGCGGCCTGCTGGTGGGGGCGCTGATCGGTGCGCTGAACGGCTACTTCATCGCCTACGCGGGAATCCCGGCGTTCATCGTGACCCTGGCGACCCTGACCATCATTCGCGGCCTGGCGCTGCTCATCACCCAGGGCTATTCCATTCCGGTTCCCCGTGAATTCAGCGCCTTTCTCGCGCTCGGTCGCGGCTGGGTGCTCGGACTGCCGCTGGCGGTATGGCTCGCGCTCTTCGCGGTGCTGGGCGGCATGCTGCTGCTGGGCAGGATGCGCTTCGGGCGCTATCTCACGGGGATTGGCGCCAATGCCGAAAGCGTCCGCCGGGCAGGGGTGAATACCCGCGGCGTGCTGCTGCGCGTCTACGTCCTGAGCGGCATGGCGGCGGCGCTGGCCGGGATGATCGTAACGGCACGGCTGGGCAGTGGCTCCTCCAACCAGGGGGAGGGCTTCGAACTGGAGGTCATCGCAGCGGTGGTGCTGGGCAGCACCAGTCTGTTCGGCGGCTTCGGCACCATCCTTGGCACCCTGCTGGGCGTGCTGACCATGGCGGTGATCAAGAACGGCCTGATCCTCGCCCATGTGTCGCCCTTCTATACCCAGATCGCCACGGGGGCCATCGTGCTGCTGGCCATCTGGCTCAACACCCGCATCCTCAAGACCGGCCGCCCGCTGGGGAGGGTAGGCGGATGAGTCTGTTTCGCCATCCCGAGCCGCTTCCGGTCGGGGTCGACAGCGGCCATGCCATGACGGTGCTTGGCCCGCTGCCGGTGGACCGGTTGGGCGTGACCCTGATGCACGAGCACATCCTGCTCGACGCCTCCGGCAAATGGGTGCCACCCCGTTGCTGCGGCGAGCGACACCTGGCCGAGCAGCCGGTGAGCATCGAACTGCTCGGCGAGCTGCATATGAATCCGCTGGTCAGCCGCGACAACTGCCAGCTGTTCGACGTGGAGCTGGCCTGCGCCGAGTTGCTGAAATATCGCGCCCTGGGCGGGGAGACGGTGGTCGATCCCACCAACCTCGGCATCGGTCGCGATCCCCAGGCGCTGCAGCGCATCGCGCGGCTCACGGGTCTCAACATCATCATGGGTGCCGGTTTCTACCTGGAGCCCTCGCACCCGGCCTATGTCAGGGAGCGCTCGGTGGAGGAACTGACCGCCCAGATCGTCCACGACGTGGGCGGAGCGGCGGAAAAGCCGGAGGTCATCGCCGGCCTGATCGGCGAGATCGGGGTGTCGGCCGCCTTTACCGACAGCGAGGAAAAATCCCTGCGCGCCGCCGCCCGGGCCAGCGGCCTTACCGGGGTGCCCCTGGCGGTCCATCTGCCCGGCTGGGAACGTTTGGGCCACCGGGTGCTGGACATCGCCGCCGCCGAGGGCGCCGACCTGCACCACGTGGTGCTCTGCCACATGAATCCCAGTCATCGCGACCTCGATTACCAGCACGGACTCGCGGAGCGGGGTGCCTTCCTCGAATACGACATGATCGGCATGGGCTACTACTTCGCCGACGAGGCCGCCCAGTCGCCGTCCGACGAAGACAACGCCCGCGCCCTCGTCGGTCTGCTGGAGGCCGGCTACGGCGAGCGCCTGCTGCTGTCCCAGGACGTCTTTCTCAAGACCATGCTCACCCGCTACGGCGGCCACGGCTATGGCTACCTGCTCAAGCACTTCGTCCCGCGTCTGCGCCGCCATGGCGTCACGGGGGCGCAACTGGAAACCCTGCTGATCGACAACCCGCGCCGCGTCTTCCAGCGCGTTCGATCGGCCTAAAGTCCCGCAACCGGAGAACCTATGAAACAGTCCGTTCTGCTCGCTGGCGAATCCTGGGTCAGCACCGCGACCCATATCAAAGGCTTTGACCAGTTCGCCTCCGTCACCGCCCACAATGGCGCCCAGCGCCTGCTGACCGCACTGGCCGACAGCGACTATGCCGTCACCCAGATGTGCGCCGACCAGGCGCAAACCGATTTTCCGGCGACGCTGGAAGCCCTGCGCGACTACCAGGTGATCATCCTGTCGGATATCGGTGCAAACAGCCTGTTGCTGCATCCGGATACCTGGCTGCGTAGCCGCCGCACACCGAATCGCCTGGCGGCGCTGCGCGAGTATGTGCTGCAGGGTGGCGCGCTCATGATGGTCGGTGGCTACTACAGCTTCCAGGGCATCAACGGGGGGGCCCGTTATCGCGGTACGGCGGTAGAAGAGGTGCTGCCGGTGCGTTGCCTGCCCTATGACGACCGCATCGAGGTGCCCGAGGGCTTCACGCCAGAGGTGCACGGCGAGCATGAGTTGCTGCGTGGCCTGCCCCAGGACTGGTCCTATCTGCTGGGCTACAACGAGGTGGAATTGCATCCGGACGCCCAGCTCGTGGCGAGCGTCGCGGGTAGCGGTCATCCACTGCTGGCGACCCGGGAAGTCGGCCAGGGGCGTACCCTGGTCTGGACCAGCGACATGTCGATGCACTGGATGCCCGACGACTTCCTGGCCGGCGATGCCTATCGGCGCTTCTGGCTCAACTGCCTGGACTGGCTCTCGCGGCGCGCCTGATCACCCGTAGTCCGACTGGAGATCCCCAATGCTCGACGATCCTTTGGCCCTGACCCGAGCGCTGCTGGGGTTTCCCACGCTCAATCCGCCGGGCGATGAAGAAGCCTGTGCGCAGTTCCTGGTCAAGACGCTCCGCGGGGCGGGCTTCCACTGCGAGTTGCAGCATTTCGGCGAACGACGTTGCAACCTGGTGGCCTGGCTACCGGGGCGCGGGGCCGGCAAGCCGCTGGGCTTTACCGGGCACCTGGACGTGGTGCCCCTGGGCAATGGCACCTGGCGCCACGGGCCCTTCGCCGGTGAGGTGGCCGAAGGGCGCCTCTATGGCCGCGGCGCCAGCGACATGAAGGCGGGCATCGCCGCCTTCATCGTCGCCTGCCAGCGCAATCGCGAGGTCATCGCCCAGGGGCCTGGCGTCCGGCTGCTGCTCACCGGCGGTGAGGAAACCGGCTGTGACGGCGCCCGGGCGCTGTGCCGGGATGCGCCGCACCTGCTCGGCGAGCTGGGCGCGCTGCTGGTGGGCGAACCCACCGCCAATCGGCCGGTACTGGGGCACAAGGGCGCCTTCTGGCTCCGCTGCACCGCCCATGGCCGCACGGCCCACGGCGCCATGCCCGAGGAGGGGGAAAACGCCATCTACCGCCTGGCCGAGGCCATTGGCCAGGCGCGCACCTTCGCCGTCGGCCCGCCGCATCCGCTCATGCGCCAACCCACGCTCAACGTGGGGACCGTCACGGGTGGGCTGAACATCAACTCGGTGCCGGATCGTGCCGCCTTCACCCTCGATCTGCGGACCGCACCGAACCTGGAGCATGCCGACATCCAGCGGCGTCTGGCCGAGCACCTGGGCAGCGATCTGGAGCTGGAGGTCCTGGTGGATCTGCCCGGGGTCTGTGCCGACAGGAGCGACGCCTGGGTGCGGCAGGTCTTCGACCGTTGCGCCACCCTGCACGGCGAGGCGCTGCCCGCCAGCGTGGTGCCTTATTTCACCGATGCCGCCGTGCTGCTGCCCGCGCTGAACGATCCGCCCACCCTGATCCTGGGGCCGGGAGAACCGAGCATGGCGCACAAGGTGGACGAATACTGCGAGGTGCAACGCCTGGAGGAGGGCACCGAGCTCTACGGGCAGTTGCTCCGGGACTGGATGCTCGCCGGACGCTAGCGCCGCGCCAGGGGTACCACCATGGGGGTGCCGGCCACGGGGTCGTCGATGATCAGGCAGTCCAGGTCGTAGACCGCCTTGATCAGCGCGGGGGTGATGACGTCGCGCGGGCGGCCGGTGGCCAGCACCTTGCCGTCGCGCATGGCCACCAGGTGGGTGGCGTAGCGACAGGCGTGGTTGAGGTCGTGCAGCACCATCACCAGGGTGTGGCCCTGCTGGCGATTGAGGTCTTCCAGCAATTCCAGCAGGTCGATCTGGTGGGTGATGTCGAGCCAGGTGGTGGGCTCGTCGAGCAGCAGCAGCGGGGTTTCCTGGGCCAGGGCCATGGCGATCCAGACCCGCTGGCGCTGGCCACCGGAAAGGGTGTCCACCGCCCGATCGGCCAGTTCGAAGACACCGGTGGCCTGCATGGCGTGGGTCACCGCGCGCTCGTCGTCGGCGCGCACGCCGCCGAACAGCGTCTGGTGCGGATAGCGTCCGCGGGCCACCAGGTCGCGCACCGAGATGTCGCCCGGGGCCTGGGAGCTCTGTGGCAGCAGGCCCAGGCGGCGGGCCACCTCCTTGGTGCGATAGCTCTGGATCGCCTGGCCGTCCAGCCAGACCTGACCCTGGCTGGGCGCCAGCAGCCGGCTCAGGGTGCGCAGCAGGGTCGACTTGCCGCAGCCGTTGGGACCGATGATGACCGTCAGCTCGCCATCGGGGATGGTCAGCGACAGGTCTTCGGCGATCAGCTTGCGGCCGTAGCCCAGGGTCAGGCGCTCGGCGTGCAGGCGCGAAGCGGGGGCGTCGTTCATGAGCGGCGGGACTCCCAGATGAGCAGGCCGATCAGGTAGAGCCCACCCAGGCTCACCGTGACCAGGCCGACCGGCAGGACATAGGGCAGGAACAGGCGCTGGGCGATGAGATCCGCGCCCAGCAACAGGACCGCGCCGGTGAGGGCGGCGGCGGGCAGCGCCAGGCGCTGGGTGCCGGTCAGGCGGCGGGCGATCTGCGGAGCGGCCAGGGCGATGAAGGAGATGGGGCCGGCTACCGCGGTGCCGGCGGCGGTGAGCACCACGCCCAGGCCCAGCAGCGACAGCCGCGTGCGCTCCACCGGCACGCCCAGGGCGCAGGCGGTGTCATCGCCCATCTCCAGCAGGAACAGCCGGCGACTCAGCGCCAGGCTGGCCGCACCCGCCAGCAGGATGAAGACCACCGCCGGCCAGGCCTTGGCCCAGGTGATACCGTTGAGGGAACCAGCGCTCCACAGGCCGGCGCTGAAGGCGGCCTCCAGGGAGGCGTGGACGATCAGCCAGGTGTTGAGCGCCATCAGCAGGGCGCGCACGCCGATGCCGACGATGATGAGTCTAAGGGTATCCACACCGCTGCCGCGCCAGGTCAGGGCATAGACCAGCGCCGCGCTGAGCAGGCCGCCGATCAGGGCGGCGGTGGTGCTCCAGAGGATGCTGGCCTGGAACAGCACCAAGGCGACCAGCACGCCGCTGTAGGCACCGGTGTTGAAACCCATGATGTCCGGGCTGCCGAGGGGATTGCGCAGCAGTGACTGGAACAGCGCCCCGCTCAGGCCCAGGGCGGCGCCGATCAGCAGGGCCAGGGCCACCCGCGGCAGGCGCCACTGGGTGACCACCAGTTCGATGCCGCGCGGCGCCTCGCCGAGCAGGGCGGCCAGCACCTGGGCGGGACTCAGGGACAGGCTGCCGCTGCCCAGGGCGAACAGGGCGAGCAACAGGGCGCCGCCGAGCAGGGTGAGCAGCACGCCGGGCAGGCGCAGGCGACCGGGACGGTTCATGCCCGGCCTCCCTGGCGCTGACGGCGCGCCAGCCAGATCAGCAGCGGCGCGCCGAGGAAGGCGGTCACCACCGAGACGCGCAACTCGTTGGTCACCAGCAGGCGGCCGACGATGTCGGCGGTCAGCAGCAGGCTGGGGGTGAACAGCAGGACGAAGGGCAGCAGCCAGCGATGGTCTTCGCCGATGGCCCAGCGACCCAGGTGCGGCACCATCAGGCCGACGAAGGCGATGGGGCCGACCGCCGCGGCAGCGGCGCCACAGAGCAGGGTGATGGCCAGCAGGCCGAGCAACTGGGTCTGGCGGACCCGGGTGCCGAGGGCGACGGCCAGGTCGGTGCCCAGGCTCAGGGCGTTCAAGGCTGGCGCCAGCAGCAGGGCGATGAACACCCCGCCCAGCACCGGCAGGCTGGCGCTGCTCAGCAGGTCGAGCTGGCGCACGTCCAGGGAGCCGAATTGCCAGAATCTCAGCTGATCGTAGACCTGGGGATCGAGCAGGGCGATGCCCGAGCTGACGCCTTCGAGCATGGCGCCCAGGGCCACCCCGACCAGCACCAGGCGCATCGGGTTGAAGCCGCCGCCACCGGCGATGCCGGCCAGCAGCACCACCAGGCTGGCCAGCAGGGCGCCGCCGAAGGCGAAGCCCAGGTATTGCTCCGGACCGCTGGCGCCGAACAGGGCGATGCCCAGCACCACGGCGAAACTGGCTCCGGCATTGACGCCGAGGATGCCCGGGTCGGCGAGGGGATTGCGCGTCAGCGCCTGCATCAGGGTGCCGGCCACGCCCAGCGCCGCCCCGGCGAGCAGCCCGGCGAGGGTGCGTGGCAGCCGCGCCTCGCGCACGATCAGGCAGGCCGGCTCGCTGCAGCCCTGGCCCAGCGCCTGCCAGACATCGGCCAGCGGGATGGCAGTGGCGCCGAGCGCCAGGCTGGCAGCCATCACCAGGAGCAGCAGGACAGCGGCGCAGCCGAGGATGAGGAGGCGGCGCGGGGTCATCCGCGACGACCGACGGGGAGGGGAGTGGATGAGAACAAGGCGTATTAACACATGATAGTCTGTATTACATGCTAACAGCCTTGCCCCGGCGGCTCGATAGCGTCCCCTGTGTTTTTCCGGTGATTCATGTCCAAGACGTCCTTCCTGCTCGACTTCGGCCTGCTCAGGTCCCACGCCGCCTTTCGCACCCTGTTCATCGCCCGCCTGGTCTCCGTTCTGTCCCTCGGCCTCCTGGCCGTGGCCATCCCCATCCAGGTCCAGGCGCTGACCGACTCGCCGCTCAAGGTGGGCCTGGCGCTGAGCATGGCCGGCATCGGCATGTTCGTCGGCCTGCTCACCGGTGGGGTGCTGGCCGACCGCCTGGAGCGGCGCCGACTGATCCTGACCGCGCGTTCCATCTGCGGCCTGGGCTTCATCGGCCTGGCGGTCAACGCCAGCCTGCCCGAGCCGTCGCTGACCGCCATCTACCTGCTGGCGCTGTGGGACGGCTTCTTTGGCGCCCTGGGCGTCACCGCGCTGCTGGCGGTCACGCCGATCCTGGTCGGGCGCGAATCCATGGTGCAGGCCGGTGCCCTGAACATGCTCAGCGTGCGGGTGGCGGCCATCGTCGCCCCGCCGCTGGGCACCCTGCTGATCGCCCAGAGTGGCGTGGCCTGGAACTACGGCCTGACCGCCGGCGGTACCCTGATCACCCTGCTGGTGCTCTTGCGCCTGCCGCCGCTGCCCCCGCCGGAACAGCCACGCGAGACGCCCTGGCAGGCGCTGGGCGGCGGCATCGCCTTCCTCTTCGAGAATCGCCTGCTGGGCGCAGTCGCCCTGGTCGGCGCCCTGGTCACCATGGCCAATGCGGTGCGGGTGCTCTATCCGTCGCTGGGGGAGGACTGGGGGCTGGATACCGGACACCTGGGCTGGCTCTATGCCGCCGCGCCCCTGGGCGCGGCCATCGGCGCCCTCACCAGTGGTCGACTGAACCAGGCGCCACGCCCGGGGCGTACCCTGCTGATGACCGCGGTGGCGACCTTTCTGGCGGTGGCGGTCTTTGCGCTGCTGCCCGGCTTCTGGCTGTCGGCGCTGTGCCTGGTGCTGTTCGGCTATCTGGGTGCGCTCAATTCCCTGGTGCAGTACGCGCTGATCCAGCGCCTGACGCCGGATCGCCTGCTGGGGCGGATCAATGCGTTGTGGACGGCGCAGAACATCGGCGGCGAGGCCATCGGCGCAGCGCTGTTCGGCGGTCTGGCCAGCCTGATGCTGCCGGCGCAGGCAGCCTGCGTCTTCGGTCTGGTCGCGACGCTGGTGGCAGCCCTCTGCTGGGCGCTGGCCCGCGGCCTGCGCCGGGCGGAAAGCCTGGGCGCCTAGCGTGTAAAACCGCCACGGCGTTTCTAACGGGTGCATACGGCGATCAGCAGTGGACAAGACCGATCGCGGCCATGGGCCGCTCCTACAGGCTAGCCGGCACCTGTAGGAGCGGCCTATGGCCGCGATCACCAAAACACCGATGTCTTTTAGGATCGGCCGCATCGGCGGACCGCCATGGCCGCTATCAGACTGCTCGCCTAGAAAACCCCACAGTAACTGTTCTGCTCAGGGCTTGGCGTAGCGCTGCTCCAGACGATCCAGCAGCAGGTTGGCGCTGTAGGGGTCGAGACGGAAGGTCTCGGCGCCCAGGGCTTCCACGCGGTTGTCCTTGACCGCCGGCAGGTGCGCCAGCAGCGGATTGCTGCGTACCGCCTCGGCTTCCTTGGCGTCCGCGGCGAACAGCAAAAAGGTCTGGCCCGTGAGACCGGTGGCGACGTTCTCGCCGGCCAGCTGGAGGATGTCGTGGCGCTGCCCCTGGCTATGGCCGGTCTCCAGCCCCGCTGGCAGTTTCGCCAGGGTGAAGCCCAGGCTTTCCAGCAACTGGCCCTGGGAAGAGGCGGCGGTCCAGAGATTGGCCTGGCGCGTCGCCGGGTTGTAGACGAAGGCGGATACCGGTTGCGGCGGCAGCTGCAGGCGCGCCTTGAGATCGGCGACCCGCCGGTCGAAATCGCCGACCACCTTGCGGGCGGCGTCCTCGCGGCCGGTGGCCTGGCCGAGCAGTTCCACCACCTGTTGCCAGCTGCGATTGTCGTAACCCACCACCAGCACCGGGGCGATGGCCTTGAGTTGCTCGACCAGGCGCAGCGCCGAGTCGTTGCCGGCGGCGCTGACCAGGATCAGGTCCGGCGCCTCGGCGGCCACGGCTTCGGCATTGGCCTCGCCGATGTACAGCCGCTTCACGTCGCGCTGCCTGGCGACCGCGCCCCACTGGCGCAGGAAGCCCTGGTCGTCGGCGAATCTGTTGTTGGGCGAGGTGGCGCCGCTGGCCACCACCGGCGCGCCGATGGCGAGCAGGGAGCCGGTAAGGGTGACGCTGGTGGAAACGATGCGTTGCGGCTTGGCCGGCAGGGTCACCTGGCTGCCGTCGGCGCTGATCTGCCGTGGCCAGTCCGCCGCCTGAGCGGGGCCGCCCAGGGTCAGGGTGGCGACCGCCAGAGTGGTGAGAATGCGAAACACTGACAACAAGCTGAACATGGACGCCTTCCAGTTGTAAGATAATCACTCTCATTTTCAAAGAACCACCCCCTGGGCAGCAAGTCGTTCCTTTCCAGTAGCCGACAGGGCCAGGGCAGGAGCCGTGGAGCCGGTACCCGCCGGCGCTCTGCCCAGTGGAGATTCACCAGAGATTTCAAAGGGTTGCTGGCCATTCGGCGAGATCGTTCGGTCCCTAACGAATTGACTTTCCGGCAGGCAACCTTTAGCTTCTGCTTATTGATAAGCATTATCATTCGTGTAGAGGTCCATCGAAATGACGAGCAAGAGGGCTGAGGTGGTCGGCGGAGTCGCTGCCGATCGTCGGGAACAGGCCGCATTCCTGTTCCAGTCGGGTGATCGCGTCCTGCAGGGGCGGGGCATCTGTGCCCGGGTCGAGACACCGGCCAGTGGCGGCGCGCACCGGGATAGCCTGTTCCTGCACGCCGTGGATGAGGCCTTCGCCCGTGCCCGCCAGGCCGGCATCGCCGAGCCGGTGATCATGGGTGCCATTCCCTTCGATACCACCAGGCCCTCCTGCCTCTATGTGCCTCGGGAGCATGCCTGGACGGCGCGCCCGGCGCCGGTCAGCAGCGCAGGGGTTGCCCCGGCGCAGGTGCGCGAGGTGCGCAACCTGCCCAGCGCGGACGGCTTCTGCCTGGCGGTGGAGGAGGCCATCGAGGCCTTCCGCCGTGGCGAGCTGAGCAAGGCGGTGCTGTCGCGCATCCAGGAGATCCGCCTGGCCGAGCCTGCCGACGTGGAGACCATCCTCGCCAATCTGGCGCGGCAGAATCCCACCGGCTATCAATTCCGCATCCCCACCGCCGAGGGCGGCGAGCTGGTCGGGGTCAGCCCCGAGTTGCTGGTGCGCAGGCAGGGTGCCCAGGTCCATACCAATCCCCTGGCCGGTTCGGCCAGGCGCCGCGCCGATCCGCAGGAAGACCAGCGCGTCGCCCGCGAGTTGCTGGAGTCCAGCAAGGACCACTACGAACATCGTCTGGTGATCGAGGACATCCGCGAGCAGCTGGCGCCGCTGTGCAGCCGGCTGGACGTACCCGAAGGCCCCTCGCTGCTCAGCACCAACGCCATGTGGCACCTGTCCACCGCCATCGACGGCGAGCTGGCCGACAGCCGCACCTCGGCGCTGCAACTCGCCTGCCGCCTGCATCCGACTCCGGCGGTGTGCGGCTTTCCCACGGCCGCGGCGCGCCAGTTGATCCAGCGCATCGAGCCCTTCGACCGCGGCCTGTTCACCGGCATGGTCGGCTGGTGCGATGCCCAGGGCAACGGCGAGTGGGTGGTCACCATCCGCTGCGGCACGGTGCAGGGCGACTGGCTGCGGCTGTTCGCCGGTGCCGGCATCGTCGAAGCCTCCGACCCCGCGGCGGAGTGGGCCGAGGTTACCGCCAAACTGGGCACCATGCGTGCCGCCTGTGGATTGCTCGACGAGGAGAACCCCACGTGAGTCTGGAATTCACCCCCTGGCCGGACGACCTGGCGGCGCGCTATCGCGCCCTGGGTTACTGGCCCGACCTGCCGATGACCGAGATCCTGGCGCGCAGCCGCGCGACCCTGCCGGACGCGCCGGCGATCCTCTGCGGCGAGCGGCAGCTGAGCTATGCCGAGCTGGACGAGCGCTCCAGTCGCCTGGCCGCCCACCTGCAGGCCGCCGGGCTGCGCCGCCACGACACGGCCCTGGTGCAGCTGCCCAACGTGGCCGAGTTCTACGTGGTGTTCTTTGCCCTGCTCAAGGCCGGCATTGCCCCGGTAAATGCGCTGTTCAGCCACCAGAAGCTGGAGTTGCTCGCCTATGCGCAGCAGATCCAGCCCCGGCTGCTGATCGCCTCCAGCGAGCACAACCTGTTCCGCGACGACAACTTCCTCGCCGAGTTGCGCGACGTGGCGCCGGGCCTCGGCGAGGTACTGCTGGATGGCGCCGACGACGCGCGCAGCCTGCAGCAGCGCCTGGATACCCCGCTGGACGGTTTTCAGCTGACGCCCACCGCCGGTGGCGAGGTGGCCTTCTTCCAGCTATCCGGGGGCAGCACCGGCACGCCCAAGCTGATCCCCCGCACCCACAACGACTACTACTACAGCCTCAGACGCAGCGTCGAGATCTGCCGCCTGAGCCCGGCGACGCGCTTTCTCTGCGCGCTGCCGGCGGGCCACAACTACACCCTCAGCTCGCCCGGCGCCCTGGGCGTCTTCATCGCCGGCGGCTGCGTGGTCATGGCCCGCGATCCCGAGCCGCTGCGCTGCTTCGCGCTGATCGAACGCCATCAGGTGGACTGGGTGGCCCTGGTACCCCCGGCGGTGGCGCTCTGGCTGCAGGCCGCGGCCGCGCCCGAGCAGCGTGCGCGACTCGCCAGCCTGCGCGTGGTGCAGGTGGGCGGTGCCAGCTTCGCCGAAGCCCAGGCCCGCCGCGTGCCCGCGGAATTGGGCTGCCAGTTGCAGCAGGTGTTCGGCATGGCCGAAGGCCTGGTCAACTACACCCGCCTCGACGACGAACCCGAGCGCATCTTCACCACCCAGGGCCGGCCCATGAGCCCGGATGACGAGGTGCGCATCACCGACGAGGACGGCAATCCCGTGCCCGACGGCGAGCCCGGCCTGCTGTCCACCCGTGGCCCCTACACCTTCCGCGGCTACTACCGCAGCCCCGAGCACAACGCCCAGGTGTTCGACGCCGAGGGCTTCTATTTCTCCGGCGACGTGGTCCAGCGCGATGCCGCCGGCTACCTCAAGGTGGTCGGGCGGGTGAAGGACCAGATCAACCGCGGCGGTGAAAAGATCGCTGCCGCCGAGATCGAGGGCCTGCTGCTGCGCCATCCCGGCATCACCCACGCGGCCCTGGTCGCCATCGCCGACGACTTGATGGGCGAGAAGAGCTGCGCCTGCCTGGTGGTGAGCGATCCGGCACTCAAGCCGGTGGCGCTGCGCCGCTACCTGCGCGAGCAGGGCGTGGCCGAGTACAAGCTGCCCGACCGTTTCCAGTTCCTTGACCAGCTGCCGCTCACCGCCGTCGGCAAGATCGACAAGCGCCGCCTGCGCGAGCAGCTGCAGACCCCATCCACCGAGCGTCCCTAAGGTTTCCCATGGCTATTCCCCGTCTTGCCTCCTATCCCTTGCCCCAGCCCGACGGCTTCCCCGCCAACAAGGTGGACTGGACGCCCGTGGCCGATCGCGCCGTGCTGCTGATCCACGACATGCAGCGCTATTTCGTCGAATTCTATGGCGACGACAGCCCGCTGATCGATCAGGTGGTGGCCAACATCGCCGCCCTGCGCGCCTGGGCCGATGCCCAGGGCGTGCCGGTGGTCTATACCGCCCAGCCCACCGACCAGCCGCCGGCCGATCGCGCCCTGCTCAACGACATGTGGGGCCCGGGCCTGACCCAAGCCGATCCCGCGCTGCAGCAGGTGGTGGACGCGCTGGCGCCCAAGGCTGACGACGTGGTGCTGACCAAGTGGCGCTACAGCGCCTTCCACCGTTCCAATCTGCAGGACCTGATGACCGAATGGCGGCGCGATCAGCTGATCGTCTGCGGCGTCTATGCCCACATCGGCTGCCTGACCACCTGCACCGATGCCTTCATGAGGGATATCCAGGCTTTCCTGATCGGCGACGCCGTGGCCGACTTCAGCGAGGAAGAGCACCGCATGGCGCTGCGCTACGTGGCGACCCGCTGCGGCAGCACCCTGAGTACCGCCCAGGTCACCGGCGCGGGTGCGGCCGTGCTCGATGAAGCCTGGCTGCGCGCCCAGGTCCAGCCGCTGCTGGACGCCGATGATGAAGCACCGGCGCTGGACGATAACCTCACCGATTTCGGCCTAGACTCGGTGCAGGTCATGACCCTGGTGGGCGAGTGGCAGAAGCGCGGTCTGCCGGTAACCTTCGCCGATCTCGCCGCCCAGCCGACCCTGCAGGGCTGGCTGGACCTGCTGCGCGCGCGCGCCTGAGGAATCTGCTGATGACGCAACTGGATTTCACCGGCAAGCGCGTCTGGGTGACCGGCGCAGGGCAGGGCATCGGGCTGCAGGTAGCGCGGCGCTTCCAGGCGGCGGGCGCCGAGGTGATCGGCCTCGACCGGCAATTCGCCGAGGGCAGCTATTCGTTCCGCACCCAGCTACTGGACGTCGCCGACGCGGCCCAGGTGGAGGACGTCTGCCAGGCGCTGCTGGCGGAAGAGCGCCGCCTGGACGTGCTGGTCAATGGCGCCGGCGTGCTGCGCCTGGGCACCAGCGACAGCCTGAGCCTGGACGACTGGCAGGCGCTGCTGGACGTCAACGTCTCCGGCCCCTTCTATCTGTTCCGCCAGCTGGTGCCGCTGTTCAAGGCCCAGGGCCGGGGCGCCATCGTCAACATCGCCTCCAACGCCGCCCATGTGCCGCGCCTGCAGATGGCCGGCTACTGCACCTCCAAGGCGGCGCTGGTGTCCCTGAGCCACTGCGTGGCCCTGGAGCTGGCCGGGTCGGGAGTGCGCTGCAACGTGGTCTCGCCGGGCTCCACGGCGACCCCCATGCTGGCCGGCATGCTCGGCTCGCCCGAGGGCTATCAACGCCTGGTGGACGGCCTGCCGGAAGACTTCAAGCTGGGCATCCCGCTGCGCAAGATCGCCCAGCCCGACGAGATCGCCAACACCGTGCTGTTCCTTGCCTCGGACCTGGCCAGCCATATCACCATGCAGGACATCGTGGTGGACGGCGGCGCGACCCTGGCGGCGTGAGAGGTTTTCGTCGGTTGGGTTGAGCGCCAGCGAAGCCCAACACGGCGGGTTCGACTCCGCCTGTTGGGCTTCGACGATGGGGCTGTCTCAACCCAACCTTCGGCTTGCCTCGCGACCGATCCCGGGCTTGCCGGGGCAGAAGAAGCTGAACGCCTGCTCGGATAGCCCCCTCTCCCCTCGGGAGAGGGTTGGGGTGAGGGCGCCCCTGGCTAGAAAGCCCAGTGGAAAAGGCTGCGCCGTTTTCCACGCTACGTGGCCGAGCGGTGCGTAGGTTGGGTTGAGCACCAGCGAAGCCCAACGCGATGGGTTCGACCTCGCCTGTTGGGCTTCGACGATGGGGCTGTCTAAACCCAACCTACGGCTTGCCTCGCGACCGATCCTGAGCTTGCCGGGGCGGAAGATCCTGAACGCCTGCTCGGATAGCCCCCTCTCCCCTCGGGAGAGGGTTGGGGTGAGGGCGCCCCTCGCTAGGGAGTCCAGTGGAAAAGGCTGCGCCGTTTTCCACGCTACGGACTCAAAGATACGGAGGTGAACCGGGGCTCGACCGCTAGCGGCGGGAGAGTAGCCAGGTTGGTCTGAGCGATAGCGAAGCCCAGGGTATTGTCATGAAACGCGTCGCGGCCATGGGCCGCTCCTACAGTCTGTGCTCAACCTGTAGGAGCGGCCGCATCGGCGGACCGCCATGGCCGCGATTGGTATTGCTGAAGAGCTTCGCTAACGAAGCCCTCCACTCAACCCGCCACCAGCACCCGGATCGCTTCCAGGCGCAGCGAGGCCTTGTCCAGGTAGGTCAGCCCTTCTTCGCGCTGCTGGCGCAGGCGGTCGATCTCGTCCTGGCGGACGCTGGAATTGACCGCGCGCAGGGCTTCCAGGCGGGCGATCTCTTCGTCCATGCCCGACAGGTAGGCCTGGCGGGCCTTGGCCACGCGTTCCTCGTGGCGGGGCAGGGCTTTGCCTTCGCCACCGCCGATCAGCTTGGCCAGGGAGTCGCGCTGGGCCTGGACGAACTTGTTGGCACTGGTGCGCGGCACGCTTTCCAGCTGATCGTTGAGGGTCTCGAAGGCCACCCGGGCGGCCAGGTCGTTGCCGTTGGCGTCCAGCAGGCAGCGGATCGCCAGGGGCGGCAGGTAGCGGCCCAGTTGCAGGGCGCGCGGCGCCACCGCCTCGCTGATGTAGATCAGCTCCAGCAGCACGGTGCCCGGCTTGAGCGCCTTGTTCTTGATCAGCGCCACGGCGGTGTTGCCCATGGAGCCCGACAGCACCAGGTCCATGCCGCCCTGGGCCATGGGGTGCTCCCAGGTCAGGAATTGCATGTCTTCGCGGACCAGGGCCACGTTGCGGTCGTAGGTGATGGTCACGCCTTCGTCGTCGCCCAGGGGGAAGCCGGCGTCGAGCATCTTCTCGCTGGGCTTGAGAATCAGGGCGTTGTCGGAATGATCTTCGCTGTCGATGCCGAAGGCGTTGAACAGCTCTTCCATGTACATCGGCAGGGCGAACTGGTCGTCCTGTTCGAGGATGTCCTCGACCAGTTGCTCGCCGGCACCGGCGCCGGATGAATTGAGTTCCAGCAGGCGGTCACGGCCATTGTGCAGCTCGGCTTCCAGCGTTGCGCGCGCCTGGGCGCCCTGTTCCAGCAAGGCCTGCCAGGTGGCGTCGTCGCCACCGGCCAACTGCTCGTCGAGCTCGCTGGCGAAGCGCGCCTGCAGGGCGCTGCCGGTCGGCGAGGTGGCCAGGAAGGCGTTCAGCGCCTGGTGGTACCACTGGAACTGACGCTCCTGGCGGCTGCCTTCGAGGTAGGGCACGTGCAGCTGGATGGTGTGGCGCTGACCGATCCGGTCGAGACGGCCGATGCGCTGCTCCAGCAGGTCCGGGTGGGCCGGCAGGTCGAACAGCACCAGGTGGTGGGCGAACTGGAAGTTGCGGCCTTCACTGCCGATCTCGGAGCAGATCAGCACCTGGGCGCCGAATTCCTCGTCGGCGAAGTAGGCGGCGGCGCGGTCGCGCTCGAGGATGCTCATGCCCTCGTGGAACACCGTGGCCGGGATGCCGGACTTCAGGCGCAGGGCGTCTTCCAGGTCCAGGGCGGTTTCCATGCGCGCGCAGATGACCAGCACCTTGTGCGGCTTGAGCGCCTTGAGGGTGTCGATCAGCCACTCGACGCGGCCGTCGTGGCGCCACCAGCGGTCGTTGTCGTCTTCCGGGGCGAATTCGGTTTCCGGCTGCAGCGACTGGCCGGGCATGACGCCCTCGTCCAGGTAGGCATCCGGGAAGGGCAGGGCGTGGGCGTGCAGCTCGCGCTCGGGGAAACCCTTGACCGCGGCGCGGGTGTTGCGGAACAGCACCCGGCCGGTGCCGTGGCGATCCAGCAGCTCGCGCACCAGGCGCGCGCGGGCCTCGGCATCGCCGGCGGCGGCAGCGTTCAGCAGGGTCTCGCCTTCCTGGCCGAGGAAACCGCCGATGGCGTCCTGGGCGGCCGGGCTGAGGGCGCCGGCGTCGAGCAATTCCTGCACGGCTTCGGCCACCGGGCGATAGTGCTGGGACTCCTGCTGGAAGGCGGCGAAGTCGTGGAAGCGGCTGGGATCGAGCAGGCGCAGGCGGGCGAAGTGGCTGTCCTGGCCCAGTTGCTCGGGCGTCGCGGTCAGCAGCAGCACGCCGGGGATGACCTCGCCCAGTTGCTCGACCAGGCTGTATTCGCGGCTGGCGCCCTCGGGGTGCCAGACCAGGTGGTGGGCTTCATCGACCACCAGCAGGTCCCAGCCGGCGGCGAAGGCGGCATCCTGGGCCTTTTCGTCACGCACCAGCCAGTCCAGGGAGACCAGGGCGAGCTGGGCGTCCTCGAAGGGGTTGCCCTCTTCGCTGGCCATGAAGCGCTCGGCGTCGAACAGCGCCACTTCCAGGTTGAAGCGGCGGCGCATCTCCACCAGCCACTGGTGCTGGAGATTTTCCGGGACCAGGATCAGCACGCGGCTGGCGCGACCGCTGAGCAGCTGGCGATGGATCACCAGGCCGGCTTCGATGGTCTTGCCCAGGCCCACTTCGTCGGCCAGCAGGACGCGCGGCGCGACCCGGTCGGCCACGCTGCGGGCGATGTGCAGCTGGTGCGGGATCGGCTGGGCGCGGGTACCGCCAAGGCCCCAGAGGCTGGACTGCAGGAGGCGGTTGCGGTGCTCGTGGGTGTGATAGCGCAGGCCGAACCAGGGCAGGGGATCGATCTGCCCGGCGAACAGGCGGTCGCTGGCCAGGCGGAACTGGATGAAGTTCGACAGCTGGGCCTCGGGCACGCTGCGTGCCTCGCGCTCGGCGGTGAAGCCGTGGTACGTCAGCAGGCCGTCCTCTTCGGAGACCTCGCGCACGGTGAGCTTCCAGCCCTCGAAATGGGTCACCTCGTCGCCCGGGGCGAAGCGCACCCGGGTCAGCGGGGCGTTGCGCTGGGCATACTGGCGCGTCTCACCGGTGGCTGGATAGAGCACCGTGAGCAGGCGGCCGTCCAGGGCCAGGATGGTTCCCAGGCCCAGTTCGGCCTCACTGTCACTGATCCAGCGTTGTCCCGGTTGATGCGACGCCATGTGGAAGCTTCTCCCCAGCTATCAAAAAGCCGGCTATTTTAGCGAAAGCGGAGTCAGAAGCCTAACGCGCTCTTTGCCGCAGTCCGCGAATTCGAGGTCCCCGTCATGATCCCCATCGTTCCGCCCCTGGGCGTGACCCCACCCAACCAGCTGGATCCGGCGCCCGTGCGCCCCGTGGTCGCGCCGGTGACGGCACCTGCCGAAACGGCGCACGCCCCGCTGGAGGACGAAGCGACCCTGGATCGCGAGGCGCGCCGCCGCCGCCGGCAGCGCGAAGCCCTGCGCCAGGGCCTCGGCGCCGAACGTGCCCAGGCCCTGGAAGAGCCGGAGCAGGTGGGCGCCCAGGTGGATCTGCGGGTCTAGCCATGCTCGAGCGCCTGGAGCTGGACGACGCCGAGCTGGCCTTCCACCCGCACTGGCTATCCCCGGAACGAGCCGATGCCTGGCTGCAGCAGCTGGACGCCGAAATCCCCTGGAGCCAGCCGCAGGTGCGGGTGTTCGGCCGCTGGCACCCGGTGCCGCGACAGGTCGCCTGGTATGCCGACCCCGGGGTGGTCTACGGCTACGCCGGCCTGGATCACGCCGCCTTGCCCTGGACGCCGCTGTTGCAACTCATCCGTGAAGCCGTCGAGGCGGCCTGCGGCCAGGCCTTCAATGGCGTGCTGCTCAACCGTTACCGCGACGGCCAGGATTCCATGGGCTGGCACAGCGACGACGAGGCCAGTCTCGGCACCAATCCGCTGATCGCCTCGCTCAACCTGGGCGCCGCCCGGCGCTTCGACTTCCGCCGCAAGGGCACCAGCCGAATCGGCCATTCCCTGGAACTGGGTCACGGCAGCCTGCTGGTCATGGCCGGCGCGACCCAGCATCATTGGCAGCACCAGATCGCCAAGACCCGCAAAGCCAGCGGGTTGCGGCTGAATCTCACCTTTCGCCGGATAGCGACATGAGCGACGACAGCAATCTCATCGACTTCACCACCGAGCGCGGCAAGCGCATCCACGACCTCAAGGAGCGCCGGCTGCAGGAGGTGCGCTCGGCCTTCGAGCAGGCGCTGCCGCTGACCGCCGCCAAGAAGAAAAAGCGCAAGCCGAAGAAGAAATAGCGGGCACTACCGTTCGTCGGGATTCGCCCTTGAAATTTTGTGGGGGATTCCTATCTAGGTTCATGCGGGATGCCGAAGTCGGGTCCCGCAGGCAACACCGAAACTTGCTGAACCTATCAGGAGATTCACCATGAGCAACGTACTGTCCCTGGCCCCGCTGTTCCGTCATTCCGTCGGCTTCGACCGGTTCAACGACCTGTTCGAATCCGCTCTGCGCAACGACGCTGGCAGCTCCTATCCGCCCTACAACGTCGAGAAGCACGGTGACGACCAGTATCGCATCGTGATCGCCGCCGCCGGCCTCCAGGAAGATGACCTGGAGATCGAAGTCGAGCGTGGCGTGCTCACCGTCAAGGGTGGCCGGCGCGAAAACAGCGCCGAGAGCGTGACCTTCCTGCATCAGGGCATCGCCCAGCGCGCCTTCAAGCTGTCCTTCCGCCTCGCCGACCATATCGAGGTGAAGGGTGCCGATCTCAAGCACGGCCTGCTGAGCATCGAACTGGTGCGCGTGATCCCGGAAGAAGCCAAGCCCAAGCGCATCGCCATCGCCGGCCAGCGCCCGGCTCTGGACAACTGATCGTCCAGGCGTCCTGCCTAAAAGCCCCAGCCCCGTGCTGGGGCTTTTTCGTTTGCGGCCCCGGCGCTAGCGGCCCTGGCCGAAGAGCTCCAGCAGCACCCCGCGCAACCAGCGGTTGCCGGCGTCCTGGTGATAGCGCGCGTGCCAGTGCTGCCTGACCGCGAAGCCTTCGATCGGTACCGGGCATTCGTGGACCCTGAGGCCATAGGTCTCCGCCAGGGTGGTGCCGATGTGCCGCGGCAGGGTGACGATGAGGTCGGAGGTGCCGACCACCGCGCCGACGCCCAGAAACCCCGGTAGCTCCAGCACGATGCGGCGCTGCACCCCGGCGCTGACCAGACCCGCTTCCAGCAGCTTCTGCCCGGTGCCGGCACTGATCAGCACGTGGCCCTCCTCGGCGTAGGCCGTGGCCGTCAATCGCTCGCCGAGGCGCGGATGGCGGGCGCTGACCAGGCAGACCCAATCCTGGGGAAACAGCAGTTGCTGATAGAGGCTGCCGCCCAGCCAGGGAATGAAGCCGATCGCCAGGTCCGCCTCGCCGATCTCCAGGGCCTGCTCGGTGTTGCCGTCGATCCGCGCGATCTCCAGCCGCACCCCGGGCGCCACCTCGCGCAACTGCGCCAGGATCCGCGGCAGCAGGGTGATGTGGCTGGCATCGCTCAGGCAGAGGCGAAACAGCCGCTGGGCGGTGGCGGGCTCGAAGGCGACCTCCCAGGCCACCAGCCGGCGCAGGGACTCGAGCACCTCACGACAGGGGGTGATCAGGGCCTCGGCCTGGGGCGTGGGCTTCATGCCGCCAGGCGTGCGCACGAACAGTGGATCGCGCAGCTGCTGGCGCAACTTGCCCAGCCAGAGGCTGATGGTGGGCTGGCTCTGACCCAGCTGTTCGGCGGCCCGGGTCACGCTGCCGGTGCGATAGAGCACCTCGAACAGCATCAGCAGCTTGGGTTCGGGCAGGCCGTCCGTCGGCAGCATTATCAGCATTCCTGATGGGCGAATTGGACTCTTTGTATAGCTCAATAGCAGACGCGGGCCTAGGGTAGGGCGAAAACAAGGAGCCCGATCCATGAAAATCTGCATCCTCGGGGCCGGCGCCCTGGGCAGCACCTTTGGCGCCTGGCTGAGCGAGGTGGGGCACGAGGCCTGGCTGCTCAATCGGCCCAATGCCCATATCGCGGCGGTCGCCCGTGACGGCCTGGACATCGAGACCGCCGAGGGCCGTCGCCGGGTCCAGGTACGGGCGGCGATGAGCGCCGAGGCGGTCGGGGTGGTCGACCTGGTGGTGGTGCTGGTCAAGTCCTTCGCCACGGCCGAGGCCATGCGCCAGGCACTGGCGCTGGTCGGTCCCGAGACCCTGGTGCTGTCGCTGCAGAACGGCCTCGGCCACGAAGAGCTGCTGGCCGAGATCGTCGGCCCGGAGCGGGTGATCGCCGGCAAGACCTATGTCGGCGGGGTGCTGCTCGGCCCGGGGCGGATCCGCAGCGGGGTGGCCGGCAAGCAGACCCTCATCGGCGAACTCGACGGCCAGCTCACTCCGCGGGTGCAGGCGGTCGCCGAGGCCTTTGCCGGCGCGGGGCTGGCCACCACGGTCAGCGCGAACATCCGCGGCACCCTGTGGGACAAGCTGCAGGTCAACGTCGCCACCGGGGCCCTCACCGGCATCACCCAGCTCACCTACGGCCAGCTCTATAGCGAGCCGCTCTTGCGCGACACCGCCTTGCAGGCGGTCGCCGAGGCCATCGCAGTGGCCCGCGCCGCCGGGGTCGAGCTGGGCCTGCAGGAACCTGAAGCCGCCTGGCAACTGGCCCGCGAAGGGCTGGCGCCGTCGTTCAAGACCTCCATGCTGCAGAGCCTGCAGAGGGGCTCCATCACCGAAATCGACTTCATCAACGGCGCGGTGGTGCGGCTCGGCCAGCAGTACCGCGTACCGACCCCGGTCAACGCCACGCTGGTCGCCTGCATCAAGGGCATCGAGCGCGCCCTGGCCGATCGACAACAAGAGGACGCCACATCATGAGCATTCCCAAGGCCTATCTGGAACACGTGGCCATCTGGGTGAAAGACATCCACTGGCACATCCGCTTCTTCCAAGAGGTGTTCGGCATGACCCTGCGCGAGGTGCAGGGCACGGTCGAGGAACCCACCCAGTACTGGACGCTGGGCGGTATGCAATTCATGAGCAAGCCGGATTTCGCCGGCCCCGAGGGGCGCCTGGGCCACCTGGGACTGATGTGCGAGGACCTCGACGCCGCCCTGGCCGCCGCCCGGCGTTTCGAGGGTGTGGAGCAACTGCCCCAGGGCTACAACTGGCTGCGGCTGCCCGATGGCCTGGCGCTGGAATTCATCCAGGCCGTGCCGGCCCGTGCCGTGCACGACGCCCTGGCCGTCAACGCCCGTCAAACCGAGTGACAGCGACCATGACCGTACAAGAAAAATATTTCGAGGACGCCCGCGAAGGCGACGAGGCGATCACCCCGAGCTACCAGGTCACCAAGGAACGCATCCTGGCCTATGCCGACCTGACCGGTGACCACACCCCGGTCCACGTCGACGAGGCCTATGCCAATGCCAGCCACTTCGGCGGCTTGGTCGCCCATGGCCTGATGGGACTGTCCATCGCCGACGGCCTCAAGACCCAGTGCGACTATCGCTTCCTGCCGGGGATGTCGCTGGGCTGGACCTGGGACTTCCTGCTGCCGATCCGAGTCGGCGACGAATTGCACGTCAAGCTGCGGGTGGGGTCCATGCGTCCGAGCAAGAGCAAGCCGGGCTGGGGCATCGTGGTGCTGCCATCCGAGCTGATCAACCAGAAGGGCGAGGTGGTCCAGCGCGGCGAGCACCGCCTGATGGTGCCGCGGCGGGAGGGCGCCCTATGAGTCAGCCACTGCCGCTGCAAGGCCTGAGGGTCATCGACTACAGCCACTTCCTCGCTGGTCCCTATGTGGGGCGCTGCCTGGCGGCGCTGGGCGCCGAGGTCATCAAGGTGGAACGTCCCGGCAGCGGCGATGCCGGGCGCCAGCACGCCTTCGTCCTCGACGACCAGCAGAGCGGCTACTTCCTGCAACTCAACATGGGCAAGCAGGGCGTCAGCGTCAACATGAAGGACCCGCGCGGCAAGGCCTTCATGCAGCAGCTCTGCGACAGTGCCGACGTCTTCATCGAGAACTACCGGCCCGGCGCCCTGGACAGGCTCGGCCTGGGTTATCAGGAGTTGTCCGCGCGCAATCCGCGCCTGGTGTACTGCTCGATTTCCGCCTACGGCCACACCGGGCCCGACGCCCATCGCGCCGGCTTCGGCCTGATCGCCGAGGCCAAGAGCGGCATCATGCAGATGGTCGGCACGCCGGGCGAGGCTCCACCATTGCTGCGCATCTCCCTGGGCGACATGTACACCGGCGCCCACGCGGTGGCCGCCATCAACGCGGCGCTGCTCGGCCGGGTCACCAGCGGCCGCGGCCAGCACATCGACATGGCGCTGTATGACACCCTGGTGTCCATGCACGAGTACGCGGTGCAGTGCTACACCCTGTCCGGCGGCGAGATCCTGCCGCAGCAGACCGGTCACGACATGCCCACCTCGACCCTCTATGGCGTCTTCCGCGCCCAGGACGGCGACCTGGTGATCGCCGCCCAGGTGGACGACTCCTGGAAGCGCTTCGCTGCCCTGGTCGAACAGGACGCGGGCCAGCCGGGTTTCGGCAGTGACCTGCGCTTCCACACCTCCACCGGCCGCAACGCCCATCGCGAAGTTATCCTGCCCATCGTCAAGGCCTGGGTGGCGGCCAATCCGGTCGCCCGGCTGCTGGCGCTGCTCGACGAGATCGACGTGCCCTGCGCCAAGGTGCAGCGCATCGACGAGGTGATCGAGGATCCGCAGATCAAGGCCCGCGGCATGATCCAGGAGCAGCAGCACCCGCGCTTCGGCACCCTGCGCATGCCCAATCTGCCATTCCACTTTTCCGACTGCGACACCACCATCCAGCAGGTGGCGCCGGATCTCGGTGAGCACAACGCCTCCGTGGCCCGGAGCCTGGGCTACAGCGCGGACGAGATCGCCCAGCTGCAGGCCGATGGCGTGCTCTTCACCCAGGAGATGCCGGCATGACCGACCACTACGCGGTGATCGGCCGCCCGATCAATCACACCAAGTCCCCTCTCATCCATGGGCTGTTCGCCGCAACCAGCGGCCAGGACCTGGAGTACGGTGCCATCGAAGGCTCGCTGGAGGATTTTGCCGGTGACGTGGCGCGCTTTCGCGCCCAGGGCGGGCGGGGCATGAATGTCACGGCGCCCTTCAAGCTGCAGGCCTTCCAGCTGGCCACCGAGCCCAGCGAGCGGGCGCGCCTGGCCAAGGCGGCCAATGCGCTGAAGTTCGAGGGGGAGCGGGTGCTGGCGGAGAACTTCGATGGTATCGGCCTGCTGCGTGACATCGAGGTCAACCTCGGCCAGCCGCTGGCCGGCAAGAGTGTGCTGCTGCTGGGCGCCGGTGGCGCGGTACGGGGGGCGCTGTTGCCCTTCCTCGCGGCCGGGCCGGCGGCGCTGGTGATGGTCAATCGCGATAGGCAGAAGGCTGCAGGGCTCGCCCAGGAGATCGGGCATCCGCTGCTGAGTGTAAGCAGCTACGAGGCCCTGCAAGGGGAGAGATTCGACCTCGTGATCAACGCCACCTCGGCCAGCCTGGTCGGTGAGCTGCCACCGGTCCCGACCGACGTCTTTGCCCAGGCGGCGCTGGCCTACGAACTGGCCTATGGCAAGGGGCTGACGCCCTTCCTGCGCCTGGCTCAGGAGCAGGGCGTGGCGCAACTGGCCGACGGCGTGGGCATGCTGGTGGAGCAGGCCGCTGAAGCCTTCGCCTGGTGGCGCGGCGTGCGCCCCGAGACCCGGCCGGTCATCGACCGGCTGACCCTTCCCCTGACATGAGCGATCCCATGAAGATCCTGATGCTGCACGGTATCAACCACAACATGTTCGGCAAGCGCGATCCGGTGCAGTACGGCACCGTGACCCTGGCCGAGATCGACGCCAGGCTGGCGGCCCTCGGTGCGGAACTGGGGGTGGAAATAGAGTCCTTCCAGAGCAACCACGAAGGGGCGATGGTTGAGCGCATCCACCAGGGCTACGAGGAGGGCGTCGATGGCGTCCTCATCAACGCCGGTGCCTGGACCCACTACAGCTACGGCATCCGCGACGCCCTGGCGATCCTTACCGTCCCGGTGGTGGAACTGCACATGTCCAACATCCATGCGCGGGAGAGCTTTCGCCATCACTCGGTGTTCGCCGAGATCGTCTTGGGGCAGATCGCCGGCTTCGGCGTAGACAGCTACCTGCTGGCGCTGCGCGCCGCGGTAAGCGCGGCCCAGGCGCGCAGGGCCTGAGCCGCCGACCCCCACCCCGAGGAAAAGGGAGCGCTTCCACAGATCCCGCGTAGGGTGGAAAACCGCGCAGCGTTTTCCACGCACCAAGGTGTTGGCTGAGGCCCTGTTGGGTCGAGGCAGCTCCATCGCCGAAGCCCACCAGTAGGATAAGGAGCGGTGTGCAGGCTATCGCGGCCATGGGCCGCTCCTACACTGTAGGAGCGGCCCATGGCCGCGATAAAGCAGGGTAGGGAGGCACCGCTTCTCTCGGCATGAGAATCAAGCTGATGCTCGCCATAGCTGAGGCAGGTATCGGGCGCCAATTGCAACTGGTTGAGAAGTCCCGCGTTGGCGCGGATGGAGGCGGGGAGTCGCAACGGATTCAAGAGCACTCGTCGTCCTTTTTGCGCGATATCGCCTCACCCGTATGCGGCCCCAGTTCCCGCTTGGGACAGTCCTGCCACTGCTTGTCCCCCAGACCGGCGGTGTATTCTGGATGCAGCGGATAGTGCAGGCGGTTGTCCGCCCGGCTGGTGTCGCCCACCACCAGCAACTCCACCGGCTCGTCGGTCTCGTTGATGAAGGTGTGGGCGACGCCATCCCCCGCCTTGAAACCCACCCCGTCGCCCGGCTTGAGGCGCTGGAGGTGACCGTCGATCCAGGCGGTGGGGTGGCCCGAGATCACATAGATGAATTCGTCTTCGGTGGCCTCGGCATGGGGCCGCGAGGTGCGACGACCGGGTGGCAGCCATTCGTGGTGGATGCCCAGGCGGGCGAAGCCGAAGTGGCGGCCGAAGGCGGCGCCCAGGGAAAAGCGCTCGTCACTGTCGGCATAGCCGGGGCCGTCGGGCGCCTGGAGCCGGGACCAGTGGACGATCTTGTCGAAATCTTTCCGGGATTGCATGGGGTGCTGCGCCTCGCGGGAAAATAGCTCAAGCTTAGCCGGTTAGGCGGACGCTGCCGCCTCAGGTCCCTTTCGGTGCAGGAACGCGATGCCCAGACTGTCCAGACAACTCCTCGCACTGCTGACCCTGGCGTTGCTCGGTGGCTGTTCACCCGATACGCCGATCAACAGCCCCTACCGCGCCGGAGCCGAAGGTCGGAATACCCTCTATACCGCCTTCACCACCCGCTCGCCGAAGTACCTCGATCCGGCCAGTTCCTATTCCGGCGACGAGACCAACTTCACCTACAACATCTATGAACCCCTCTACGGCTACCACTACTTCAAGCGGCCCTACGCGCTGATCCCCCGCGGCGCCGAGCGGGTGGTCACGCCTTACTACCTGGATGCCCAGGGCCGGCGCCTGCCGGACGACGCACCGGCCGCGCAGATCGCCGAGAGCGTCTACGACATCCCCATCCGCCGCGACGCCCGTTATGCGCCCCATCCGGCCTTCGCCCGCGATGCCCAGGGCCATTACCGCTACTTCCCGATCCAGCCCGCCGACCTGGCCGATCGCTACCAGATCCCCGACTTTCCCGAGACCGGCAGCCGCGCCCTGACCGCCGCCGACTACGCCTACGGCCTGCGTCGCCTGGCCAGTCCGCGGCTGGTCTCGCCCAGCTATGCCATCTTCGCCGAGCACCTGGTCGGCATGCAGGCCTATGGCGACGGCCTGCGCGCCGCCGACAAGGCCCTGCGCGCCGGCCTGCCCAGGGGCGCGCCGCTGCCCTGGCTGGACCTGCGCCAGGGCGAGCTGCCCGGGGTCGAGGTGCTGGACGACCACACCCTGCGGCTGCGGGTGATCGGCAAGTACCCCCAGTTCAACTACTGGCTGGCCATGACCTTCGCCGCGCCGGTGCCCTGGGAGGCGGATCGCTTCTACAGCCAGCCGGGGATGGCCGAGCACAACCTGGGCTTCAACAGCTGGCCGGTGGGCACCGGACCCTATCGCCTGGCCGAGTCCATCCCCAATCGCCGCCATGTGCTGGAGCGCAATCCCAACTACCACGCCGATCCCTATCCCTGCGAAGGGGAGCCCGAGGATCGCGAACAGGGCCGGCTGGACGACTGCGGCAAGCCCATGCCGCTGATCGACCGCGCGGTGTTCAGCCTGGAAAAGGAAGGGGTGCCGCTGATGGGCAAGTTCATCCAGGGCTACTACGACACCCCCCAGGTCGAGCGCGGCGAATATGGCGTGGCGCTGCGCACCAAGGCCGGTGATTCGGCCGATTCCGCCGAGCTCTACCGCGAGCGTGGCCTCAAGTTGCCCACCGCGGTGGAGGCGTCCAACTGGTACCTGGGTTTCAACTGGCTGGATCCGGTGGTGGGGCAGGGCGCAACGCCCGAGCAGCAGGTGCGCAATCGCAAGCTGCGCCAGGCGCTGTCCATCGCCTTCGACTGGGAGAGCTACATTACCGTCTTTCTCAACGGCAACGGCCTGGTCGCCAATGGCCCGCTGCCGCCGGGCGTGCTGGGCTACGAAGCGCCACCTGCCGGCAGCAATCCGGTGGTCTATCGAATGGTGGATGGCAAGCCCGAGCGGCGACCCATCGAAGAGGCCAGGCGGCTGCTGGCCGAAGCCGGCTATCCCGATGGCCGCGACGCCAGCAGTGGGCGACCGCTGATCCTGCAATACGACGCCCAGACCAGCGGCGACAGCGCCATGTTCGACTGGATGCGCCAGCAGACCGCCAAGCTGGGCATCCAGCTGGAACTGCGCGGCTCGGACTACAACAGATTCCAGGACAAGATGCGCAAGGGCGCGGCGCAGATCTTCTTCTGGGGCTGGAACGCCGACTATCCCGATGCCGAGAACTTCCTGTTCCTCTTCTACGGTCCCCAGGGCAAGGCCAAGCACGGTGGCGAGAATGCCGGCAACTACAGCAATGCCGAATACGACCGGCTGTTCGAGCAGATGAAGAGTCTCGATGACGGACCGGAAAAGGTCGCCCTGATCCGGCGCATGGTCGCCATCGTGCAGCAGGACGCGCCCTGGCTGTTCGGCTGGAATCCCCTGTCGGCCGGGGCCTATCAGCAGTGGGTCTACAACGCCAAGCCGACCCAGATGGTGCGCGATCAGCTGCGCTATCTGCGCCTGGACCCGGCGCTGCGCGAGCGCAAGGTGCTGGAATGGAACCGGCCGGTGCTCTGGCCGCTGTGGCTGCTGCTGGGGCTGGGGCTGCTGCTGATCTGGCCGGCCTGGCGCAGCCTCCGGCGGCGTGAGCGCCAGACCGCCTTTGGCGACGGCCACGGGGAGGGGCGGCCATGATCGGCTATCTGCTGCGGCGCCTGGCCTATGGCGTGCTCATCCTGATCGGCGTGAATCTGCTGACCTTTCTGCTGTTCTTTACCGTCAACACCCCGGACGACATGGCGCGCCTGGCCATCGGCGGCAAGTACGTCACCGCCGAAGCCATCGAGGACTGGAAGGCGGAGCACGGCTACGACAAGCCGCTGCTCATTAATACCACCCGTGAAGGAATGGAGCAGCTGACCGATACGCTCTTCTTCGAACGGTCGGCCAGTCTGCTGGTGTTCGACTTCGGCACCTCCGACAGCGACCGCGACATCGGCCGAGAGATCGCCGAGCGCGCCGGCCCGAGTCTGGCGTTGGCGCTGCCGACCTTCGTGCTCGGCCTGGCGGCCAGCGTCGGCTTCGCCCTGCTGCTGGTATTCTTTCGCGCCACCCGGCTGGACTTCTGGGGCGTGGTGCTCTGCGTGGTGCTGCTGTCGATCTCCTCACTTTTCTACATCATCGCCGGCCAGTGGCTGTTCGCGAAGACGCTGCGCCTGGTGCCCTTCTCGGGCTATGAAGAGGGCTGGAACCTGTTGCGCTTCCTGGCCCTGCCGGTGCTGGTGGCGGTGATAGCCGGCCTCGGCAGCCAGGCGCGCTTCTACCGCGCGCTGTTTCTCGAAGAAATCGGCAAGGACTATGTGCGCACCGCCCGCGCCAAGGGGCTGGCCGAGCGCCAGGTGCTCCTGCGCCATGTGCTGCGCAATGCGGCGCTGCCTATCCTCACCGGGGTGGTCTCGGCCATTCCCTTGCTGATCATGGGCAGCCTGATCGCCGAATCCTTCTTTGGCATTCCCGGCCTGGGCAGCTACACCATCGACGCCATCAACGGCCAGGACTTCGCCGTGGTCCGCACCATGGTGTTCCTGGGGTCGGTGCTCTACATCGTCGGCCTGATCCTGGCGGACCTGTCCTACACCCTCGCCGATCCGCGCGTTCGCTTCAGGTAGCCGCCATGCCGAAATTCGTCTTACTCTGGACCGACCTCGCCCTCTACCTGCTGGTGGCCGGCAGCCTGATCTACGCCTGGCGCGCGCGTCGCCAGCCGGCCCTGCGCGCCAGTTGGCGCCGGGTGCTGCAGGATGCCCCGGCGATGAGCGCGGCCGTGGTGCTGGCCAGCTTCGTCGCCATCGCCCTGCTGGATTCGCTGCACTACCGGCCCCAGTTACCCGCGACGCCTGGCGCCACGGCGCCGATCTACTCGCCCACGGTGCTCTCGGCCCTCGACGGCCTGCTGGCCGAGACCAGCCTGACCCAGCGCGAGAAGACCTATTCGGCGCCGCTCGCCACCCACCAGTTCACCAAGGAAACCCTGGGCACCAGCGCCGAGGGCGCGCCGCTGCGGGACTTCCCCCGCCTCAAGCATGCCGGCACCACGTTGCGCGATCCCGCTACCGAGTGGCGGGGCGATGTCCTCAAGCGGCTGACGTTGGGCCTGCTCGGCGGTCTGGCGCTGGCCCTGGCGACTGCCGCCCTGGCCGCGGCACGGCTGCGCGAGCCGGGTGGCTTAGCCAGCCGCTGCGGACTCATCCTCCGCGGCCAGACCGCCACGCCCTGGCGCGCCATCCTGCTGACCTGGCTGGGCGTCTGCCTGGTGTCCGGCAGCGTGATCGCCCTGGCCAGTGGTTACCACGTGCTGGGCACCGACGGCACCGGCAACGACGTCCTCTACCAGTCGCTCAAGAGCATCCGCACCGCCTTCGTCATCGGCAGCCTGACTACCCTGGCCATGCTGCCACCGGCCATCGTCTTCGGCCTGGCCGCCGGTTACTTCAAGGGCCGGGTGGACGACGTCATCACCTACCTCTACACCACCCTGACCTCCATCCCCGGGGTGCTGCTGGTAGCGGCCTGCGTGCTGATGATGCAGGTGTTCATCGACCGCCATCCGGAGCTGTTCGACACCGGCGCGGCGCGCGCCGACCTGCGTCTCTTCATGCTCTGCCTGATCCTCGGCCTCACCGGCTGGGCCGGCCTCTGCCGCCTGCTGCGCGCCGAGGCGCTCAAGCTGCGCGAGCTGGAATACGTGCAGGCGGCGCGGGCCTTCGGCGTTTCCCACTTCACCATCCTGCGCCGGCACCTGCTGCCCAACGTCTTCTACCTGGTGCTCATCACCCTGACCCTGGAATTTTCCAGCCTGGTGCTCTACGAGGCGGTGCTCTCCTACCTGGGCATCGGTGTCGATCCGACCATGAATTCCTTCGGCTCCATGATCAACGACGCCCGCACCGAAATGTCCCGCAGCCCCATGATCTGGTGGAATCTGCTTAGCGCCTTCGCATTCATGCTGGCCCTGGTGCTGGCGGCCAACCTGTTCGCCGACGCCGTGCGCGACGCCTTCGATCCGCGCAGTCGTCGGCTGAGATCCGCCTGGCTCAGGCGCCGTCCCGGCCAGGGCGAGGTGCAGCCATGACCCCGGTGCTGGAAATCCGCGACCTGGAGATCCTGGTCGACGGCGAGGAGGGCACGCGCCAGGCGGTGCGCGGCCTGAGCCTGGCCATCGCCCGCGGCGAGACCTTCGCCCTGGTCGGGGAATCGGGCAGCGGCAAGAGCGTCACGGCGCTCTCGCTGTTGCGGCTGCTGCCGCCTGCGTTGGGCATCGCCCGCGGCGCGGCGCTGCTGGCCGGCACCGACCTGCATCGACTGCCGGAAGGCCGCCTGCGCGAATTGCGCGGCGGGCGCGTCGGCACCATCTTCCAGGAGCCCGCCACCAGCCTGAATCCGGTCATGCGCATCGGCGAGCAGATCGAGGAAACCCTGCGCGCCCATACCGCGCTGCGCGGCGCCGCCGCCCGCGCCCGGGTGGTGGAATGGCTGCGTCGGGTGGGCATTCCCGAGCCGGAGCGACGGATCGACGACTACCCCTTCCAGTTCTCCGGTGGCCAGAAGCAGCGCATCATGATCGCCCTGGCGCTGGCCGCCGAGCCGGATCTGCTGATCGCCGACGAGCCCACCACGGCGCTGGACGTCACCGTCCAGGCACAGATCCTCGCGCTGTTGGCCGACATCCAGCGCGAACTGGGCATGGCCATCCTGCTGATCACCCACGACCTGGCGGTGGTGCGCCAGGTGGCCCATCACGTGGCCCTGATGCGCCACGGCGAGATCGTCGAGAGCGCACCGGCGGCGGACTTCTTCCAGGCGCCCCGGCATCCCTATGCCCGCGAGCTGTTCGCCGCCATTCCCACCTTCGCCAAGCGCGGCCAGACCCTGGCAGGAGTACCCCGCACCTTGCCCGCGCGAACCCCGGGCGAGTGCTTGCTGGAGGTACGCGACCTGGCCGTGCACTATCCGCTCCGCCGCGGCGCCTGGGGCCGGACCCGGGACTGGGTCAGGGCGGTGGACGGGGTGGACTTCGACCTCCACGCCGGCGAGACCCTGGCCCTGCTGGGCGAATCCGGCTGCGGCAAGACCACCACCGGCAAGGCGCTGCTGCGGCTGCTCGACGGGCCGCGCATCGGCGGCAGTGCCCGCCTGGGCGGCGCAGAGCTGCTCACGGCCGATGGACGCACCCTGCAACGGCTGCGCCGGCAGATCCAGATCGTCTTCCAGGATCCCTTCGCCTCCCTGGATCCGCGCATGCGCATCGCTGCCACCCTGGAGCAGGGGCTGCTGGCCCTGCGCCCGGAACTGGACGCCGCCGAGCGCCAGAGACGTGCCGCCGCCCTGGTGGAGCGGGTCGGGCTGCCGGGGGACACCCTGCAGCGCTTTCCCCATGAATTCTCCGGCGGCCAGCGGCAGCGCATCGCCATCGCCCGGGCGCTGATCGTCGAGCCGCGGGTGCTGGTATGCGACGAACCCACCTCGGCGCTGGACGTCTCGGTGCAGGCGCAGATCCTCGATCTCCTGCGCGAACTTCAGGCGGAGCGCGGCCTGGCCTATCTGTTCATCACCCACAACTTTGGCGTGGTCGAGTACCTGGCCGATCGCATCGCGGTCATGGACGGCGGTCGCATCGTCGAACAGGGCAGCGCCGAACGGGTGCTGCGCGCGCCCGCTCACGCCATGACCCAGCGCCTGCTGGCCGCCGTGCCGCGCCTGGAATTCGGGACCTCGCCATGAATTTTCCACCGCGCATCGCCCTGGCCGACTTCGAGCTGGTGTGGCCGCAACCGCGCCTGGCCGCGGCCTTCGCCGACGCCCTGAACTGGAGCTATGCCGAGCACCGCCGCTTCCTTGCCTGGGCGCGCGAACAGACCAGCGTCGCCCAGGCCCGCGACAGCCTGCTCGCGGCCCGCGGCGCCTTCACCCTCGCCCAGGGCGAGAAACGCTACTTCCTGGTGCGCGGTGACGAACTGCTCGGCTGCCTGGGGTTCACGCCACTGGACGGCGGGCGGCGCTTCGAGATCGGTTACTGGCTGCACAGCCTGCATACCGGGCAGGGCCTGATGACCGCCGCACTGCGGTATTTCGTCGAGCAGCGGGGCACGGCCGGGTTCTTTCTCACCACCTCGGCCGCCAACGACGCCAGCCAGCGCCTTGCCGAACGGGTCGGTTTCCGGCGCGTCCGGGTGCTGGAAAACGATCGGGAAGGTCCGGACGGGCAGCGCTGCGCCACCTGGGTCTATGAATTGCCGCCGCAGGTGAAGTCATGACCGCCCTGAGCGTTCCGCTGCAGTATCCACCGCGCTTCGCCGTGACCGAGGCGGTGGAACTGATCGACCTGACCCTGGCCGATCCCGCCGCGGTGGCCGACTACTACCGACGCAATCGCCAGCACCTGGCGCTGTCGATGCCGCGGCGCTCCGACGCCTTCTATACCCTGGCGCAATGGCAGGGGCAGGCGGCCGCCTACCGCGCCGGCGGGCCGGGTCTCAGCGAGTTGCGCCTGGTGCTGCGAGCGGGCCCGCTGGTCATAGGCACGGTGAATTTCAGCCAGATAGTTCGCGGCGGTTTCCAGGCCTGCTACCTGGGCTACGGCCTGGATGCGGCCTGGCAGGGGCGGGGGCTGATGCGCCAGGCCGTACGCCTGGGGCGGGACTTCGTCATCGCCGAGCTGGGCCTGAACCGGATCATGGCCAACCATCTGCCGGAGAACGTCCGCAGCGCCCATCTGCTGACCCAGCTCGGCTTCGAGCGCGAGGGCCTGGCGCGGCGCTATCTGGAGATCGACGGGGTCTGGCGGGATCACGTGCTGACCAGCTATGTGCGTTCCGCCCCCTGAATGAAAACCGGCGGCCCCTGGCCGCCGGACTTCCCTCAGATCCTGTTCTAAGTCTCGCGAGCTAGCGACAAACAAGGCGAAAATGGCTGAGGAAGCGGATCGGACCCGCGCTCGGGTTTACGAGCGGTAAATGAGCATTCCGACCGGGCTGGCGACCCAGGGCATTTTCAACGCGGTTTGGCCGACGCGCAGCAGACTTTGAATCGGGTCTCAGACCCGCGCCGCGGTAACGGCAGCCGAGCCCCAGGTGGTGCGCCAGCGGCGCTTGACGCTGAGCAGGCCGAACCAGGCGAGCACGCCGAGGGCGGCGAACAGCCAGAGGCCCAGCTGATAGTCGCCGGTGGCCTGCTTGACCGCGCCCAGGCCGGCGGTGAGGGCGAAGCCGCCGATGCCGCCCGCCATGCCGATCAGCCCGGTCATGACGCCGATTTCCTTGCGGAAGCGCTGGGGCACCAGCTGGAACACCGCGCCGTTGCCGGCGCCCAGGCTGAGCATGGCCACCACGAACAGCGCCAGGGCCGCCATGGCGCTGGGCAGGTGGAAGCCCACGGCGGCGATGCAGATGGCGGCCACGGTATACATGCCGAGCAGCGCGCGGATCCCGCCGATGCGGTCGGCCAGGGCACCGCCCAGGGGCCGCATCAGGCTGCCGCCGAAGACGCAGGCGGCGGTGTAGTAGCCGGCCACCACCGGCTCCAGGCTGTACTGGTCATGGAAATAGCCGGGCAGGGTGCTGGCAAGGCCGAGGAAGCCGCCAAAGGTCACGCTGTAGAAGAACATGAACCACCAGCTGTCCTTGTCGTTCAGCGCACGACCGTAGTCCACCAGCTTCTTGGGCGCCGGCCGTTCCGGGGCGTTGCGGGCGCAGAGCACGAAGACCACCAGGGTCAGGATCAGCGGGATCAGCGCGAAGCCGAATACGTTGGTCCAGCCAAAGGCCTTGGCCAGCGCCGGGGCGAAGAGGGCGGCGAACACCGTGCCGGAGTTGCCGGCGCCGGCGATGCCCAGGGCCTTGCCCTGGTGCTGCGGCGGATACCACTGGGAGGCCAGCGGCAGGGCGACGGCGAAGGAAGCACCGGCGAAGCCGAGGAACAGGCCCAGCACCAGGGTCTGCTCATAACTGTGCACACCGTGCTGCCAGGCCACCAGCAGCGCCAGGATCACCACCACCTGGCCGATGATGCCGGCGGTCTTGGGTGACAGCCGATCGGCGACGAAGCCCAGGATGAGGCGCAGGACGGCACCGGCGAGAATGGGCGTGGCCACCATCATGCTGCGCTGCTGGGTGGTCAGCTGCAGGTCGGTGGCGATCTGCACGGCCATGGGACCGAGCACGTACCAGACCATGAAGCTCAGGTCGAAGTAGAGGAAGGCGGCGAACAGGGTCGGCGCATGGCCGGCTTTCCAGAAACTGGGACTCATGGAGGCACCTCGGGCACGTCACGGGCATGAAAAAGGCGCCAGTCACCCTTGCCCGTTGCCGGGAGGTGAACTGACGCCTTTGTCGGTTGGGTGACCGCCGTTGGCCACCCCTGCCGAGGTCTTTGCAAGAGCGAAGCCAAGTTGAGTGAGCCCAGTGTTAGCTGGGGATCGCGATATTGGCAGCGTCTGAATCGGTCAAGGCGCTGCACAAGAATTGAGCGCCGTCACGGCGGGTTGCCCCTTGTTGGCGCTTACGAAGTAGTGCGGGCCGGGTTCGGATCGCGGCCATGGGCCGCTCCTACAGGTACGGTAGCCTCTGTAGGAGCGGCCCATGGCCGCGATAGGCTGCAAGAAAAGGCCGTGGCGATCACTCGCCACGGCCTTTTCTATTGGGATGACGCTATTACTTCGCGTACTTGGTCTGCAGCGCCTTGGCTTCCTGGAGGTGGTGCTCCAGCTTCGGCAGGGTCTTCTCGGCGAAGGCCTTGAGCGCGGCGTCATCGCCGGTCTTGGCTTCGTTGCGGAAGATCTCGATGGTCTGCTCGTGGGCCACGACCTGGTTGTTGGCATAGGAGCGGTCGAAGGAGTCGTCACGCACCTGCAGGATCATGGCCTTGGCCTTGTCCATCAGCTCGGCGTCGGTGGAGACTTTCAGTTTCTTCTCCTGGGCCAGGCTCTTGAGCTGCTCGTTGGCCTTGGTGTGGTCGTCGATCATGCTCTGGGCGAAGGTCTTGATGTCCTGGGACTTGCTCTTGTCCAGAGCCAGTTTGGCCGCTTCGATCTCGGCGATGCCCTTGGCCGAGGCGTCGTCGACGAATTCGGCCGGAGACAGCTTGTCGGCGGCCTGGGCCAGGCCGGCACCGGCAGCCAGCAGGATGGCGAGGGACAGGCTGGAGGCTTTCTTCAGCATGGGCGTCATGGACGTGCTCCTGATTTTCTTGGGCAGTAAGGGAAGGGGCTCACCGCTGTGCGGTGAACGCGCCTGCAAATGGGACCTGCCCAAAAAGTCATACGTTCCCTGAAGAAAGTGCGCGAAGCCAGATCAGGCGCGGCTTACGCTTGAGCGAAACGCTTCATAGGCGTCGAAATCGAAGCGTGTTGCCGAGACGATCTGGCTCTGTTTCAGGGTCAGGTAGATGTCCTTGCCCTTGTCCGCATAGTGGGTGGTGAAGGTCACCCAGAGTTTGTCCTTGTCCCGGTAGCCGCTCATGATCGGCTTGATGCAGACGTCCTGGTCGGCGCCTTCCGTTTCGCTCGGTTCGCCCAGGGTGGTGATGCGGCCGACGTACACCTTGCGCTCCTCCAGGGTCAGCATCAGCGTCTCCTTGTTGATGGAGGCGGTCATCAGCAGATCGTCCAGCGGACTGTCCTTGAGGATGCCGGCGAGGATGAAGGTGCGGTAATTGTCCTCGCTCAGGCCGTACTTGCGCTTGATGGTCCAGCGCGCCAGCGTGGCCCAGGCCGTGGGAATCAGCAGGGCGGTCACCGTCACCAGCAGGATCCAGGCGGCCTGCAGCGGATCTTCCAGGGTGCCGGTGCGGCGCAGCAGCTCGGCGAGACCGGCGAAGTAGTCAAGGGAAAAAGTCCGCTCACCCCAGGACCAGCTGCGCCCCTGCACGATTTGCGCGACGCCCAGGTGCAGGATCACGGCGAGCAGGGTGCAGAACAGGCCGAAGCGCGCGCTCTGCAGATAGAGGTACTGGCCCTCGTAGCGATGCAGGCGGTAGAAGTACAGCGGATGCTTGTGGCAGACGAGAAAACCGCTGACCAGGATCGGCAGGAGCAGCAGCAGGAACATCAGCGGTTGATGAGCCGCCGGGCGCGGTCCAGGTCTTCCTTGAATTCGGGGGAGTCGAAGATCTCCGCCGGATCGATGCGCAGGGTACCGCGACCGACCACGCGCATGGACTTGTAGGAGTTGTTGATGCTCGCGGCCAGCTTGAGATCGTCCGCGGAGGGCGATTTGAGCAGATTGAACAGGCCTTTCAGCATGGCGATATCCCGGGAGGTCACTAGCGGCTTATAGCTTGGAACACCCTGACTGACAAGCATTCGCCGCGCCGCCGGTCGACGGCGCGGCGAAGACTCAGGCCGGCTCGACGCCGGATTTGCGCGCGGCCGCTTTGGGCAGCAGGCCGTCGGCGCGGAACATCTGCTTGATGCCGCGCACCGCCTGACGGATGCGGTCCTGGTTCTCGATCAGGGCGAAGCGCACATGATCGTCGCCATAGTCACCGAAGCCCAGTCCCGGCGAGACGCAGACCTTGGCCTCGGCCAGCAGCTTCTTGGCGAATTCCAGCGAACCCAGGTGGGCATAGGGCTCGGGAATCTTGGCCCAGACGTACATGGAGGCCTTGGGGTTCTCCACCATCCAGCCGGCTTCGTGCAGGCCGCGCACCAGCACGTCGCGGCGCTGCTGGTATTGCTGGGCGATGTCGCGCACGCACTGCTGGTCGCCTTCTAGGGCGGCGATGGCCGCCACCTGCAGCGGGGTGAAGGTGCCGTAGTCGTGATAGCTCTTGATGCGCGCCAGGGCGGCGACCAGCTCGGGATTGCCGACCATGAAGCCGATCCGCCAGCCGGCCATGTTGTAGCTCTTGGACAGGGTGAAGAATTCCACCGCGATGTCCTTGGCGCCGGGCACCTGCATGATGGAAGGCGCCTGCCAGCCGTCGAAGACGATATCGGCATAGGCCAGATCGTGCACCACCAGCACGTTGTAGCGCTTGGCCAGTTCCACCACGCGCTCGAAGAAATCCAGCTCCACGCACTGGGCGGTGGGGTTGGAGGGGAAGCCGAGGATCATCATCTTCGGCTTGGGAATGCTTTCGCGGATGGCCCGCTCCAGTTCGGCGAAGAAGTCCATGCCCTGCACCAAGGGTACCGAGCGCACCTGGGCGCCGGCGATCACCGCGCCGTAGATGTGGATCGGATAGCTCGGATTGGGCACCAGCACGGTGTCGCCGGCATCCAGGGTGGCCAGCATCAGGTGCGCCAGGCCTTCCTTGGAGCCGATGGTCACGATGGCTTCGCTGTCGGCATCGATCTCCACCTGGTAGCGATCGCGGTACCAGTGGGAGATGGCGCGTCTCAGGCGCGGAATGCCCTTGGAGCTGGAGTAGCCGTGGGTGTCTTCGCGCTGGGCGACCTGGCAGAGCTTCTCGACGATGTGCGGCGGAGTCGCCCCGTCGGGATTGCCCATGGACAGGTCGATGATGTCCTCACCGCGACGGCGCGCGGCCATCTTGAGTTCGGCGGTGATGTTGAAGACGTAGGGGGGTAGGCGATCGATGCGCGCAAAGCGGCGCACGGGACTGGAATCAGTCATGCGTTCCTCGAAGTACGTAAGCGCCCGGAACCGTCCGAGCGACGTGGGTCACAGGAGGTGACCTGCAGCGGACAGTAGCCGCAGGTCGCTGCGCTTGTCGAGGAAAAAATCAGCGGGGCGCCGCTGGCGAGGCGCTCCGGTGCGGATCAAAGCGCGTGAGCGGCCTGCAACGCCGCCACTTCCAGTCGCGCCTGCTGGCGCACCTTGTCCTGGTGCTGCTGGATCATGCCGGGGATGAGGAAGGCATCGATCAGGCACCAGATCCCCAGGATGATCCAGGGAATGAAGAAGGTGACCCAGCCGAGCAGCGAGAGCACCAGCATGATGGCGGCGGTACCGGTGCGGCCGAGGTAGAAGCGATGACCGCCGAGCATGCCGAGAAAGAACCAGATCAGGTAGGCGGCGCCGGTGGATTTGCGCGCGTTGGCGACCTTTTGTTCGACCAGCATTTCGGCTTGCAATGAGCTCATGACAGACGTCCTTTTCGAGGGTGAATATCCAAGGGGCGCGGATAGTGCCACACAAAGCGGAGCCGGGCCATTTCCCGTGGCGGGCTCCTGGCGCCGCTTCAGCCGAGCAGTTCGCTCATGGCGATGATCTGGTCGGCCACCTGGATCAGCTTCTGCTGCTTGCTCATGGCCTGGCGGCGCATCAGGGTATAGGCCTCGTCTTCGCTGCAGCCCCGCATCTTCATCAGCAGCCCCTTGGCCTGGTCGACCTTCTTGCGCTCCAGCAACTGCTGCTCGCGGGCCTGGAGTTCGGCGCGCAGGGCCTGGTCGGTCTCGAAACGGGCGCGGGCCACATCGATGATGGCCTGCAGGCGACTGGTCTGGATGCCTTCGACGATATAGGCGCTGACGCCGGACTGGATGGCCCGGCGCATCACCGCCGGGTCATGCTCGTCGGTGAACATGACGATGGGGCGCGGCCGGTCGCGGGTGACCAGGCAGACCTGTTCCATGACGTCGCGCCCGGGTGACTGGGTGTCGAACAGGATGACGTCCGGCCGCAGGGCCTCGATGCGTGCGGGCAGGTCGATGGTCAGACCGGATTCCTCGATGACCTCGAAACCGGCTTCGATCAGCGCGGCCTTGAGACGGCCGACCTGCTTGGGGGTGTCGTCGATGAGCAGGATGCGCAAGGTCGTTCTCCCTAGTAGTCGCTGAGCGCGTGGATGGCGAAGCTGCGGGCGTAACCGGCCGGATCGCTGCCGTCCCAGGTGCGACCGTCGAACAGGGTGCTGCTGCGCCGGGTCGGCGGTACCGCCAGCCCCAGGTCGGTGGCGGCCTGCCGGTACAGCTCGGTGCACTGCACGGCCTCGGCGATGGCCAGGTAGTCCGGCTCCTCGCGCAACAGGCCCCAGCGGCGGAACTGGGTCAGAAACCAGAGGCCATCGGAGAGATAGGGTGGATTGACCGCGCCCTGGCGATGGAAGGCCAGGGGGTGCTGGTCTTCCCAGTGGCCATCGAGGCCGTCTTCGTAGTGACCGAGAAAGCGCTGGGCGAGCAGCGCCGCGTCGGTGTCCACGTAGTCGGCGCCGCTGATCAGCTGGGCGGTGCCCAGGCGATTCTCGCGACTTTCCTCGATGAAGCGACTGGCGTCGAGCAGGGTGCGGATCAGCGCCCGCGCGGTATTGGGATAGCGCTCGGCGAAGTGGCCGGTGCACGCCAGCACCTTTTCCGGGTGGTCCGGCCAGATCGCCTGGGTGGTGGTCAGGGTGAAGCCCTGGCCGCGCGCCACGGCGGCGGCGCCCCAGGGTTCGCCGACGCAGAAGCCGTCGACCCGGCCGGCGGCCAGATGCTCGGGCATCTGCGGTGGCGGCACCAGCGCGGTGCGCACGTCCTGCAGGGGATGGATGCCCTGGGCCGCCAGCCAGTAGTAGAGCCAGAAGATATGGGTGCCGGTGGGAAAGGTGTGCGCCAGGGTCAGCGGTCTGGCGTCCGGCTGGCGGATCCGTTCCACCAGGGAGGCCGTGTCCCGGACGCCTTCCCGGGTGAGGCTACGCGCCAGATTGAGGCTCTGACCGTTCTGCGCCAGGCTCATGAGCACCGCCATCGGCGTGGCGGGCGCGCCGCCCAGGCCGAGATGGGCGCCATAGACCAGGCCGTAGAGGCAGTGCGCGGCGTCGAGCTGGCCGTTGAGCAGGTTGTCGCGCAGCGCCGACCAGGAGGGCTGGCGGTGCAGATTGAGCGTCAGGCCATGGGGTTCGCCAAAGCCCTGGGTCGCCGCCACGATCAGCGAGGCAGCATCGCTCAGGGGCAGGAAGCCCAGGTTGAGCTCCGGCTTTTCCGGGGCATCCGAACCCGCGACCCAGAGGTGCGCGGCGTGGGGGGAAGGCTGGGCAGGCATGGTGTCTCCGGCAACTGACAGACGCCAGGGCGCCTCTCTGTGCACCGCTATGGGCGTCTCGACTAGGGCCTGCACCATTATGGTGACAGGCGCGGCACCATCACCGGGCGCTTTCATTGCCAGGGCGCCTGCGGGACAGCGCCTTTGCAGCGGTCCGCGGCGCGGCGAACGAGGGCGACGCCGGCTGAGGTCTGTCAGAAGCGGGGCAAAACCCGCGCCAAGTCGCGGGTTGCCGGCGGTGGACTACTTCTGCGGAATCAGCAGCAGGCGGTCGCGCCCATAGACGCGCTCCAGATTCTGCGGCTGCAGCGGCAGGCTCTGGTATTGCCCGCGGGTCCAGCCCTTGCCCGGGGTGCCGACCTGGCTCGCCTGCAGCGGTTCGGCCAGGCCGAAGTCCACCACCAGGCGCAGCGCCGGCGCCAGCCAGACCCGGTCGTTGCCGCCCCAGTGACTGGCGGTCAGGTCCAGGGTCGAGCCGTCGCCACCATAGGCGTTGCCGTCCTGGCGGTGCAGGCGGCCCCATTGCCAGCTGGCGCGATCGCTACCCAGCCGGACTTCGCAGGTGGCGACGGCCGCGGCCAGGGCGCGGGCGAAGATCGCCGGCTTGTCTTCGTGGGCGGCGGTGCTGACGTCATCCCAGTAGGGACTGTCGTCACGCGCCAGGAGGTGATCGACGATGGCGTTGTAGCCGGTGTCGCTGAGGGTGGTGAAGGCCTGCCAGGCCGGACTCCTGGTGCCACCCAGCTCGTCGGCGAAGGTCTGTTCGGCCAGGGCCTGGAGAAAGGCTTCGTAGAGCGCCGCGTCACCGGAGCCGGCGGCCAGGCGGCCGTCGAAGCCCTGCAGACGCCGCAGGGCCTCTTCCGCCTGCGGGCGCTGGCCCGCCGAGAGGGCGGCGATGGCCTGGCGCAGCGGCGCGGCGAAGCCGGGGGAGTCGAGCTGGGTCTTGAGCTTGGCGGCCAGGGTGGTGGTCTGGTCCTGCTGCAGGGCCATGGCGTCGCGGCCATCGAGGCGCGCCGAACGGCCGGCGAGTTGCGCCAGGCGCTCCTGACGCTCGGGGCCCGACCAGTTGCTGGACAGCTGCATGCCGTAGCCACGCGGTACCACGCGCTGGTTGGCGGCGCCCAGCCAGCCCTGGGCCGGATCCTGGTCATAGGGGTGCAGCATGGGATCGGCGTAGCCATCCCAGGCGTAGCGCTCGTCCCAGCCGGGCGAGGGCAGCAGACCCAGGCCGCTGCGGCGGTTGGGATAGCGCCCGGTCACCTGCCAGCCGATGTGCTCGGCATCGGCGAACACCAGATTCCAGTCGCTGGCGCGCAGGTCGCGAGCCAGTTCGAAGGCGCGCTCCACATCCTTGGCGCGGGAGAGGTCGAAAAGGGCGTCCAGGCTCTTGTCGGCTTCCAGGCGACTGCTGCGCAGGGCCAGGCCGTAGCCGTTGGCGTCCGGCGCCAGGGCCAGATTCAGCAGCGGACCGCGGGGACTGGTATAGAGGGTCTCGCGCCGCGGCTTTTCACCGCGGACGAAAAAGGTCTCCACCCGCTCGCCGGCCGGCTGCCACTGACCGCCGCTCTGCACCTGCAGGCGACCGCCCTGGCGTTGCAGGCGTTCGAGGTAGAGGTCCTGGCTGTCGCCCATCAGGGTCGCGGCGCCCCAGGCCAGCTTGCCGTTGTAGCCGTCGAGCAGCAGTGGCAGACCGGGCAGGGTGGTACCCACGGCCTCGAAGCGCGGCGCCCTCAGGGTCACCAGGGTAAAGGGCGACTGGCCGACGGCACTGACCTTGTCCACCGCGAGCAGGCTGCGGCCGCTGCGGGTGTGCCCCGGGGTGGCCGCCCAGGCGGTACCGGTGGGGCCGCCGAAGGGCGCCTGCTCCGCCAGTTGCCGCTGGACCTGCAGCAGGGCTTCGAGCCCTGGCAGCTGGCCGCGCAGATTCAGGCCGCGCAGCTTGGCGGTCTCCTCGTCCGGCAGGGGTTCGTCCGGGTAGGTGGGCAGGAGCCAGGCCAGGCGCTCGGGACCGACCTGGGTGGCCAGGGCCAGCGCCGCGGTTTCCTTGCGCAGGTCCACCGCCTGGGCGAAGTTGAGCAGTTCGAAGAGCAGGGCGCTGTCTTCGGCCTTCCAGTATTCGGCGCGGTAGTCGTGGCCATCCAGCTGGACCCGTTCGCCGGCGCGATAGAGATAGGCGTTGACCCCCCGGGCATAGACCTCGAAGAAGGCCTTCATCCGTGGCGAGGCGTTGCCGTAGGCCACCTGGGCGGCCTTGCGCAGGTCCACGGCGCGCATGAACCTGTCGCTGTCCAGGCGGCTTTCGCCGTAGGCCTCGGCCAGCCGACCCTGGGCCAGCAGGCGCAGCTCGACCATCTGCGCCAGGCGTTCGCTGGCATGGACGTAGCCGAGGGCGAACAGGGCATCGTGAAAGGTGGTGGTCTCGATCAGCGGCTGGCCGTCGGCATTGCGGCGCACCGAGGCGGTCTGCGCCAGGCCGCGCAGCGGCAGGCTGCCCTTGAGTTGCGGCTGGCTGCGGGTCGGCTGCTCTTCGCCGAGGTACTGGCAGCCGGCGAGGGCGGTCAGCAGGCCGAGGGTAGCGAGACGCAGGGGCGCGCGCGGGCGAAACAGGAGAGGCGAGACCATGAACAGCGGACACTCCGGGCGGATGGATGCGAACGGGTGGCTAAGTTAGCAGGGTCCGGCGGGGGAGCAAGCCTCGGGCGAGGGGTGGCGCCTGGGCGCTGCCGACAGGTCGTCGGCAAGGGTGCCTGGCGCGGCACCAGACCGCTCAGCGCAGCGCCATCCAGATCAGCAGCGCGGCCTGGAACAGGCAGAACACCGCCAGGCAGCCGATGGCGAAGCGCAGCGAGATGTCATCGCGGCGATAGAGGGCGATGCGGTCCTCCAGCTGGCGCAGACTGGCATCGCGCTCGTCGATCACCCGGTCGCACTGCTCCAGCAGGGTGGCGCCGTCCAGCAGCGACAGCAGCTGCACCTTGTCGGCATTCCAGTCCTCGCGCAGCTGGCTGACCCGGGCGGCCCGACAGAGCTGCTGACGCTCGTCATCCGCTGCCGTCTCGACGGTGAAGCCCTGGGCGCCGAGCACGTGGTCGCGGCGCTTGCGGCTGTCTTCGTCGAGGGCGTCGCGGCGCGCCAGGGGCAGGTCCTGCACCCGGTAGTGGCTCCAGCGCAGGCGTGCCCAGGCGGCCGCCCGCGCCAGCAGGAAGCGTCCCAGGCCGCGTTCTTCCGGCTCGATCTGCAGACCGCGCTCCGGGCCGAGGCGGATTTCGCCTTGGCGATGGTCGACCCAGACCTCCAGCACGTTCACCTCGCGGTGCAGCAGCTGACCGGGAATCTGCACCGTCAGCCGCAGCAGGCTTTCCTCGTCACCATGGCGCTCGACCAGGCCGAGTTGCACGAAGCGCAGCGGGCGCGCGCCGACCCGGCGATCCGCCGGCTGCGGCATCAGCCGCAGCAGCTGAAAGCGCTCCGGCGGCAGGCTGGCCCAGGGATGGGGCTCGTTGGGTGCGGCCTCGACGGCCGGTGATGCGTGATCGGGGGTTTCCACGGACGGGCTCCAGCGGGTGCGCCGCCTGGGCGCCTTTGCTGGCTTATCGGCCGGCGCGCGAGGAACCTGAGCGCGCGACGAAGGCGGTCACGCGCTCGACCAGCGCGCGGGCCAGGGGCAGGTTGGGATCGTCGTAGCTGGGCAGTTGCGCCTGGAAGTCCGCCGGGGTGATGCGCAGCATGTGGTTCATGCCGGCAATGATGGCCAGTTCCGCATCCGGTTTGGCGCGCTGCAGGGCGCGGGCATCGTCGACCTCCACCTGGATGTCATGGGTGCCCTGGACGATCAGCGCCGGCGCGTGGATGCCGGCGAAGGCCCTGGCCGGATCCTGGCGGAACAGCGAGATCAGATAGGGCTGGACGCTGGGGCGGAACAGCACCAGCAATTCCTTCGGTACCTCGGGCACCGGGGTGCCGCGCAGCAACTGGTCGATGATCCACTGGGCACTGGCCAGGCCGGCCGGCGACAGCTTGCCCGCCAACTGCTCGCGCAGCACCACGTCGATGGGCCGGCCGCTGCCGGCCAGGGTCACCACCCCGGCGACCGGCACCCGGTCGGCGGCCAGACTGGCGATCAGGGCGCCTTCGCTGTGGCCGAGCAGGATCACCGTGGAAAAGCGCGGATCGGCGCGCAGCAGCCGGATCCAGCCGACCAGGTCGTCGACATAGCGCTCCACGCTGAGGCGACTCTCGTCCGGCTCGGCGCTGCGACTCTCGGCCACGCCGCGCTTGTCGAAGCGCACGCTGGCGATCCGCTGCCGGCCCAGGGCCTCGGCCAGCCGCTGCAGGGCCGCGTTGCGCGCGCCGGGGGCGTTGCCGTTGCGATCGATGGGCCCCGAGCCGGAAACGAAGAGCACCACCGGTTGCGGCCTGTCGCTACGGGGCAGGATCAGACTGCCCTTGAGCACACCGCTGCCGGTGTCGAGCTGGAGGGGACGATAGAGCACGGGATCGGCCGCCGTGGCGAGGGCGAGCAGGGCGAGGTACAGCAGCAGGGAGAACAGCAGACGCATGGCGGGAAGGGCACCGGAGAGCTGGGGTGTGGGGGCCTATCCCGCACACAATCCGTGTAAAAGACCACGGCGCGTGTAAAATCGCCCATTCCCAATTTGAATCTATACCTTTCACCCGTAGCGCGGAGCCCTCGCATGTCCGGCAATACCCTCGGCACGCTGTTTACCGTCACCACCGCCGGCGAAAGCCATGGCCCGGCGCTGGTCGCCATCGTCGACGGTTGCCCACCCGGACTGCCCCTGGACCTCGCCGACCTGCAGCGCGACCTGGATCGGCGCAAGCCCGGTACCAGCCGCCACACCACCCAGCGCCAGGAAGCGGACGAGGTGGAGATCCTTTCCGGGGTCTTCGAGGGCGTCACCACCGGTACCCCCATCGGCCTGCTGATCCGCAACACCGACCAGAAGTCCAAGGATTACTCGGCGATCAAGGACCTGTTCCGCCCGGCCCATGCCGACTACGCCTACCACCACAAGTACGGCCTGCGTGACTACCGTGGCGGCGGTCGCAGCTCGGCGCGGGAGACCGCCATGCGCGTGGCGGCGGGTGCCATCGCCAAGAAGTACCTGGCCACCCAGGGCATCCGGGTGCGCGGCTACATGAGCCAGCTGGGTCCCATCGAGATCCCCTTCAAGACCTGGGACAGCGTGGAAGAGAACGCCTTCTTCAGCCCCGATCCGGACCGGGTGCCGGAGCTGGAGGCCTACATGGACCAGCTGCGCCGCGATCAGGATTCTGTGGGTGCGCGCATCACCGTGGTCGCCGACGGCGTGCCGCCGGGGCTGGGCGAGCCGATCTTCGATCGCCTCGACGCCGAGCTGGCCTATGCGCTGATGAGCGTCAACGCGGTGAAGGGCGTCGAGATCGGTGCCGGTTTCGCCAGCGTCGCCCAGCGCGGCACCGAGCACCGGGACGAACTGACCCCGGAAGGCTTCCTGTCCAACAACGCCGGTGGCGTACTCGGCGGCATCTCCTCCGGCCAGCCCATCGTCGCCCACCTGGCGCTGAAGGCCACCTCCAGCATCACCACCCCGGGGCGTTCCATCGACGTCCACGGCCAACCGGTGGATATCATCACCAAGGGTCGCCACGATCCCTGCGTGGGCATCCGCGCCACGCCCATCGCCGAGGCGATGATGGCCCTGGTGCTGATGGATCACCTCTTGCGTCACCGCGCCCAGAACGCCGAGGTGCGGGTGGGCACGCCCGTCCTACCGCAACTCTGATCAGCGGACGGACGATGCCGGTTCCCTATTGGCGGCTGTCGGGCTTCTATTTCGCCTACTTCGCGCTGCTGGGGGCCACGGCGCCCTACCTGGGGCTGTACTTCCACCACCTGGGCTTTTCCGGCACCGCCATCGGCCAGCTGGTGGCCATCCCCATGTTGATGCGGGTGCTGGCGCCCAATCTCTGGGGCTGGCTGGCCGATCGCACCGGCCGCCGGCTGAGCATCGTCCGCCTGGGCGCCGCCTGCACCCTGCTGTGCTTTTCCGGCATCTACCTGGGCCAGGGCTTCGCCTGGCTGGCGCTGATCATGGCCGGACATGCCTTCTTCTGGCATGCGGTGCTGCCGCAGTTCGAAGCCATCACCCTGGCCCACCTGCGCGACCAGCCACAGCGCTATGGGCGTATCCGCCTCTGGGGCTCCATCGGCTTCATCGCCGCGGTGGCGGGACTCGGCTGGGCCTTCGAATACGTCAGTCTGGATCTCTACCCGGCCTATCTGCTGCTGGTGATGGCGATCATCCTGCTCGCCTCGCTGGCGGTGCCGGGGGTCAAGGTCGATCCGGGCCAGCGCCCCGAGGCGCCGGCCGAGCCCTTCCTGACCACCCTGCGCCAGCCACGGGTGCTGGCCTTCTTCCTCGCCGCGGCGCTGATGCAGCTGTCCCACGGTCCTTATTACACGGTCTTCACCCTGCACCTGGAAGACCTCGGCTATGGCCGCGGCGTCATCGGCCAGCTCTGGTCGCTGGGGGTGGTCGCCGAGGTGCTGATCTTCCTGGTGATGCCGCAGCTGCTGGCGCGGCTGGCGCTCAACACCCTGCTGGTAGCCGCCTTTCTCATCGCCGCCGGGCGCTGGTTGCTGCTGGGCGCCTTGGCCGATCACCTGGCGGTGCTGCTGTTCGCCCAGTTGCTGCATGCGGCCACCTTCGGCTGCTTCCATGCCGCCGCCATCCAGTTCGTCCAGTCCCATTTCGACCGCCGCCGCCAGGGCCAGGCCCAGTCGCTCTATGCCGCCCTGTCCGGGGCTGGCGGGGCGCTCGGCGCGCTGTATGCTGGCTATGCCTGGCAGGTGTCCGGTGCCCTTGCCGCCTTTGCCGGCGCCTCCCTGGCGGCGCTGGCCGGGGCCTTCCTCATCCTCTTGTCCGTTAGGTCCAGTACGAAAAGTGCCTGCGCTCGGTGATGCTTCGTTGAAAAACACCTGGATCGCCAGCCCGGTCGCAATGCTCATTTACCTCTCGTAAACTCCGCTTCCTCAGCGTTTTGATTCGCTGGCGCTCACCCTCTGGGCCAGCCGTTGGCTGTTACTCCCGTTGGTCGTTGCGCCTCGCCTGACCGTCGCTCGGCGACTTTTCGTACAGAACCAAGGAGAACCCTCCATGATCCAGCAGCGTGAGCAACTGGCCCGGGAAATCATCGACGCCGGTCGCTTCCTCTATGGTCGCGGCTGGTCGCCGGCCACCAGCAGCAACTATTCGGTACGGCTGTCCGACAGCCGCCTGCTGCTGACCGTGTCCGGCAAGCACAAGGGCCAGCTGGAGCTGGACGACATCCTCGCCACCGATCTCGACGGTGCGCCGCTGGAGCCCAAGAAGCCATCCGCGGAGACGGCGCTGCACACCCAGCTCTATCGCTGGCAGCCGGAGATCGGCGCCGTGCTGCACACCCATTCAGTGAACTCGACGGTGCTGTCGCGCCAGCTCGAAGGGGATCGCCTGCTGCTGGACGGCTACGAATTGCAAAAGGCCCTGCACGGCGTCACCACCCACGAGGTGCGGGTGGAGATCCCGGTGTTCGACAACGACCAGGACATCCCGCGCCTGGCCGACAAGGTGCAGACCTGGCTGAACGTGCACCCCGACTGCGTGGGGTACCTGATCCGCGGACACGGCCTCTATACTTGGGGCCCGCGCATGGCCGATGCCCTACGCCACGTGGAAGCCTTCGAATTCCTCTTCGAATGCGAACTCAAGACCCGGAGCCTGCGTCCATGAGCCGATTGACCGTCTACCACGATGCCGAACCGCGCCAGCCGCTGAAGGTGATCAGCGATGGCGAGCACATCGCCGCCACCCTGGCCGAGGTCGGGGTGCGTTTTGAGCGCTGGCAGGCCACCGCCCCGGTGGCACCCGGCGCCAGCCAGGAAGAGGTGATCGCCGCCTATCGGCCGGAGATCGATCGCCTCATCCAGGAGCGCGGCTACCAGACCGTCGACGTCATCAGCATGCATCCCGAGCATCCGCAGAAGGAGGCGCTGCGCGCCAAGTTCCTCGAAGAGCACCGGCACAACGAGGACGAGGTGCGCTTCTTCGTCGCCGGGCAGGGGCTCTTCACCCTGCACATCGACGATCACGTCTACGCCGTGCTCTGCGAAAAGGACGACCTCATCTCGGTGCCGGCCGGCACCCCGCACTGGTTCGACATGAGCGAGTCGCCGTCCTTTGTCGCCATCCGGCTGTTCGACAATCCCGACGGCTGGGTGGCCCACTTCACCGGCGTCGACATCGCCCAGCGCTTCCCGCGCCTGGAGGTCGAGGCGTGACGATCAAGGCCATCCTCACCGATATCGAAGGCACCACCAGCGCCGTCAGCTTCGTCTTCGACGTGCTCTTTCCCTATGCCCGCGAGCACCTGCCGGCGCTGGTGCGCGCCCAGGCCGGGGAGCCGGCGGTGGCGGAGCAGCTCGACGCCGTGCGCGCCGATGCCGGCGAGCTGGACGCCGGCGTGGAGCGGGTGATCGCCATCCTCCTGGAATGGATCGCCACCGACCGCAAGGCCACCCCGCTCAAGGCCCTGCAGGGGAAGGTGTGGGAGCAGGGCTATCGCGCCGGCACCCTCAAGGGGCACGTCTATCCCGACGCGGTCCAGGCGCTGCGCCAGTGGCACACGGCCGGGCTGCCGCTGTACGTCTATTCCTCGGGCTCGATACAGGCGCAGAAGCTGATCTTCGGCTGCTCGGAGCACGGCGACCTCTCCCCTTTGTTTTCCGGGTATTTCGATACCCTGACCGGCGGCAAGCGCGAGGCCGCGTCCTATGCGCGCATCGCCTCGGCCACCACCCACGAGCCATCGGACCTGCTGTTTCTCTCCGACGTGGTGGAAGAGCTGGATGCCGCGCGCCAGGCGGGTCTGCCGACATGTGGCCTGGTGCGTGCCGGTGGCCAGCTCGGCGATCATCCGTGCGTGGCGTCCTTCGCCGACATCGATCTCGCGGCCTTCGCCTGAGAGCCTGGACAAAGGCTGCTGCGCGTCGGCCAAACGGCGTTGAAAATGGCTTCGGAATGCTCATTTACCGCTTGTAAACTCCGCTTCCTCAGCCTTTTTCGCCTTGTTTGTCTCTAGCTCGCGAGCCTTTGCCCTGGCTCTGAATACCCTCGGCCGGCGCCGCTGCCAAGCGAGCCGGCCGAACTCGACGCCGCTCTTGCCAGTCCCAATTGACGAGACCTGTGTCCTCGCAACGGGAGTCGCGACATGATCAATTCCACCATTGGCGGTGTACTGGGCTTCATCGTCTTCCTGCTCGACATCTGGGCCATCGTCAACGTCATCCGCAGTGACAGCACCAGCAACGCCAAGATCGGCTGGACCGTGCTCATCATCGTGCTGCCGGTGATCGGCCTGATCGCCTGGGCGGCCGCCGGCCCGCGCGGCAATCGCTCGGCCACCGCGCCCACCCACAAGGGTTAGCCAGCACAACACTGGAGCCTGTCACATCCAGCTCTTACAATGCCCGGCTTTTGGCCGGGCATTGCTCGTCTCGGCCTGCCACCTGCGGAGATCGACATGAGCGACTACCTGGAAACCCTCTACGACGGCTATGGCCAGCGCTTCACCGTCGAGCGCATGCTGCACGAGGTGCGCACCGAACATCAGCACCTGGTGATCTTCCAGAACGCCGTGCTGGGCAAGGTCATGGCCCTGGATGGCGTGATCCAGACCACCGAGGCCGACGAATTCATCTATCACGAGATGCTCACCCACGTGCCCCTGCTGGCCCATCCGGCGCCCAAGCGGGTGCTCATCATCGGCGGCGGCGACGGCGGCATCCTGCGCGAAGTGGCCAAGCACCAGGGGGTCGAGCACATCACCATGGTCGAGATCGACGGTTCGGTGGTGGAGATGTGCAAGGAGCACTTCCCCGGCCATTCCGCGGGTGCCTTCGAGGATCCGCGGCTGAATCTGGTAATCGACGACGGCATGAACTTCGTCGCCAACACCACCGAGCGCTACGACGTCATCATCTCCGACTCGACCGATCCCATCGGCCCGGCCGAGGTGCTGTTCTCGGAGAACTTCTACCAGGCCTGCCATCGCTGCCTGAACGAGGGCGGCGTGATGGTGGCCCAGAATGGTACCCCCTTCCTGCAACTGGACGAGGTCAGGACCACCGCCGGCCGGATGTCCGGGCTGTTCGCCGACTGGCACTTTTATCTGTCAGCGGTGCCTACCTACATAGGGGGCGTCATGACCCTCGCCTGGGGCAGCAAGGACGTGACCTTGCGTCGGCAAGATGCCGAAACCCTGGCGCAGCGCTACAGTGATACAGGCATCCAGACCCGTTACTACACCCCGGAGCTGCATGCTGCTGCCTTTGCTCTACCTCGATACGTGCTGGAGGCCATCGGCAAGGCGTAAGCCCTGGCGGTCGCGGCACCGTTCGAGTTTTCAGCCGCGACTCGCCGGACGTCGGTAGCGACGCTTCGGCGAGAAGATCATCCGAACCAGAGGAGGGTTGTCCTATGTCCTTGTCGTTTGCCGATGATGTGAGCTTGAACCTGCTGCAGCGGATGAAGGAGGGCGGCTTCGATTTCGCCCGTTTCCATCCAATCGACTTCTTCGCCATCTTCGCCGATGAAGGCAAGGCCCGCATCGCTGCGGACCAGTTTCACGGCGAGTCCCTCAATGCCCAGGTGATGCCGCACGAAGAGGGGGGTTGGCATCTGCAGGTCAGCAAGGTGATGTTCGCCACCCACGCCACCATCGACGATTTCGAAAGCGATCTGGAAGCGGTGGTGGTGCCCCTGGGCGGCCAGCTCGACGGTTGGGGCGTGACCCAGGAAGTCAGCCGCAGCTCTGCCTGATCCAAGCCCTGCCGAGGCGGCATCCCGCCGGGGATGCCCGTCTCACCCTCTGAAATCACCCCGCCGCTCAATCATCGCACTTTCCGCCTGCCGCACCGTCTTAGGCTCATGACGGAAACGTTGCGGTGCATGCGCACGCTTACGTGCCTGGCTTTGGTGCACCGCGCGACCCGATGCCGCGCAAGAGCTTGATCTACAAGCCTCTTGCGCTGGCACGCGGCTTGCGAAGCTGCACCGTGGGTGACAAGGAGATCGGCATGAGCCGCCAACTGTATAACGAGATGTATGACGTCCAGGCGCAATGCCGACCGCACTATGGTCGCTATGCGCAATGGCTGAGCGAGACACCCCCGGAACTCCTGGCCCAGCGGCGGCGTGAAGCCGACCTGCTGTTTCATCGCGCCGGTATCACCTTCACCCTCTATGGCGACGAGCAGGGCACGGAGCGCCTGATTCCCTTCGATGCGCTACCGCGGGCCATTCCCGCCAGCGAATGGCAGATCATCGAGCGCGGCTGCATCCAGCGCGTCCAGGCGCTGAATCTCTTTCTCCACGACCTCTATCACGACCAGCGCATCATCAAGGCCGGGGTCATTCCCGCCGAGCAGGTGCTGGCCAACGACCAGTACCAGCTGGCGATGCAGGGGCTGGACCTGCCCAACGGCATCTATGCCCATATCGCCGGGGTCGACCTGGTGCGCGATGGCGACGGTGCCTACTACGTGCTGGAAGACAACCTACGCACCCCCAGCGGGGTGTCCTACATGCTCGAGAACCGCAAGATGATGATGCGGCTGTTTCCCGAGCTGTTCACCCTGGAGCGCATCGCGCCCATCGACCACTATCCGAATCTGCTGCTCGACACCCTGCGCAGTTCCACCCCGGTCAACAACCCCACGGTGGCGGTCCTCACCCCGGGTCGCTTCAACAGCGCCTACTTCGAGCATGCCTTCCTGGCCCGGGAGATGGGCGTGGAGCTGGTGGAGGGCGCCGATCTGCTGGTACGCGACGAACAGGTGTTCATGCGCACCACCTCGGGCTTCCAGAAGGTCGACGTCATCTATCGCCGCCTCGACGACGCCTTCCTCGATCCCCTGGCCTTCAATCCGGATTCCCTGCTTGGCGTCCCTGGCCTGCTGGCGGCCTATCGCGCCGGCAACGTCATCCTGGCCAATGCCATCGGCACCGGAGTGGCCGACGACAAGTCGATCTATCCCTATGTCCCGGAGATGATCCGCTTCTATCTCAGCGAAGAGCCGATCCTCTACAACGTGCCCACCTGGCAGTGTCGCAAGCCGGACGAACTGTCCCATGTGCTGGCCAATCTGCCCGAGCTGGTGGTCAAGGAAGTCCATGGCTCAGGCGGCTACGGCATGCTGGTCGGCCCCACCGCCAGCAGCATGGAGATCGAAGCCTTCCGCGCCCGGCTCAAGGCCAATCCCAGCGCCTACATCGCCCAGCCCACCCTGTCGCTGTCCACCTGCCCGACCTTCGTCGAGAACGGCATCGCGCCGCGGCACATCGACCTGCGGCCCTTCGTGCTGTCCGGGCGCAAGACGCGCCTGGTGCCCGGTGGCCTGACCCGGGTCGCCCTGCGCGAAGGTTCGCTGGTGGTGAATTCCTCCCAGGGCGGTGGCACCAAGGACACCTGGGTGGTGCAGGACTAGATCGCCACAGAACAGTGGCCGCCCCGGCGGCCTCGCAAGGACCTTTGAAAGGCGACCCCACCATGTTGAGTCGTACCGCTGCCGATCTGTACTGGATGTCCCGCAACCTGGAGCGCGCCGAGAATCTCGCGCGGATGCTGGACGTCAGCTATTCGCTGTCGATGATGCCGCAGAGCGGGCAGGGCGGAGGCCTGGACGAGCTGGCCATGCCGCTGCTCATCACCGGCACCCTGGATGACTACCGGGAAAAGCACGGCGCCCTGCACCCCGAGCGCCTGCTGCATTTCTTCGCCCTGGACGAGCGCAACCCCGGCAGCATCTATTGCTGCCTGCAGGCCGCGCGCAGCAATGCCCACGCGGTGCGTGGACGCATCACCGCCGACATGTGGGAGAACGTCAACTCCACCTGGCTGGAGATGCGCGAGATTGCCGTCACCGGTCTGATCCGCTTCGGCATCAGCCGCTTCTGCGAATGGGTCAAGGAGCGCTCCCACCTGTTCCGCGGCGCCACCGTCGGCACCATCATGAGAAACGACGCCTATCGCTTCATCCGCCTGGGCACCTTCGTCGAGCGCGCCGACAACACCCTGCGCATGCTCGACGCCCGCTACCAGGTACTGGGGGAAGAGGAGGCGGAAGCCATCAGCGACGCCTCCGCCCGCGGCTTCTATCAGTGGAGCGCCCTGTTGCGCGCCCTGAGCGCCTTCGAGGCCTACACCGAGCTCTATCGCGATGCCCTCAACGTGCGCAATGGCGCCGAACTGCTGCTGTTGCAGGAAGACCTGCCGCGCTCGCTGCTGGCCTGCGTGATCGAACTGCACCGGGTGCTGGCCAGTCTGCCCGGCGAGAACGGCCGCGAGGCCAAGCGCCTGGCGGCCGGTCTCGAGGCGCGGCTGCGCTATACCAGCATCGACGAGGTGCTCGAAGAAGGACTCCATGCCTGGATCGGCGACTTCATCGTCCATGTCCGCCAGCTCGGCAGCGCCATCAATACCGCTTACCTGGAGACCGTATGAGACTCGCGATTCATCACGAAACCCTGTATCGCTACGCAGACCAGGTACGCGCGAGCATCCAGTACCTGCGGCTCACGCCCCAGGATGATGCCCGTCAGCGGATCCTCGGCTGGGAGCTGGCCTTGCCACGGCCGGCGCGGGCGCAGCGCGATCCCTTCGGCAACATCCTGCATGTGCTGACCCTGGATACGCCGCACGACGCCATCACCATCACCGCCAGCGGCCAGGTGGAGATCGACGAGACCTTCGAGGCGGAACCCTGCCAGGCCTCGGCCTTTCCCTTCCTGCGCCAGACCCGGCTGACCGAGGCCGACGAGGCGCTGACCGCCTTCGCCCGCGAGGTCTGCGACGGTCGCCGCGATCGCGACACCCTTATCCAGCTGATGGAGCGCCTGCACGAGCGCATGACCTATGTGCCCGGCTCCACCGAGGTGGACGGCAATGCCGCCCAGGCCTTCGCCAAGGGCGCCGGGGTGTGCCAGGACCATGCCCATGCCTTCCTGGCCTGCGCCCGCAGCCTGGGGATCCCGGCGCGCTATGTGTCCGGCTATCTGTGCACCGACGACAGCGCGCACCTCTCCAGCCACGCCTGGGCGGAAGCCTGGCATGACGGCGCCTGGTACAGCTACGACGTCACCAATCGCCTGGCCCGGCCGGAGCGGCACCTACGGCTGGCCATCGGTCTGGACTACCTGGACGCCTGTCCCGTGCGCGGCATGCGCCGCGGCGGCGGGGTGGAGCACATGGAGGCCAGGGTGCTGGTCGAGCCCTTGCAGCAGGCGCAGCAACAGCAATAATCGGCGCTGCCCATAGCAGACGAAAAGGCGGCCAGGGGCCGTCTTTTCTTTTGCTGTCGGGCGCTGTCGCGTCGACCGTTCGATCAGCCGAGGTTCGCATGACCTATTGCGTCGCCATGAAACTGCAAGATGGCCTGGTATTCGTCGCCGATTCCCGTACCAATGCCGGGGTCGACAACATCGCCACCTTTCGCAAGCTGCACCTGTTCCGTATCCCCGGCGAGCGCCTGATCGTCATCCAGTCGGCAGGCAATCTGGCCACCTCCCAGGCGGTGATCAGTCTGCTGCGACAGCGCCTGGACAGCGAGCAGGACAACCTGCACGGCGTACCCACCCTGTACGACGCCGCCCGGCTGCTGGGGCAGACCCTGCGCGAGGTCCTGCAGCGCGATGCCGAGGATGCGCCCAGCGGTCACGGCCTGGACCTGAGCTGTTCCTTTCTGTTGGGTGGGCAGATCCGCGGCGCGGAGCCGGAGCTGTTCAATCTCTATCCCCATGGCAACTTCATCAGCGCCACCGAGGACACGCCTTACTTCCAGATTGGCGAGAGCAAATATGGCAAGCCCATCCTGGATCGGGCGCTGTCCTTCGCGACGCCGCTGGAAGAAGCCCTGCGCTGCGCGCTGCTGTCCTACGACGCCACCATTCGCAGCAACCTGTCGGTGGGGCTACCGCTGGATCTGGTGGTCTATCCGCGCGATCGGCTGGCGCAGGTCAGCAGTCACCGGATCGACGAACAGGATCCCTACTTCCAGGCCCTGCGCAAGGGCTGGGGGGAAGGGCTGCGTGATCTGCTGGCAGCCTTGCCGGCAGCACCTGCGGATTACTGGCGCTAGGGATCAGCCAAAGAACCGCGAGAGGTTGGGGATGACCAGCACAACGGTGGTGACGATGAGCACGAAACTCGCCTGGCGCCACTTGGGGACGGGATTCTTGAACATGACTCGGGGCCTTTATTGTTAGCTGTTTAGAGCCTTTACGTCTTCAGCGGGAAGCGCTTGCGCAACAGCGGCATGCAGTTACTGATACCCGCAGGCTTGAGCACTATCCAGTAGCTATAGAACATAAATTTCAGTTTTGTGGCGATAACCGGCCAGGCGGTTATCAGAAATGTCGTACCAGGGGATTTTTCCTTTGCTTTCAGGTGATTAGGAAACTGCGTGCGACGCTACCGTTGGTCGGAGGTATCAGTGGTTTTGAGCGAGGGAAGAGCGACCAGCCGGTCATCCCGTGAACGGAGCAGGGCGGAGCCCCTTATAGGTCCTGAATGCAAATGTATGAATCGATTGAAGAAAAAGCTTGCCATCGAAATCGCCTTTGCCTATAGTTGCGCGCCTCGGTGATGCAGATGCAGCCACTGAGCAAATCTGGTGAGGTGTCCGAGCGGTTGAAGGAGCACGCCTGGAAAGTGTGTATAGGAGAAATCTTATCGAGGGTTCGAATCCCTCCCTCACCGCCAGATTAAGAAACCCCTGAGAGCCCAGCTCCAGGGGTTTTTTCTTGCCTGCGATTTGGCCAGGCCCTCCGGGGATCAGGCAGCCTGGGCAAAGGTCGCGGCGGTATCCCGGGCGTTGGGCAGCACGGCGGTCAGCTGTTCCAGGTCGATGCTGGCGAACAGCGGGCCGCTCAGGTCCTGGACCTTGCTGTCGCCGGCATTCTCGTGCAGCACCTCGGCCACGGCGACCGCCTGGGCCACGATCAGCGCATAGCCGTTGCCTTCCGGCGCCTGCAGCGGGCGGGCCTGATAGCCGATCGCATCGCGCAGCACCTGGGGCAGTTGCCAACGACGCGCCAGCTCGGCGCCCACTTCCGGATAGCCAAAGCCCAGTTGCAGGGTCTCGTCGGCGGCGCGATGGCTGCTGGCGGTGGTCCGACCGGCCAGGCTGGGGGCCAGCTCCGGCGCACCGCTCTGGATCAGCAACTCACCGATGTCATGCAGCATGCCGCAGGTAAAGGCGGTTTCCTGGTCCAGGCCGGCCTGCTTTGCCAGCGGCTTGCACAGGCTGGCGACCAGGAAGCTGTTGTACCAGAAGGCCTGCAGATCGAAGCCGGGTGCGGCCTTGAAGCCGCCGGCGAAGGCCGAAGCCAGGACCAGGGTGCGCAGGGTGTTGAAGCCCAGGCGCAGGGCGGCGTCTTCGATGCTGGTGGATTCGCGGGCGCCGCGGAAGCGCGCCGAGTTGGCCAGCCGCAGCACCTTGGCGGCGATGACCGGGTCACGCGCCACGGTGCGCGACAGGGTTTCGATGCTGGTGTTGGGGTCGTCGAATTGCCGGATCAGGACCTGCGCCACTTCGGGGACGTTGGGCAGGTTGTGCAGCTGGGCAAAGAGGGTGTCGAGTTGCATGGGCGTCTCCGCGGAAAAGGGTTACATCTCCTTACACCCTCGTCATCGGTCGCCTGCGCGGATTTCTGTAGTCGCCATGTGACGATCGGTCGCAGCGCGGGCGACCAGGACCAGGTGGCCGCGCAGGATTGCCTTGCCGGTCAGGGACTTGCCGAGAGAAAGCCAAGCATGCCTGGCTGCGTCATTACCGTTCGTCGAGGGCGAAATCGACCTGGCTCAGGCCCGCTGTGCTGGCTTCCAGCACCCAGCCGCGACGGTCCCAATCGCCCAGCACGATACGTTCGGCCGGCTGGCCATCGAGCAGCAGCTCATGACGGGCGGGTCTGTGGGTATGGCCGTGGATCAGCGTGGTCACCCGGGCGGTGCGCATTTCCCGCTCGACCTCGGCCTCGGTGACATCGGTGATGTCCATGGCCTTGGCCCGGGTCTGCTGGCGACTTTCGCTGCGCAGCTTGCGCGCCAGCTGCTGGCGGCTGGCCAGCGGCAGGTGGCGCAGGACGAAGAGGGTGAGGGGGTTGCGCAGGATGCGGCGCAGCTTCTGGTAGCCCTCGTCGCGGGTGCAGAGGGTATCGCCGTGCATCAGCAGCACGCGACGGCCGTGGAAGTCGGCGATATGGCGATCCGGCAGCAGGCGGCAGCCAGCCTGGCGGCAAAAGGCCTTGCCGATGAGAAAGTCGCGATTGCCGTGCATCAGGTAGAGGGCCGTGCCGCTGTCAGCCAGCTGGCGCAGGGCCGTGGCGATCTCCTGCTCGAAGGCACCCATGGCGTCGTCGCCGATCCAGGCTTCGAACAGATCGCCAAGGATGTACAGGGCCTCGGCACCGCGGGCGCGGGTTTCGAGGAGATGCAAAAACGCCCGGACCAGGTCCGGGCGTTGCGGTTCGAGATGCAGGTCGGAGACCAGTAGGATCACTCGACGATCTCGGCCTTCTCGATGATCACGTCTTCGCTCGGCACGTCCTGGTGACCGGCCTTGCTGGTGGTGGCGACGCCCTTGATGGCGTTGACCACGTCCATGCCTTCGACGACCTTGCCGAACACCGCATAGCCCCAGCCCTGGCTGGTGGGCGCGGTGTGGTTGAGGAAGGTGTTGTCGGACACGTTGATGAAGAACTGCGCCGAGGCGGAGTGCGGGTCCATGGTGCGGGCCATGGCGACGGTGCCGATCGCGTTGGAGACGCCATTGTTGGCTTCGTTCTTGATCGGGGCGCGGGTCGGCTTCTGCTTCATGCCCGGCTCGAAACCACCGCCCTGGACCATGAAGTTGCTGATCACACGGTGGAAGATGGTGCCGTCGTAGTGACCGCTCTTGACGTATTCCTTGAAATTGGCCGCGGTTTCGGGCGCCTTGTCCTCGAAGAGTTCCAGGGTGATGACGCCGTGGTTGGTGTGCAGCTTGATCATGGCAGCGAATCCGTAGCTAAGGGGGACAGCATCCAGACCCGGCGAAGGCCTCAAGGGTTTCGCCGGGACTTGACGGGTTGGGCTATGATACGGGTTTACCTTTGCCCGGCCTACCCTGGCCGCGCGTCTGCCCAGTTAAGGATCCCATGAGCAAGCCGACTTCCGACTCGTCCACCGCCGCCAAAGCCGCCCCCGCGCATTTCCTGCGGCAGATCGTCCAGGCTGACCTGGACGCCGGCAAGCAGGCCAAGATCGTCACCCGCTTCCCCCCGGAGCCCAACGGCTACCTGCACATCGGCCACGCCAAGTCGATCTGCGTGAACTTCGGCCTGGCCAAGGAATTCGGCGGCGATTGCCATCTGCGCTTCGACGACACCAACCCGGCCAAGGAAGACCAGGAATACATCGACGCCATCAAGAGCGATGTGCACTGGCTGGGCTTCGACTGGGCCGGCGAGGTGCGCTACGCCTCCAGCTACTTCGACCAGCTCTACGCCTGGGCCGTCAACCTGATCGAACAGGGCCTGGCCTATGTCTGCGACCTCACCCCCGAGCAGGCCCGCGAATACCGCGGCAGCCTCACCGAGCCGGGTCGCAACAGCCCCTTCCGCGACCGTTCGGTGGCCGAGAACCTGGACCTGTTCGCCCGCATGAAGGCCGGCGAATTCAAGGACGGCGAAAAGGTGCTGCGCGCCAAGATCGACATGGCCTCGCCCAACATGAACCTGCGCGATCCCATCCTCTATCGCATCCGCCACGCTCCTCACCACCAGACCGGCGATGCCTGGTGCATCTATCCGAGCTATGACTTCACCCATGGCCAGTCCGATGCCCTGGAAGGCGTGACCCACTCCATCTGCACCCTGGAGTTCGAGGACCATCGCCCGCTGTACGAGTGGTTCCTGGCCAAGCTGCCGGTGCCGGCGCAGCCGCGCCAGTACGAATTCGCCCGCCTCAACCTGAACTACACCGTCACCAGCAAGCGCAAGCTCAAGCAGCTGGTGGACGAAGGCCATGTGCAGGGCTGGGACGATCCGCGCATGTCGACCCTGTCGGGCTATCGCCGTCGCGGCTACACCCCGGCCGCCATCCGCAACTTCTGCGAGATGATCGGTGTGACCCGCTCAAACGGGGTGGTCGACGTCGCCATGCTGGAATTCGCCATCCGCGAGGACCTGGACCAGAACGCCCCGCGCGCCATGTGCGTGCTGAAGCCCCTCAAGGTGGTGATCACCAACTACCCCGAGGGCCAGGTGGAAAACCTGGAACTGGCGCGGCATCCCAAGCAGGACCTGGGCGTGCGCCAGCTGCCCTTCACTCGTGAGCTGTACATCGACCAGGGCGACTACGAAGAGAATCCGCCCAAGGGCTACAAGCGCCTGGAGCCGGGTGGCGAGGTGCGCCTGCGCGGCAGCTACGTGATCCGCGCCGACGAAGCCATCAAGGACGCCGACGGCAAGGTCATCGAGCTGCGCTGCAGCTACGATCCGGACACCCTGGGCAAGAACCCCGAAGGCCGCAAGGTCAAGGGCGTGATCCACTGGGTGCCGGCCGAAGGCAGCGTGGAGTGCGAGGTACGCCTCTACGATCGTCTGTTCCGTTCGGCCCAGCCGGAGAAGAGCGAAGAGGGCGGCAGCTTCCTCGACAACATCAACCCCGAGTCCCTGGTGGTGCTCAAGGGCTGCCGCGCCGAGCCGTCCCTGGCCCAGGCCCAGCCGGAAGATCGCTTCCAGTTCGAGCGCGAAGGCTACTTCTGCGTCGATCTCAAGGATTCGGCGCCTGGCAAGCCGGTATTCAACCGCACCGTGACCCTGCGCGACTCCTGGGGGCAATGATGGCGCTGCACCTCTACAACACCCTGACCAAGACCAAGGAAGCCTTCACGCCGCTGGTGCCGGGGCAGGTGCGCATGTACGTCTGCGGCATGACCGTCTATGACTACTGCCACCTGGGCCATGGCCGCAGCATGGTGGCCTTCGATGTCATCACCCGCTGGCTGCGCCATAGCGGCTATGACCTGACCTACGTGCGCAACATCACGGACATCGACGATAAGATCATCAACCGCGCCAACGCCAACGGCGAGCCCTTCACCGACCTGGTGGCGCGGATGATCGAGGCGATGCACGAGGACGAGGCGCGGCTGAACATTCGCAAGCCCGACCAGGAGCCGCGCGCCACCGATCATATCGACGGCATGCACGCCATGATCCAGACCCTGATCGACAAGGGCTACGCCTATGCCGCGGGCAATGGCGACGTCTACTACCGGGTCAATCGCTTCGCCGGCTACGGCAAGCTGTCGCGGCGGCGCGTCGAGGACCTGCGCATCGGTGCCCGCATCGAGCCGGGCGAGGCCAAGGAAGATCCGCTGGACTTCGTGCTGTGGAAGGCCGCCAAGCCGGGCGAGCCGAGCTGGCCGTCGCCCTGGGGCGAGGGGCGGCCGGGCTGGCACATCGAGTGCTCGGTGATGTCCACCTGCTGCCTGGGCGAGACCTTCGACATCCACGGCGGCGGCAACGACCTGGAGTTCCCGCACCACGAGAACGAGATCGCCCAGAGCGAGGCGGCCACCGGCAAGACCTACGCCAATGCCTGGCTGCACTGCGGGATGATCACCATCAACGGCGAGAAGATGTCCAAGTCCCTGGGCAACTTCTTCACCCTGCGCGAGGTGCTGGAGAAGTATCACCCCGAGGTGGTGCGCTACCTGCTGATCGCCAGCCACTACCGCAGCCCGATCAACTATTCGGAAGACAACCTGCGCGAAGCCAAGGGCGCCCTGGAGCGTTTTTACCACTCGCTCAAGGGGCTGCCGCAGGCTCCTGCGCAAGGCGGCGAGGGCTACGCCGAGCGCTTCGCCCAGTGCATGGACGACGACTTCAACACCGCCGGTGCCTGTGGCGTGCTGTTCGAGCTGGCCCGCGAGATCAATCGCCTGCGCGAGAGCGATCCCGCCGCGGCGGCCGGCCTGGCCGGACGTCTGCGCGAACTGGGTGAGGTGCTGGGCGTGCTGCAACTGGAGCCGGAAGCCTTCCTGCGCGCCGATGCGGCGGGCCGGGTGGATGCGGCCGAGGTCGAGGCGCTGATCCAGGCGCGCCTTGCTGCTCGTGCCGAGAAGAACTGGGCGGAATCCGACCGTATCCGCGACCAGCTCACCGCCCTGGGCGTGGTGCTGGAAGACGGCAAGGGCGGCACCACCTGGCGCCTGGCGGAGTAGGTCCGCGATCAGGTGGATGATGGTTCTGCGTCATCCGCCTGTCTGGCCTGGTCCACCATCCCCGGAAAACGCTGTGCGGTTTTCCAGGCTACGAGGTGGGGGCCGTAGGGTGGACAGCGGCGCAGCCTTGTCCAGGTGCGTTCAAGTCCTCACCCGGAAAACGCTGCGCGGTTTTCCAGGCTACGAGGTGGGGCCGTAGGGTAGACAACGGCGCAGCCTTGTCCATGTGCGTTCAACTCCTCACCCGGAAAACGCTGCGCGGTTTTCCAGGCTACGAGGTGGGGGTCGTAGGATGGACAACGGTGCAGCCTTGTCCACCCTTCCTGGGCTCAGGGCTTCTTGCGCGCCTTGCCGAAACCCGGCGCCTTGCGCACCGACTTGACCTTGGGCTTGCCGTCTTCCACCCAGCGGCCCAGGGGCTTGTCGGATACCGGACCACCCACCTTGGGTTTCTTCGGCTTCTTGGGTTTCTTCATGACCAGGCCGCCCGGGCCGGTCTGGGGGACGCGATGGTCGGGGATGAAGTCCGGCTCGTCGCGGCGCATGAGGATCTGGCCGATCAGGGTCTCGATGGCCGCCAGCTGCTCCACTTCATCGGCGCACACCAGGGACACCGCCTGGCCCTGGTTGCCGGCGCGGCCGGTCCGGCCGATGCGGTGGACATAGTCCTCGGCGACGATGGGCAGGTCCAGGTTGACCACCAGCGGCAGGTCCTGGATGTCCAGGCCACGGGCGGCCACGTCGGTCGCGACCAGGATGTCGGCCTCGCCGGCCTTGAAGCGGGCGAGGGAACGCAGCCGTGCGGGCTGGGGCTTGTCGCCATGGATGGATTCCGCCGCCAGCCCCTCCGCCTGCAGCGCCTCCACCAGTTGCTCCACACCCTTGCGGGTCTTGGCGAACACCAGCACCTGGCCATGGCGACCGCTGCGATAGAGGTGCAGGAAGAGTTCGGTCTTGCGCTTCTTGTCGACCGGCACCACCCACTGCTTGACGGTGACCGCGGCGGTGTTGCGCGGACTGACGTCGATAGTCTGGGGATCGCGCAGCACCGGGGCGGCCAGCTGACGCACGGCGTCGGAGAAGGTCGCCGAGAACAGCAGGGTCTGGCGCTTGCGCGGCAGCATGACGAACAGCTCGCCCAGTTGCCGGGAAAAGCCCAGGTCGAGCATGCGGTCGGCTTCGTCCAGCACCAGCAGCTGTACCTGGTCGAAGCGCACGGCGTTCTGGTTGAACAGGTCGAGCAGGCGCCCGGGGGTCGCCACCAGCACGTCCACGCCCTTGCGCAGCTTCATCATCTGCGGATTGATGCTCACGCCACCGTAGGCCACGGCGGTACGCAGGGGCAGGTGCTGGGCATAGTCGCGCAGACTGGCATGGACCTGCTCGGCCAGCTCGCGGGTGGGGGTGAGGATCAGGGCGCGGATATGGTTTGGCGTCACCGCCGGGCCTTCCTGCACCAGTCGCTGCAGGAGCGGCAGTCCAAAGGCGCCGGTCTTGCCGGTGCCGGTCTGGGCGGCGGCCAGCAGGTCGCGACCGGCCAGCACCGCCGGGATGGCCTGGCGCTGGATGGGCGTGGGGGAGCTGTGCTCCAGGGCGGTGAGCGCCTGCAGCAGCGGATCTATGAGGCCGAGGTCGGCAAAGGTCATGACAGGCCCGGATGGCGTCGAAAAGGGAGCGAATTCTAGGCCGACTGTGAAGCGCGCTCAAACTTTGTAGCCAGGCGGCGGCTGCAGCCGGAATCCCGGCACGGCATAGTGGTCAGTTGCGTGGCTACAGGAGACCCCATGAGCGCTACCCCTACCTTGCCCCCGGTGTTGGCCGGCCCGCTGCTGCGGCGCACCGAAGCGTCCCGGTTGCTGCTGTGGCTGGTGACCCGCTCGGCCGAGACGCCCGTGCCGCGGCTGTGGCAAGGGGCGACCGAGCTCGGCGTGCAGGGGGAGACCCAGTGCCTGCGCCTGGGCGAGCAGGCCTACCTGCAGCTGATCGAGGTCCGGCCGGACACCGAGTTGCCCACGGACACCTTCCTCCGCTACGACCTGCAGCTGAGCGCCGGCGGAATCCGCGACTGGGCGCCGCACCTGCTCTCCGCCGAGGGCGAATTGCCGCGCTTCGTCCTGCGCGCGCGTTTCGATCATCTGCTGCATGGCTCCTGCCGCAAGCCCCACCATGCCTCGGCCGATGGCCTGATCGCCGTGGATCGCCTGCTGCAGGGCTGCACGATCCCTGAGGAGTCGCCGGCGGCGCTGCTGCTCACGGGCGACCAGGTCTATGCCGATGACGTCGCCGGGCCGATGCTGCTGGCGGTGCAGGCGCTGATCCGCCGCCTCGGGCTCTATGGCGAGGACCTCGAGGGGGCGGTGGTGGCGGACAGCGAGGCGCTGATGGCCCATGCCGCCAACCTCTACCACCGCGAGGACCTGCTGCCGGCCTTCAAGTCCAACCGGGCGCTGCGCGAGAAATTCTTCGGTGGAGTGGAGAAACCCATCTTCACCTCCACCAATGCCCACAACCACCTGGTGACCCTGAGCGAGGTGCTGGCGCTCTATCTGCTCTGCTGGTCGCCGACACCCTGGACGCTGATCGAGGTGGTGCCACCGGCGCTCGACGCCAAGGACGATGAGCGCTACGCCGCCGAATCGCGCTGCATCGAGAGCTTCGTCGCGACCCTGCCGCAGGCGGCGCGGGCCCTGGCCGGCGTGCCGACGCTGATGATCTTCGACGACCACGACGTCACCGACGACTGGAACCTCTCCGCCCGCTGGGAAGAGACCGCCTATGGCCATCCCTTTTCCCGGCGCATCCTCGGCAATGCGTTGCTGGCCTATCTGCTCTGCCAGGCCTGGGGCAACGCCCCGGAAGCCGTGGCCGAACCCCTGGCGGCCACGGCCCGGCTGCTGGACACGGCGGGTGACGACGGCAAGCTGGAGTGCCCGACGCAGAACGCCTGCATCGACGACCTGCTGCGCTTCCAGGGCTGGCACTACGTGCTCAAGACCAGCCCGCCGCTGATCGTGCTGGACACCCGGACCCGTCGCTGGCGCAGCGAGCGGCGCCTGGAGCACCCCTCGGGGCTGATGGACTGGGAAGCCCTCTGCGAATTGCAGCAGGACCTGCTGGACCATCCCTCGGCGGTGATCGTCTCGGCCGCGCCCATGTTCGGGGTCAAGCTGATCGAGGCGGTGCAGCGCATCTTTACCTGGTTCGGCCAGCCGCTGATGGTGGATGCCGAGAACTGGATGGCCCACCCCGGGGCGGCCAAGACCATGCTCAACATCTTTCGCCACCGCCGCACCCCGGGCAACTACGTGGTGCTCTCCGGCGACGTGCACTATTCCTTCGTCTACGACATCCGCATCCGGGACCGGCGCGGTGAGCCGCGGCTCTGGCAGATCACCAGCAGCGGCATCAAGAACGAATTCCCGCCGCGCCTGCTGGCGACCCTGGACCGGCTCAATCGCTGGCTCTATGCGCCCTGGTCGCCGCTCAACGGCTTCACCAAGCGCCGCCGCTGGGAGCTGCAGCCGCGCCTGCCGGATCGCCGCGAGGCTGGCGAGCGACTGTGGAACGGTGCCGGCATCGGCCAGGTGCTGCTGGACGGGGAAGGGCGCCCGGCGGTGATCCGTCAGCACAATGCCGATGGCTCGCCGGCCACCGAGTTCGTCGAGCGCCCGGCCTGAGGTCGGCGCCGCCGCGCCCTAGGGTCTTCCGGGTGACAGGCGCCTGATCAGCCAGGTCGAGAGCCAGTACACCGGCTCCAGCACCAGAAAACCCAGCAGGATGCCGCCCAGCCGGGCCAGGCCTGCCACCGGGTCGATATGGTCATAGTGGTCAGGCACCATCACCACCAGAAACGCCAGCGCGAACTGCATGCCGAGATAGCCGATACCGAGCGGGCCGTTCTCGAGGTGTCTGCCGATCAGCACACCGAGCGCAACGCCCGCCAGCGTGAGCCAGAGGCTTTCCTGGCTGACCAGCAGCAAAAGGGCCGCCAGGCCACCCCCGAGCAGGCAGCCGAGCATTCGATGCAGCAGCCTTCTGGAAACCGCCTTGCCGGCGCTGCTCAGGCCGTCGAAGGGAACCACCATGACCGCCAGGATGGTGATGGCCGCCTGGCTGACATCCACCTCGATCTCTGCCGTCGCGCCCAGAGACAACAGGGCCAGAGCCAGACCTCCCTGCAGCGCATGGCGCAACGCCAGGGGCTGCCAGACACCCAGGGTTCGGGGTGTCGAGGCCACCGTGGTCGGCACCTTGGGCCACAGGCGCGCACGGACGCCGTAGGTGGAAAGGGCGCTCACCAGCACGCACGCCGAGGTGCCGAGCGCCACCTCCAACAGGCGTGACAAGGCGTATTGCTCGAGCTGCTCGGGCGCCTGGAGGCTCGCCAGGACCACCATGGCGTAGGTGAGGCCGCCCAGCAACCAGGCATAGCCATAGCGGCCCACCAGTGTCAGATAGAGGGTGATGCTGCCCACGGTGCCCAGCAGGACGGCCTGCTCGTAGGGGTTCAGCTGCAGGTGGCGCAGGACCAACAGAGCGCCTGCGGCGCCGATACAGGTACCCAGCACCCGCAGGCAGCCGCGCGAGAAACTGTCGCGGACATCTAACCTCATCACGATATAGCCGCTGAACGCCGCCCAACCGACATGCTGAACCCCGGCCAGGTGGCCGAGCAGGATCGCCAGCAGGACCGAGGTCAGGGTTTCCAGTTCGTCGACCACACGGCGCCGGTCGCGGCCGAACTGGCGGAGATCGCCTGCCAGATCGCGCAACAACTGCCTGAATTCCGACAACGCCTGAGAGGGAGACATGGATCCCTGATGAGTACCGTGATCGCTGCCTATGTTACCGCCGCTGATCGCCGTCTGGCAGCACGGGAGCCGGCCGCGAACGGTAGAGGCGCATCGCGACGGGACCGCTCAGGCCGAGCTGCCGCCATCGGCCAGCCAGCGCAGCACGCCCTGGCCCGCTGCCCGGCCACTGGCGAAGCAGGCCGTGAGCAGATAGCCGCCGGTGGGCGCCTCCCAGTCGAGCATCTCGCCGGCGCAGAAGACTCCCGGCAGCTGCCGGAGCATCAGGCCGTCGTCCAGCGCTTCCAGGGGTACACCGCCGGCGCTGCTGATGGCTTCCGCCAGGGGCCGCGCTCTGACCACGGTGAGGGGCACGGCCTTGCAGGCCTGGGCCAACCGGCCCATGTCCTGGAAGGTCTCTGGCGGGGCCAGTTCGCGGAGCAGGGCGGCCCGGGCGCCGTCGATCCCGGCGTGGCGCCGCAGGTGGTTGGCCAGGGACTGGCTGCCGCGGGGCCTGGCCAGGGCCCGGCCGAGTTCCGCCAGGTCACGCTGCGGCGCCAGGTCCAGGCTCAGGGTCGCCTGGCCATCCCGTTCGATGGCCTTGCGGATTTCGGCGGACAGCGCATAGACCAGGCTGCCCTCGATCCCGGTGTCGGTGAGCACGAATTCGCCCTGGCGTGGCGGCTGACCCGCCAGGGCCAGGGCCGCGGGCTTGATTGGCGCGCCAGCATGGCGGGTCTTGAGGAAATCGCTCCAGCCGGCCACCTCGAAACCGCAATTGGCCGGTTCCAGCGGGCGCAGTTCGACTCCTCGCGCGGCGAGCAGCGCCTGCCAGGCCCCATCCGAGCCCAGCCGCGGCCAGCTGCCACCGCCCAACGCCAGTACCGTAGCCTGGGGCTGCAGGAGCCGCTCGCCCTCCGGGGTGGCCAGGCGCAGCCGGCCCTCGGCGTCCCAGCCCAGCCAGCGGCTGCGGGTATGGATGCGTACGCCCTGGTCGCGCAGGCGATGCAGCCAGGCACGCAGCAGGGGTGCGGCCTTCATGTCGGCGGGAAACACCCGGCCCGAGGTGCCGACAAAGGTCTCGATACCCAGCTCATGGATCCAGGCGCGCAGGGCGTTGCTGTCGAAGCTGTCGAGCCAGGGGCTGACGCCGCTCTCACGCTCGCGATAACGCTGGCGAAAGGCAGACTGCTCCTCGGCATGGGTGATGTTCATGCCACCCACGCCGGCGAGCAGGAATTTGCGGCCCACCGAAGGCATGGCATCGAAGAGATCCACAGGAACGCCTGCAGCGGCCAGGGTCTCGGCCGCCATCAGCCCGGCAGGGCCGCCCCCGATGACAGCGACGGCGGGCGTGGCGGAGAGGAGAGACATGGCGGCATCCAGGAGCTGAGGAAAACCGCCATTGTACGCGACACGACTAGACCACGCCGGCCTGGCCCAGGGGCGCCGCTAGGGGCTCTTCCAGTCGTTCGGGAATCAGCGGATCGTTGCGCCCGGGCGTGAGAATCACCTTGCGGCAGTCCTCCTGCTTCTTGTCGAAGATCTTGTAGCCCTCGACCGCCTGCTCCAGGGACATCCGGTGGGTGATGATAGCCTCTGGCGCCAGGTCACCGCGTTCGATGTGTTCGAGCAGCTCCGGCAGATAACGCTGCACGTGGGTCTGGCCCATCTTGAAGGTCAGGCCCTTGTCGAAGGCGTCACCGAACAGGAAGCCGTGGATGAAGCCGGCATAGACGCCCGGTACGCTCACGGTACCGCCACGGCGTACCGCGGCGATGCACTGGCGCAGGGCCTTGCCGCTGCTGCCTTCCAGCTTGAGATTGGCGAGGATGGTCTCGGTGGTGCTGCCCTTGGCCTCGAAGCCCACCGCATCCACCACGCCGTCGACGCCGCGCTTGCCGGGCGTCTGCTCGATGATGGTGGCGGCCGGGTCGTCGTCTTCGTCAAAGTTGATCGGGATGACGCCATAGGTCTGCTGGGCATAGGCCAGCCGATAGGGGTGGTGATCGACCATGAAGATGCGCTCGGCGCCCAGCATCCGCGCACAGGCCGCGGACAGCAGGCCGACCGGGCCGGCGCCATAGATGGCGATGCTCGATCCCTGGCCGATGCCGGTGTTGAGCACGGCCTGCCAGGCGGTGGGTAGGATGTCGGACAGGAACAGCACCTTTTCGTCGGCCAGGGTGCCGGGCACCTTGAAGGGACCGGTGTTGGCCTTGGGCACCCGCACGTATTCGGCCTGGCCGCCCGGCACGCCGCCATAAAGGTGGCTGAAGCCGAACAGCGCCGCGCCCGGCGGGATCTGTTTCTTGTTGAGGATGGCGCCGCGACCGGTATTGGTGGTCTCGCAGGCGGCGTAGAGATCCTGGTTACAGAAGAAGCAGCTGCCACAGGCGATGACGAAGGGAATCACCACCCGGTCGCCTTTCTGCACGGCAGTGACGGCCGGGCCGGTTTCCTCGACGATGCCCATGAATTCGTGGCCGAAGATATCGCCGTGTTCGACGGTGGGAATCTTGCCGCGGTAGAGGTGCAGGTCCGAACCGCAGATGGCCGTGGCCGTCACCCGCAGGACGATGTCGTCGGCGTCCTGGATGGTCGGATCGGGGACGGTATCGACGCGGACATCGTGGGCACCGTGGTAGGTCAAGGCTCGCATGGCGGTCTCCGTAGGGCGGTAAGCACCTAGGGTGGAGGCCGCCGTAAGCCGAGCGGTTCCGCGAGGTCGGACCGGTGGTATGGCGATCTGATAGCGACAGTTCGCGACTTTTCGCCGCTATTGCCCGGGCCAGAGCCGGGCAGGCGCAGCGGCGTCAGCGGTTGCGGATATAGACGGCCTTGCCGGCGCTGCCGTCGGCGGGATCGCGTTCCTGGACTTCGAAACGATCGCCATGGGCCTTGACCAGGCCGCTGAATTTGCGGTGCCCATAGAGGCGGGCGTCGAAATCCGGACGCACCTTGCCGAGGTTGGCCCCGACCATGCCCAGATTGGCCCAGCCGCCTTCGTCGGAGGCGTCTTCCACCGCCTGCTCGATGAGCTTGAGGATGGTGCTCAGCTTGGGCTTGCCGCGGTTGGTGGTGACGGGCTTGTCGCTGGCGCCGGCGGCCTCGCGCGGTTCCTCCCGCGGCTTGGACCTGAGGATCTCGGTGTAGATGAACCTGTCGCAGGCCGAAACGAAGGGATCCGGCGTCTTCTCCTCGCCGAAGCCGTAGACCGTCAGTCCTTCCTCGCGCAGCCGCGCCGCCAGGCGGGTGAAGTCGCTGTCGCTGGAGACCAGGCAGAAGCCGTCGAAGCGGCGGGTGTAGAGCAGGTCCATGGCGTCGATGATCAGGGCGCTGTCGGTGGCGTTCTTGCCCTTGGTGTAGCCGAATTGCTGAACCGGCTGGATGGAGTGGTCGAGCAGCACCTTCTTCCAGCTGTTGAGCTGGGGTTGGGTCCAGTCACCGTAGATGCGCTTGACGCTGGCCACGCCGAAGCGGGCGATCTCGGCCATGAGGCCATCGACGATGGCCGCGGGGGCGTTGTCGGCGTCGATCAGCACGGCCAGGCGTGCCTGGCTGGATTCGGGTGTCTTGGCGGTCTTGCTCATGGAAACTCCTGTTCAATGCAGGCCGAGCTCGTGCCAGACCTGGGTCGCCGTGTGATGGAGGATGCCGTGACGACGGGCCAGGGCCAGGCGATCGGCCGAATAGCCGCCGCCGATCACCCCCACCACGGGTATATCCGCCGCCAGGCAGCGCCGCAAGACGAAACCGTCGCGCGCCGCGAGACCGGCATCGGTCAATTCGAGATAGCCCAGGGCGTCGTCGCGATGGACGTCCACCCCGGCGTCGTAGAGCACCACGTCGGGCTGATGGAGCGGCAGCAGGTAGCCCAGGGCGTCGTCGAGCACCCGCAGGTAGCCGGCGTCGTCCAGGCCGCGGGGCAGGGGGATGTCCCAGTCGCTTTGCGCCTTGCGCGCCGGATAGTTGGTGGCGCAGTGCAGGGAGACGGTGACGGCGTCGGGCACCTCGGCGAGGATGCGCGCCGTGCCGTCGCCCTGGTGGACGTCGCAGTCCAGGATCAGCACCCGTCCGGCGCGTCCGCTTTCCAGCAGCGACAGCGCCAGGATCGCCAGGTCGTTGAAGATGCAGAAGCCGGCCGGATAGTCGTGATGGGCATGGTGGGTACCCCCGGCGAGGTGGCAGGCCAGGCCATGACGCAGCGCCAGCTCCAGGGTGAGCAGGGAACCGCCCACGGCGCGGATGGTGCGGCGCACCAGGGCTGCGCTCCAGGGCAGGCCCAGCTGGCGTTGCAGCGGCGGCGGCAGTTCGCCGGCCTTGAACGCCTGGATGTAATCAGGGGCATGCGCCAGCGCCAGTAGCTCGTCCGGGCAGAGTTCGGGCCGTTGCCAGTTGTCCGCGCCCAGGATGCCGCTGGCACTCAGGTGTTCGTGCAGCAGCCGGAATTTCTCCATCGGAAAACGATGGCCAGCGGGGAAGGGCGGACTGTAGTCCTCGTGGTAGACCAGGGGCAGGCGTGTGTTCAAAACACCAGAAGCTCCAGGATGAACCAGAGGATACCGGTACAGAAACCCAGCGCCAGGAGAAACAGCAGGCCGTCGCGGGCGATCAGCGACAGGGCGAAGGAGGTCAGCGCCAGCCCCGCCGTGGTGTTGGCGAAGGGCACCAGATCCAGCACCGGCATGGTCGCGGCGATGAGGATGCAGAGCAGGGCGGTGACGAAGTGCGCCGGGCGCGAGGTGAGTACCCGCAGCCGCGACTTGACCACCTTGTCGACCCAGCGCGCCGGCTTCTGCAGCAGCCGCAGCGACTTGCGCAGCTTGCCGCGGGAGACGGAGCGCTGCAGCACCCAGCGCGGCAGCCAGAAGTGGTCGCGCCCCAGTAGCAGCTGACCGCTCACCAGCATCACGAAGACGGCGATGGCGGTGGCGATACCGGGAATGCCGGTGAGCGGCGAGATCGCCAGCACGCCCGGCAGGAGGATCATGGGGCCGAAGGAGCGACTGCCGATGGCGTCGATCAGGTGCTGCACCGAAACCTGGCTGGGGCTGTTGCCCACCCGCTCCAGGCAGGCCAGAAAGCTCTGGAGGTCCACCGGGCCATCCTGCCCGGTGTCGCAGCTGGCGGGCTCGCGCTCCAGGGCCTCCTCTTTCATGGCTGGGCGCTGTCCAGCATGCGGCGGATCCAGCGGGTCAGGTCCTGGCGGCCATAGGGCTTGTTGAGGATGGGGAAACGCTCGCCGTTGCCTTCTTCCAGTTCCAGGGCGTTGTTGGCGTAGCCGGTGGTGAGCAGGATGCGCAACTCGGGCTGCCGCCGCTGGGCCTCCTTGGCCAGCATCACGCCATTCATGCCGCCAGGCATGATCAGATCGCTGAACAGCAGGTCGATGGTGGGTTCGCGCGCGAGAATGTCCAGCGCCTGCTGGCCATTGTGGGCGACCAGCACCTGATAGCCGGTCTCTTCCAGGATGGCCTGGGCCAGGGCCGCCACGTCCGGGCGATCGTCCACCACCAGGATGGTCTCGGAACCGCCGCCGTCCTCGTGCGGGGTCGGCAGGGGCGCCGGGTGTTCGCGCGCCTCCTCTTCGGAAACGGGGAAGTAGAGACGCACCGAGGTACCTATGCCGACCTCGGAATAGAGCCTGACCAGGCCGCCCGACTGCTTGAGGAAGCCGTAGACCATGGACAGGCCCAGGCCGCTGCCCTGGCCTTCGTCGCGGGTGGTGAAGAAGGGGTCCAGGGCGCGCCCGAGCACGTCGGTCGACATGCCGCAGCCGGTGTCGGTCAGGGCGATGCAGACATAATGCCCCTGGGCCAGGCCGCCATGGGCCAGGTCCTGGCCATTGACCTCGACGTTGAGGGTTTCCAGGGTCAGGGTGCCGGTGCCGCGCTCCTGCATGGCCAGGCGAGCGTTGTCGACGATGTTGAGCAGCGCCGTCTCCAGCTGGATCGGATCAAGCCGGCAATTCCACAGCGCCGGTGCCGGGCGGAAGATGAAGCGGAAGGGGCCGCCCAGGGCCTGGGCCAAGCGACTCTGGCGGGCATTGATGAGCTTGTTCAGGTCCACCGCGCGCCCGGTCAGGCGCTGCTTGCGGGCGAAGGCCAGCAGCTGCTGGGTGAGGGTCGCCGCCCGATTCACCGCGTCGCGGGTGTTGTCGACATGGCGCTTGGCCTTGTCCCTGTCCAGTTCCGGGCGGTCCAGATTGATCCTCAGGATATCCAGGTAGCCGACCATCACCTGCAACAGGTTGTTGAAATCGTGGGCAATGCCGCCGGTGAGCTGACCCAGGGCTTCCATCTTCTGCGCCTGGCGCAGGGCGTCTTCGGCGTCGCGGCGGCGGGAGACGTCCAGCTGCGAGGCGAAGTAGTAGCGCAGCTGGCCGGCGGGATCGAGCACCGGCGAGATGAACAGCGCATTCCAGAAGGTCGAGCCGTCCTTGCGGTAATTGAGCAACTCGATGTCGCAGTCGCGCTGCTCGCGGATGGCGTTGCGGATCTCGGCGATGTGCTCCTGGCGGGTGTCGGGTCCCTGCAGGAAGCGGCAATTGCGACCCAGCACCTCGTCCAGGGCATAACCGGTGGTACGCAGGAAGGACTCGTTGGCAAAGATGATCGGGTTATCCGGCTGGTGCGGATCCGTCACGATCATCGGCATCCGGGTCTTCTTCACGGCGGCAAAGAAGATGTCGTCGTGGCCGAGACCCTTGCCCAGCTCCGCGATCTGGGCCGCGGCGGGGTGGGAAGACGAAGCGTTTGCGGTTTCGGTCATGGAGAGGAAGCCTGCGAGCGGACAGCGATACCTTTATTGTGACCCTTTATACGGCCACAAGCTCCACCAGTTATCGTCATACGATGAGCAATGTGTCTGGAAGCACGGCGAACGCACAGGATTTGACCGGTTTTGCGTATGATGATCGCTCTCTGTCAAGGAACCCTACCCATGAGCAAGGTGCTGGACAACCTGGTCGATCTACTGACCCTCGAATCCCTGGCCCCCGATCTGTATCGGGGCGGCAGCCAGGATCTGGGCTTTCCCCAGCTCTTTGGTGGTCAGGTCCTGGGGCAGGCGCTGTCGGCGGCCAGCCAGACCGTGCCGGTGGAGCGCCGGGTGCACTCGCTGCACGGTTACTTCCTGCGCGCCGGGTCGGCGGTCGAGGCGGTGACCTACCAGGTGGATCGCATTCGCGACGGCGGCAGCTTTTCCACGCGCCGGGTCACCGCTTTCCAGGGCGAGCAGCCGATCTTCTTCTGCAGCGCCTCCTTCCATATCGAGGAGCCGGGTTTCGAGCATCAGACGACCATGCCGGAGGTACCGGCACCCGAGACCCTGCAATCGGAAATCGCCCACGCCCAGCGCTATGCCGAGCTGATTCCTGCGCCGCTGCGCGACAAGCTGCTCGGCCCGCGCCCGATCGAGATGCGCCCGGTGGTCTTTACCGACCCCTTCCAGCCGCAGCCCACCGAACCGGTCCGCCACGTCTGGTTCCGCGCCACCGGCGACCTGCCGGACCAGCCGGCCCTGCATCGCTATCTGCTGGCCTACGCCTCGGACTTCAATCTGCTGCCCAGTTCGCTGCTGCCCCATGGCACCAGCTTCTGGGACCGCTCGCTGCAGATCGCCAGCCTCGACCATGCGGTCTGGTTCCACCGCGATTTCCGCCTGGACGACTGGCTGCTGTACGCCATCGACAGCCCCTGGGCCGGTGGTGCCCGCGGTCTGTGCCGCGGCAGCATCTACAACCGCGCGGGTCAGCTGGTGGCCTCGGTGGCCCAGGAAGGACTGATTCGCAAACGCGGCTGAGATCCAGCCGTCCGGCTGGCTATTTGGTTATCACCCTTATAGGCTCTTGCCTGCGAAGGACTGGATGCCCGCGGCTAGGCGTCCCAGGCACAACATTAGTTTGAGGCATCGTTCTTGAATCGACTCGCGCGCGTCGTAACCGGTATCCAGGGGCTGGATGAGATCTTGAAGGGAGGCCTGGTTGCAGGTGCGTCCTATGTCATCCAGGGGCGTCCGGGTTCCGGCAAATCGATCATGGCCAACCAGATCGCCTTCAACCATGTGCGCGGCGGTGGGCGGGTTCTGTTCGCCACCATGCTGTCGGAAACCCACGAGCGGATGTTCCAGTTCTTTTCCACGCTGGATTTCTTCGACCGCTCCTGCATCGGCGACCAGGTCCAATACCTGAGTGCCTTCGATACCATGGAAGGTGAGGGGCTGGACGAGGTGGTCCGCCTGCTGCGTCGCGAGATCAGCCGGCAGAAGGCCAGTCTGCTGGTGGTCGATGGCCTGCTCAATGCCCGGTCGCGCGCGGAAACGCCGATCGACACCAAGAAATTCATCGCCGAGTTGCAGGGGCATGCGGCCTTCGCCGGTTGCACGGTCATCTTTCTCACCAGCGCGCGTCTCGAGGACGGCAGCCCGGAACACACCATGGTCGATGGTGTGCTGGATCTGCACGAGGAAGAAATCGGCAGTCGCACCATCCGCCGCCTGGCGTTGCGCAAGACCCGTGGCAGCGGCGCGCTGCCGGGCTTTCACGAATTCACCATCTCCGATGCCGGCATCACCGTGTTTCCGCGCCTCGAGGCGCTGTATCGCGATCCTTCGGCCGGCGCGACCTATCGCGTCGGTCACCAGCGCGTGCCCAGTGGCATGGCGTCGCTGGATGCGATGATCGAAAACGGCCTGCCGGAGAGTTCGACCACCCTGCTCATGGGGCCATCGGGTGCCGGCAAGACCTCCATCAGCCTGAACTTCCTGGCGGCCTGCACGCCGGAAGCGCCCGCGTTGATGTTCGGCTTCTACGAACCGCCGGAGCGATTGCTGCTCAAGGCGAGCGCCCTGGGCCTCGACCTGGCCAGCCGGGTCGACGAGGGCGCCTTGCATCTGCACTGGCAACCGACCACCGAGATGCGCCTCGACGAGGTCGGTCTCGAGCTGCTGGCCATGGTCAGACGGCACGGCATCAAGCGGCTGGTGATCGACAGCCTGGGCGCCATCGCCCGCTTCGCCCTGCCGCAAGGACGGCTCATCGAATACTTCAGCGCGCTACTGAACGAGCTGCGCACCCAGGGCGTCACAGTTCTAGCCACCTGGGAATTGCGCGACGTCTTTGGCGCGGACATCGCCGCGCCGGCGCCCGAACTTTCCAGCATGGTGGACAATCTGATTTTGCTGCGATTCGTCGAGGCCGAGGCCGAGATCAAGCGGGTGCTGTCGATCCTCAAGGTCAGGGACAGCATCTACGATCCAGCGCTGTGCGAACTGATCATCGACGACTCGGGAATCGAACTGAAAAAGGCATTCAAAGACATGGTGAAGGTACTTTCAGGTTCAGCCATGCCCTCCACACAACCATGATCGCGTCGGGTGGGAGAATCTCCAGATGACGACGATACTGGTAGTCGATGACGAATTCCTGATAGCGGACATCCTGGCCTTCGCCCTCGAAGACGAAGGCTACATGGTGGTCAAGGCGAGCAATGGTCGCCGAGCGCTTGACGTCTTCGATCGCGAACTACCGTCCCTGGTCATCACCGATTTCATGATGCCGGTGATGAACGGCCGCGAGCTGGCAGAGGCCCTGCGTGAACGTCAGGGCTTGCAGCATCTGCCCATTATCCTCATGAGCGGCGCCCAGGCGCATCTGGCTCAGGAGAGTTCGGAGCTGTTCGATTGCGTGTTTCAGAAGCCGTTCAACATCAGCGACATCGTCGATGCGGTGCACAAGCACCTGGTGACCCTGGAGCAATGACGAACCCATAGCAAAAAGGCCTGTCTAGACAGGCCTTTTTGCTATGGGGCTGGCGCAGCGGCCAGCCCCGCGTCTCCGATCAGGAGCGCGAAAGCAGTACGCCCAGCACGAAGCCGACGCCGCCGGCGATGGCCAGGGCAGTGAAGGGCTTGTCGGCGGTCACGTTGCGCGCGCAGTCGATGGCCTGGCCATACTGCTCCTGCAGCTTGCCTTCCAGCTGACGGGCCTTGCCCTGGGCTTGCCAGTCGGCATTGCCGGTCGCCGCGCCAAAGCTATCCTGGACCTTGCCGGTAGCGTCCTTGGCATTGCCTATGATCTGATCGGTATTCATAAATGCACCTCGTGTGGGGAAACGGGGGAGGTCATGCCAAGCGGCATGCTTCCTTTATTGATCCGCGCCAGACGCATTTCGTTCAGGTCAATTTGCTGTTCGCGACGTGTATCGCGGTTCCCTGCCGAGAGGATCCATGATCTCCAGCCGTTTTTCCGCCCTTTGCCTGCTGTCGCTCCTGGCGGGCTGCAGCACTCAGCAGCCGCCGGCCGAAGCCCCGACCGGGGCCGACGACCTCTTCGCCCGTCCTATCATCGCCGAGAGCGTTCTGCGCGAGGGTTCGCGTCTGCAGATGGCGCTCGCCCTGGCCGATGGCGGCTCCGCCCTGGTCTCCCTGGATTGCGTGGCTGACCAGGCCGAGTTGCTCTACCTGGATGGCGCTCAGCGGGTCTATCCGGGGCGGGTGAATGCCTATGCCGCGCCCTTGCCGTTGAGCGCGGCCAAGGTCGCGGCGCTCAAGCAGCGTCCCGATGTGGCGGCGCTCTGCGCCCGGCCCGCCAATGCCGACTGGCGCGCCCTCGCCAGGGGCCCCGGCGGCGACACCCTGGTGATCGACCGCAACAGCCTGGTGGACGATAACGGCGTGCGCCGTTTCTGGGCGGGTCAGCAACTGCCCGTCGTCCTGCAGACGCCACGCTACGGTGCTCCGGTGCGCCAGTGGCGCGAATCCCTGGCGGCCGACTGTACGGCGCGCCGTTACCTGCTACTGGCGCGCTACGGCCTGGACGATGCGGGGCGGGTGACCGACAGCCAGCCGAGCGCCCAGGGCCAGGAAGCCTTCACGGCGGCGCCGGCCGAACGGCGTACCCTGCTGGAAGCCGCCTGTGATCGGCGAGACGCCTTGTTGGCTACGCCGCGCATGGAAGAGGTCAGGGCCGCCGCCACACCGCCGGCTGCTCCGCCGCCTCCCGGCGAACTACCCGCGGCCCAGGCGCAGCCCCTGCAGGCGCTCAAGGCGTTGGCGCTGCCCGCGCCGCGGGTGGCTGTGCAGCGCTTCGTGGAGGAGGGCGAGAGCCGCTACGAAGGCCAGACCCATGCCTATCGCGAAGAGGTGCAGGTCAGCCCTGGCGCCCAGCCCGGACTGCTGCGCTTCAGTGCCCAAGGCAAGGCGGCCCGGGTCGATTCGCTCACCTGGCGCGGGCTGATCGACCTGGTACGCCGTACCCGTATCGACAACGGCAACCTGCCGGTGGAAGAAGTCGCCAGCCTGGATCAGCTGACCTTCAGCGGCGACTGGCGCGCCCTCGCCGTTGGCAGCCAGGTCGGTTACCAGGCGCGGCAGACCCTGACCGGCAATCTCAAGGGCGCCGAGCAGCGCGAGATCAGGCTGTCTTGCAAGGTGGTGGGCGACGGCGAGGCGCGCCGGGTATTGGCCAGCCTCAGCGGCCGGGCCAAGACCCTGGAGTGCCGGCATGGCGAGGCGGGCCATGGCCCCCTGAGTCGCTGGACCTACCTGGAGGACTACGGCTTCTTCCACCTGACCAGTGTCGGAGCCGGACGCGCCATGGGCCTGGAAAAGCACCTTAGCGACCTGCGATAGCCGGCCCAGAGCCCCTGGTCAGGCCGGGGGCTGCTGCATGAAGTCTGGAAGTTCCCAGGTGATATTTTCCTCAGAGGTAAATATCACTCTCTAAAAGGACTCTTTTTGGCGAATTAGTACTGGGAGTACGCTGTGTCTATCGAAACAGCACAACCAAGAGGTATTCGCTATGAAAGTCCTGGGTGTCCAAGCCATCGTCGCCGTCCTGTTCATGGGTCTGCTGTCGGGCACGGCGTCCGCCGCCAGCCGCGATATGTCGAGCAAGTCGATTCGCGCCAACGCTCAAGCCCAATTCCAGTCGGAGCATCCCAACCGGGTATCCGCGCTCTACCAGAACAACGCCAACTAATCTGGCGGCTGTCTCGACGCCCCGGCGACCCACTCATCGCCGGGGCGTCGTCCTGTCTGGCCCCTCATCAGCCGGACTATCCATGTCTTCCCCCTCCGGTAACGTCGCTCCCTCAACCCCCTGACCGTCTTCCGTCCTTGCTGCAGCGGCTCCGGCACGGCAGGCTGTGCACCTCAGCTCAACGAGACAGGATGATGAAGATCGGCGAATTGGCCAGGCGCACCGATTGCGCCGTCGAGACCATCAGGTACTACGAGCGCGAAGGGCTGCTGAGTCCGGCGGCGCGCAGCAGCAGCAACTACCGCAGCTATGACGAAAGCCAGGTCGAGCGCCTGGTCTTCGTTCGCCATTGTCGGTCGCTGGACATGACGCTGGAAGAGATTCGCGCCCTGCTGGCCCTGCGCGATACCCGCGAACCCGGCTGCGCCCAGGTGGACGCCCTGATCGGCGCCCATCTGCATCATGTCGAGGTGCGTATCCGCGAGTTGAATCAGCTGCGTGAACAGCTGGTGACTCTGAGGCGCCACTGCCAGGGAGAGGGCGAAGGGGACCGTTGCGGCATCCTGCGCGAACTCGGTCAGCCGGCGGCGCCATCGGCGACCACCGCCAGCTGCAGTGCGGCCGGGCACGCCCATGTGCCCGGCACCCACCGCCTGCATGACTAGCTAGGAATCAGAGCGCCTCTGCCCAGAGGTCGTACTCGTCGGCGTCGGTGACCCGCACCCAGACCTTGTCACCCGGCTTCAGCGGATTGGCGCTGTCGACATAGACGTTGCCGTCGATTTCCGGGGCATCGGCATAGGAACGGCCGATGGCGCCCTGGTCGTCCACCTCGTCGATCAGCACCTCGATCTCGCGACCGATCTTGAGCTGCAGGCGCGCGGCGGAAATGGCCTGCTGGTGCGCCATGAAGCGCTCCCAGCGCTCCTGCTTGACCTCGTCCGCAACCGGCTCCAGGCCCAGCTCGTTGGCGGGTGCGCCCTCGACCGGCGAGTACTGGAAGCAGCCGACGCGATCGAGCTGGGCCTCGGTGAGCCAGTCCAGCAGGTACTGGAAGTCTTCCTCGGTCTCGCCGGGAAAGCCGACGATGAAGGTGGAGCGGATGGTCAGCTCCGGGCAGATCTCGCGCCAGCGCTTGATGCGCGCCAGGGTCTTGTCCTCGAACGCCGGGCGCTTCATGGACTTGAGCACCTTGGGGCTGGCGTGCTGGAAGGGGATGTCCAGGTAGGGCAGCAGCTTGCCGGCGGCCATCAGCGGAATGACGTCGTCGACATTGGGGTAGGGGTAGACATAGTGCAGGCGCACCCAGACGCCCATGCCCGACAGCGCCTCGCACAGCTCCAGCATGCGCGTCTTGACCGGCTGGCCGTTCCAGAAGTCCAGCTTGTACTTGAGGTCGACGCCGTAGGCACTGGTGTCCTGGGAGATCACCAGCAGCTCCTTGACGCCGGCCTTGACCAGGCGCTCGGCCTCGGACAGCACGTCGCCCACCGGGCGGCTGACCAGCTTGCCGCGCATGGAGGGGATGATGCAGAAGCTGCAGCTGTGGTTGCAGCCTTCGGAAATCTTCAGGTAGGCGTAGTGGCGCGGGGTCAGCTTGATGCCCTGGGGCGGCACCAGATCGATCAGCGGATTGTGCTCCAGCTGCGGCGGCACCACCTCGTGCACGGCGCTGACCACCTGCTCGTACTGCTGCGGACCGGTCACCGCCAGCACGCTGGGATGCACGCCACGGATGTTGCCCTCGTCCACACCCATGCACCCGGTAACGATCACCTTGCCGTTCTCGGCGATGGCCTCACCAATGGCGTCCAGGGACTCGGCCTTGGCGCTGTCGATGAAGCCGCAGGTGTTGACCACCACCACGTCCGCGTCTTCATAGGTCGGCACGATCTCGTAGCCTTCCATGCGCAGCTGGGTGAGGATGCGTTCGGAGTCGACGGTGGCCTTGGGACAGCCGAGGCTGACGAAACCGACCTTGGGGGCGGACGTTTGGATGGACATGGGCTAACCTCGGCGGGCGCTCAGGAGGCGCCTTGATCAAAAAACGCGCGATTCTAGCCATCTCTGCCGCTGCTTGGAAGGGGCAGGCAGGTCCTGGCGACAGCGCAGAGCTTTTTGCCGACCAAGGAGTCTATGGTGCTGGAAGCGCTGCGCTGAGAGGTTGCGCGCGCCACGCTACCGGCCTTTTCAACTTGATCCTGACGCCGCTTCGGCGCAGGATGCGCCGATTTTAGACTCTAGGAGCCCTGCATGAGCCGTCCGGAACACGAGCACGGTGGTAAAGCCCCTTCGGCCTTGGGAATGATCGTGCTCGCCACCGGTGTGGTATACGGCGACATCGGCACCAGTCCTCTCTATACCCTCAAGGAAGTCTTTTCGCCGCACTACGGCTTGCCGCTGAATCACGACAGTGTGCTCGGCATCCTGTCGCTGATCTTCTGGTCGCTCATCTGGGTCGTCACCCTCAAGTACATCACCTTCGTCATGCGTGCCGACAACCAGGGCGAGGGCGGCATCATGGCGCTCACCGCCCTGGCCCGGCGTGCCGCCCAGGGCTCGCCGCGCCTGTCCACCACCCTGGTGCTGCTGGGGCTGTTCGGCGCCGCACTCTTCTACGGCGACAGCATGATCACCCCGGCGGTCTCGGTGCTGTCGGCGGTGGAGGGTCTGGAACTGGCCTTCGATGGTCTGGAAGCCTGGGTGGTGCCCATCGCGCTGGTGATCCTGGTCGGCATCTTCGCCATCCAGAAGCGCGGTACCGCCACCATCGGCAAGTTCTTCGGGCCGGTGATGGTGCTCTGGTTCACCACCCTGGGCGCCCTGGGTGTCTATGGCATCGTCCAGCAGCCCGAGGTGCTCAAGGCCTTCAATCCCTACTGGGCGGTGCAATTCTTCGCCGATAACCCGGTGAAGGGCTTCATCGTGCTGGGCGCGGCGGTGCTGGCGCTGACCGGCGCCGAGGCGCTCTACGCCGACATGGGGCACTTCGGCCGCAAGCCCATCGCCCGGGCCTGGCTGCTGCTGGTGCTGCCGGGGCTGGTGCTCAACTACTTCGGTCAGGGCGCGCTGCTGCTCGCCGATCCCGCGGCGGTGCGCAATCCCTTCTATCTGCTGGCCCCGGAATGGCTGCTGCTGCCGATGATCGGCCTGGCGACCCTGGCCACCGTCATCGCCTCCCAGGCGGTGATCACCGGCGCCTTCTCCATGACCCGCCAGGCCATCCAGCTGGGCTACATCCCGCGCATGCAGATCCAGCACACCTCCAGCCAGGAGCAGGGGCAGATCTACATTCCGCTGATGAACTGGGCGCTGATGCTGGGGGTGATCTTCCTGATCCTGACCTTCCAGTCCTCGGCCAACCTGGCCGAAGCCTACGGCGTGGCGGTGACCGGCACCATGCTGATCACCAGCTGCCTGGTGTCGGCGGTGATCCTGCTGCTGTGGAAATGGCCGCGCTGGATCATGGTGCCGCTGCTGATCGGCTTCCTGCTGGTGGACGTGCTGTACTTCTCCGCCAATGCGCCGAAGATCTTTTCCGGCGGCTCCTTCCCGGTGATCGCCGGTATCGTCATCTTCATCCTGTTGACCACCTGGAAGCGGGGCCGGCAACTGGTGGTGGAGCGCCTGGACGACGGCGCGCTGCCGCTACCGATCTTCATCAGCAGCATCCGCGCCCAACCGCCGTTCCGCGCCAAGGGCACCGCGGTGTTCCTGACCGCCCGTACCGACGTAGTCCCCCACGCCATGCTGCACAACCTGCTGCACAACCAGGTGCTGCACGAGCAGGTGGTGCTGCTCACGGTGCGCTACGAGGATCGTCCGCGGGTGTCGCGCGGCGAGCGCATGGAGGTCGAGGACTTCGGTGATGGCTTCTATCGGGTGGTGCTGCACTACGGCTTCATGGACGAACCGGACATTCCCCTGGCGCTCAGCCATTGCCCCTATCCGGGACTGGATTTCACGCCGATGCGTACCACCTACTTCCTCAGCCGGGAGACGGTCATCGCCTCCAAGCGCCTGGGCATGGCGCCCTGGCGCGAGAATCTCTTCGTCTTCCTGATGAAGAACGCCAACGGCAACCTGAGATTCTTCAAGCTGCCGGTGAACCGGGTGATCGAACTGGGTACCCAGGTCGAGATCTAGCCGAGCGCGAAAAGCACAAAGGCCCCAGCAGGGGCCTTTTCTTTGCCTAGTTGAACACTGGCGGGGGGAGGGCGTCGGGATCGGTGATGAAGGGCATCTGCCAGCTGTCGAGGGTCTGGCCCCGGCTCTCCAGCTCGCTGCGTACCGTGCCGATGTAGCCGGCCAGGCGCAGGGGATCGGCGTAGTCCGCTTCGCCGAGCTGTTCTTCGGTATAGAGCGTCTTGCCCTGGGCATCCACCACGCCCAGTGCCAGGTCATGGCCATCCGCACCGGACGACACCACGCAGCCAAGGGGTTGGAAGGCATCCACCAGGATCTTGCTGGCGGCATCGGCGGAAAGCGGTGTGCTCATGTCGGGGGTCTCCGTGGCTGTTGCAGCCATAGACCGCGGGAGACCGGCTCCTTGTTCCGGCCGTTCGTCCGGGCCCGCAGGCCCGGACAAGATACGCTATTGCGGCGTACGGGCCTCGATGGCCTTGACCATGAAGTCGGCCAGCTTGTCGTAGTTCTCGTCGAAGTGGTGACCGCCCGGGCGGCCCAGCTTCTCGCCCGGCTGGCCCGGCTGGGTACAACCGCTGTCGTCCTTCTCTTCCTCGCCATAGACGCAGAACAGCTTGGCGGCGGGGATCTTGCTGGTTTCCGGCAGGGTGTCGGCTTCGTCACCCGGCTTGCCCAGCCAGCCTTCCACGGCGATCTCGAAGTTGCTTTTGCGGCTGAAAGCCAGCAGCAGCAGCGAGGTCACCTGGTCCTGATCCGCCTTGGGCAGGCGGTTGTAGACCGCCGGCAGGATGTCAGCGCCAAAGGAGTAACCGGCCAGCACGAAGTGCTTGGCGTTCCACTTCTCGCGGTATTCCTGCATCAGGTTGGCCAGATCGGCGGCCACCTGTTCCGGACTCTTGTGCTGCCAGAAGTAGCGCAGCGCATCCACGCCTACTACCGGATAGCCCGCTTCGTTCATGGCCTGGGCCGAGAGCCGGTCGATGTCGCGCCAGCCGCCGTCACCGGAGTAGAAGATGGTCACCACGTCGGGATGGCCGGGCTTGACGTCGGGATCGGCCGGCATCTCGATGGTCGGGATGTCGTTGTGCTGACCCAGCAGGCGGTTCTTCAGCTGGGTGCGCAGCACCACCGGCAGGGCGGTGCCGTAGTCGGCGATGGTCAGGTCGGCATTGCTCTGCTGACGCACGAAGATCGCCGAATCATCGGTCGGATGATCGTTCCAGGCGATGTGCCACTGGCCGGCTGCCGCCTTGGCGCGCAGGGCGTCCGGGCAATCCAGGGTTTCCAGGTTGAAACCGACGCTCAGGGCGGCGGCCTTCGGATTGTCCTGGGTGGCCAGCCAGCGCCAGGCGCGGGCAGCGCCCGGGCCGATGCCGCCGACAAAGGTCGGCGCGCCGCTCAGCTGCTTGGCGGCGGCGGCGAAATCTTCGTTCTGCGCCTGGCAGTTGTTGGAAACCTGGACCTCGTACTGGACGATCTCGGCGCCGGTGTTGGTCGCCAGCCCCAGCAGATCGGCGTCCGCCAGCTGCAGATCCGCAGGTGTGGCCAGAACCACGCGAGCGTGTGGCTCGCCCTTGGGCGCGGCCATGGTCAGCAGGCGACCGTCCGGCTGCGCCATGACCTTGACCTGGGGCGCCGAGGGCCAGCGATGGAGCCACCACCAGCCGAGGCCCCCCGCGATCAGCAGGATGACGAGCAGTACTGCGAGTGCACGTTTCAGCATAGGAGTCTCAACGTTTGACCAGGCCGGTATAACCCCCGGCGATTAGGGCGGCGGTATCGGCGAAGGCGACCAGGGGATCCAGGCCAGCGGGGACCGCCATGTAGCGCGGTTCCCATTCCGGATCGAACTTGTCCTTGAAGCGGCGCAGCCCCTGGAAGTTATAGAACTGTTCGCCACGTCTGAACACCATGGCGCCCAGGCGCTGGGTGATGGGGGCGCCGCGGCGGGGATGCAGGCCGGCCAGCGGGACCATGCCCAGCGAGAAGCGCGCGAAGCCGGCGGCCTTGAAGTGCAGGATCAGCCCGAGCATGAGGAATTCCATGGTCTGCTTGGGCGCATCCGCGGTGACCCGCATCAGGTCGATGCTGGCCAGATCCGGGCGTTCGGTCTCCAGGAGGTTGGCGAAGGCCACCGCCTTGCCCTGGAAGCGCACCACGGCGATGCGGAAGTGCCTGAGATAGGTCGGATCGAAGCGACCCAGGGAAAAGCCCTTCTCGCGCACCTGCTTGCTTTCCAGCCAGACGTCGGAGATGGCCTTGAGCTCGTCCAGGGGCGCCTCGCCCGGGGCGTGGAATTCGATGGCCAGGCCATCGCGCTGACCACGATTCCAGGTGTATCTGAGGTCCTTCTTGCCCTTGCTGTCGAGATCGAAGGCATGCAGGTCGACCCGCGCCTCTTCGCCGAGTTTGAGCGCGGTGAGGCCGATGTCCATGTAAAAGGGCAGGTTCTCCGCCCGTACCTGGTAGAACACCGGTCGTGCATGGTGCAGGTCGCAGAGGTCGCGAAATTTCCAGATCAGCTCGGCACGGGGCTGGGAGCGGCCGATGGGATCGAATAGGGCGATCAGGCTGCGGCCCCGCCGTCCGTACATCAGGAAGGCATCGTCGCTTTCGTGGAAGAGCAGGGCCTTGTCGCCGGTCATCACCAGGCCGCCATCCGGCTGGCTGGACTTGCGCACGATGCCGAAGGCGCGCTCGAGCTCGGCGCCGGTGGGCGCTTCGATGGGCGGTGGCGCGGCGCGCAGCAGCCAGCCCAGGGCGATGATCAGCAGCAGGACGGAGCTGCCCAGGGCGGCCCGCAGGCCGCGCGGGGCATCGGCATCCAGCGCGAATTGCCACCACAGACGCGTTTCGTAGGGGACATCCTGGTAGGCGAACAGCAGCAGCCACACCGAGGCGGCGACCACGCAGATGCTGGCGGTCACGTACAGCGGCGAGAAGGGCTGTTCCATCAGCCGGCTGCGGCGATAGAAGGATTTACGAAAGATGGCAAGCAGCGCGGCCGTCATCGCCAGAATGGAGGCTTCCTCCCAGTCGAAACCTTTCAACAGGGACAGCAGGCAGCCCAGCAGCAGCAAAACCAAGGTCACCGCCCAAGCCGCGGAAAGGCGCCGGCGCAATCCCTGCGCCAGCAATAGACAGACGACGCCGATCAGGCTCGCGCCCAGGTGGGAGGCATCGATCAGCCGCTGGGGGAGCAGGAAGTCCATGCCCTCCAGGCGGGTGTCTATTTCAGGGGTGACCCCAGAAAAAAGCAGCACCACCCCAGAAAAAAAAACCAGGATGGCGAGGATGGGTGCGGCCAGGCCTGAGGCGACCCGTACGGCCGGGCTGTTCGACAGCAGGCGCCGGCCTTCGCTGAACAGCAGCACCAGGCAGGCGATCACGAACGGCAGCAGCACATAGAAGAGGCGGTAGACCACCAGCGCCGCGGCCAGCTGCGCGGCGCCCAGCTCATTGGCGAAGGCGGCCAGCAGTACCGCTTCGAACACGCCGACACCGCCTGGAACATGGCTGAGCACCCCGGCGGCCAGGGCCAGCAGGTAGACCAGCAGGAAGGCACCGAAGGGCGGCGCCGTGGGCAGCAATAGATAGAGCACCATCGAGGCGGCGGTCACGTCGAGGATGGTGATCACCAGCTGCAGCACGGACAGCCGCAGGGTCGGCAGGCGCAGGGCGCGCTTGCCGATGCGGAAGTGCAGGGCATGGGCGCAGGGCTGCTCGGGCGCGCGCCAGCGACGCAGCGCCAGGATGCCCACGGCATAGCCGATCAGGATCAGGGCAGCCACCGTGACGATGACCGCTTCCGGCACGCGCAGGGCCTGGGTGGAGGCCGGCAGGTTGGTCAGGGCGGCGATGGCGGCCAGCGGCGGCAGGGCGGTGCCCAGCGCCAGACTGGAGAATACCGTCATCTGCGCCACTTCCAGGGCACTGAGCCCCTGACGGGCATAGAGGCGATAGCGCACCGAGCCGCCGGACAGCATGGACAGGCCGATCGCGTTGCCGATGGCGAAGGCGGTAAGACCACCCATGGTCCAGGTTCGGGCCGGCAACTTGACGTCGGCGAAGCGCATGGCCGACCACTCGTAACCGAGCAGGATGGTGAAACCGGCGGCCGCGGCGATGAGGGCGCCGATCAGCGAGGAATGGGGGATATCGTGGAGGGCATCGTGAAGGGCTTCGCCATCGATGCTGCTGAGCAGGTGCCAGCAGACCACCAAGGCGGCGGCGAACAGTACCAGGGTGACGCCCAGTTCGATGGGTTGTCGATAGGCCGTCAACCGCTCCAGAAGGCGCCAGGGTAGCGCTTGAGGGGGCGCTACGGGGTGGTCCGCAGGGGATGCCGGCTTCGAGGAGACCTCTTTGGCTGGATCAGGTGCAGTCATGCAAACTCCTCTAGACAGGAACGCGCGTCAGATTACTGGTCGCGCGCGGTTTGCCAAGCCTTGTACAGATAAAAAAGCTCTATACCAACCTTTGTAGCTCTTGCAGCTGCCAAGTTCGCACCGCTTGGATCTGACCTGGGTCAAATTCAGCGCAAAAAAAAACCACTCAAGAGAGTGGTTTTTTCGAATTTGGTTGCGGGAGCTGGATTTGAACCAACGACCTTCGGGTTATGAGCCCGACGAGCTACCAGACTGCTCCATCCCGCGTCCGATGGGGCTCAGTATAGGGCCAAGAAAAAATTCGTCAAGAAAAATTTAATAGCGATCAAAGGCTTATTTACCAAGCAGGGGCGGGCCTACTTGTCGCCGTCGCTTTTCTGCATCTGCACGGATGCCTTTTCACCGCTCGAGCGATTCTGTTGATCCGACTGGTCGCGATCGAAGCAGCCACCCAGCATGAGGCTGAGGAGCAGGGCGGAGGACAGGAGTAGAGGGCGTTTCATGAGGGTTCTCCTAGAGGTACGTCCTCAGTCGACCTGTCCTGGCGGCAAAGAGTCCGGAAACCCGATGAGAGTGCCTCTTCGATCAAGTGAGAAGGTGATAGCAAATCGCCGCTAAGCGGCTAAGGCGGGTGGTGGCCATGTGCTATCCTCGATGAGTGTTATGGAGAACCTCATGCAGCCTTCCCAGGATTCGAGTTGTCTGGATCAGCGCATCATGCGCGTGATGGATCACGATATAGCGACACTGGTCGCCCAGTTGTGCAATCTTTCCCTGGCGCTGACCGGCAGCAGTGCCAAAGGCGCGTCGGAGATGGCACTTCAGGTCGTGGAGAAAGTCGAATTGCTCGTCGACGACATGCAGACGCTCCGCGCCGCTGCGCAGGAATTGCTGGACACCACGTCCCGCCATGTTCGCTCCGGCCATATAGAAGATCGGACCGCCATCGCCGGCGACGAGAGTGCACCTTTCGACGATGGGCAGCGCGACCGGACCGTTTGACCAGGAAAGTCCAAGGGGCCGCCATGAATCTCCTGCTGGAAACCTTGCTCCACCATCTCCAGGGCCTGGGTCGTATCGAGTTCTTCGAGCGCAGCGAGCATTTCGCACGATTGATGATCACCACACCCGACGGCGTGATCGCCGAACGCCACCTTTATTACGATCAGCTGCACCACGCCCACGATCTCAAGGCGGTGGTCGATGAGCTGCGCGAAGAGGTCGTGCACCGGCAACGCCTGCTGCAAGACGTCGGTTGACGGGTGATTCGTCGTTCGCCATGGACAAATCCGGGCGGTCTTGGCTTACTGTACGGATAATCAGCCGTCATGCCCGGCCCGGCATCTGCTCCCATGGCTCCGGACAATTCTCCCGCCCAGCTCCCACCCAAGCGCCAGCGCAAGATCATCCATGTCGACTGTGACTGCTTCTATGCGTCCATCGAGATGCGTGACGATCCGCGCCTGGGCGGCAAGCCGCTGGCGGTAGGCGGGACCCCCGATCGGCGCGGGGTGGTCGCCACCTGCAACTACGAAGCCCGGGCCTTCGGGGTGCGTTCGGCCATGTCCTCCCATCAGGCGCAGAAACTCTGTCCCGACCTGGTGTTCGTCAAGCCGCGCTTCGAGGTCTACAAGGAGGTGTCGCGGCAGATCCACGGGATCTTCCAGGACTACACCGAGCTGATCGAGCCGCTGTCCCTCGACGAAGCCTACCTGGATGTCACCCAGTGCGAGCTGTTCAACGGCAGCGCTACCCTGATCGCCCGTGATATCCGCAGGCGGGTGTGGCAGGAGCTCAACATCACGGTGTCCGCCGGGGTCGCGCCCAACAAGTTTCTCGCCAAGATCGCCAGCGACTGGAAAAAGCCCAACGGGCTGTTCGTCATCGCTCCCCACGAGGTGGCTGACTTCGTCGCCGCGCTGCCGGTGGCCAAGCTGCACGGCGTCGGCAAGGTCACCGCCGACAAGCTCAAGCGTCGCGGCATCGTCCTCTGCAGCGATCTGCATACTTGGTCGCGCTTCGATCTGCTGCGCGAATTCGGCAGCTTCGGCGAGCGCCTCTGGTCGCTGGCCCATGGCATCGACGAGCGCCAGGTCAAGGTGGACAGCCAGCGGCAGTCGGCCAGCGTGGAACGCACCTATGACCGCGACCTGCCCGACGCTGCCGCCTGTGCACAGGAATTGCCCGACTTGCTGGCCAAGCTCGAAGAGCGCCTGACGCGGCTGGCGGACCGCTATCGCCCGGAGCGGCCCTTCATCAAGGTCAAATTCCACGACTTCACCCAGACCACCCTGGAGCAGCAGGGCGCCGGTCGCGATCTCGACAGTTATCGGCGCCTGCTGGAGCAGGCCTACCGCCGGGGCAATCGGCCGGTACGGCTGCTGGGCGTGGGCGTGCGCCTGACCGATCTGCGCGAGGCGGCGCTGCAGCTGAGGCTGTTCGAGGACTAGCCCGCTAGAGCGGGCTCTTGGCCTGGGTCGACAGGTTGACGATGGCCGCGTCCAGTTCTTCCAGCGCCGGGCTGGAGGTGGGAGCGCCCTGCTTGAGCAGGGTTTCGCTGTGCTGGCAGGCCGCGCGCAGCTGGGGTACGCCACAATAGCGGGTGGCGCCATGCAGGCGGTGGACGCGCTCGATGAGGGCGATCCGATCGCCGTCTTCGCGGGCCTGGCGGATGGCCTGGCGATCCGCGGCCAGGGAGGCGAGCAGCATGCTCAGGAGATCCTTGGCCAGATCCGGCTTGTTGGCGGCCAGCCGCAGGCCTTCGTCGGCATCCATCACCGGCAGGGTGGAGATGTCCTGGCCACCGCTGTTGAGGCTGGTGACCTCGGGCGCCGAGCTGTGCAGCAGGCGCAGGCCGGTCCACTTGAGGATGACCTGGGCCAGTTGCCGATCGCTGATCGGCTTGGTGAGGTAGTCGTCCATGCCGCTCTGCAGCAGCGCGCGTTTCTCGTTGGCCATGGCGTGGGCGGTGAGGGCGACGATGGGCACCGGGGTGCCGCCCTCGCTGGCTTCCCAGTCGCGGATCGCCTCGGTGGCCTGGCGTCCGTCCATGCCGGGCATCTGCACGTCCATGAACACCAGGTCGAAGCGCTCCTGCTGCACCGCTTCCACCGCGGCATAGCCGCTTTCCACCGCCGTGACCTGGGCGCCCAGGTCGGTCAGCAGGGTCTCCACCAGCAGCAGGTTGGCCGGATTGTCGTCCACGCAGAGCAGTCGCGGCGGGCGGTCGGTGATGCCCAGGCCACCGCTTTCGTTGCGCTGCGGCCGCTGGTTGAGCAATTCCGCCACCGCCTGCTCCAGCTTGCGACTGCAGGCCGGCTTGGAATGCAGCTGGCAATGGACATCGGGCAGCGAGGCATGGAAGACCGCCTGGTCGGTGGTCGGGCAATAGACCAGGGTGTTGCAGTCCTGGCGGCCCAGTTCCCAGATGCGCTCGGTGAGCAGATCCGGCGGAATGCTGCGGGCGCTGACGCCGAGTACCGCAAGGCTGACCGGCAACTTGCCGGAGGCCGGATGGGCGACGGCTTCGCTGAGCTGCTCGAGGGTCTCGAACGGCTCCACGCTCAGGCCGCATTCTTCCAGCTGATGCTGCAGCGCCTGGCGGGTGAGGGGGTGGGGCTCCACCAGACCGACGCGGCGGCCCGCCAGGGCGATGCGCTTGTGGCTCTCGACGCTGCCATGGGCTTTGGGCAGGTTGAGGGTGATCCAGAATTCCGAGCCCTCGCCGGGGATGCTTTCCAGGCCGATCTCGCCGCCCATCTGCTCGATCAGGCGCTTGGAGATGACCAGGCCAAGGCCGGTGCCGCCGGCCTGGCGGGTCAGGGAATTGTCGGCCTGGGAGAAGGCCTGGAACAGCATCTGCCGGTCTTCGTCGGTGAGGCCGACGCCGGTGTCCTGGACGCTGATGCGCAGCTGGGCGTGGTCGTCGGTCTCTTCCTCGACCATGGCACGCACGGCGATGGTGCCGGAGTGGGTGAACTTGATGGCATTGCTCACCAGGTTGGTGAGCACCTGGCGCAGGCGCTGCGGATCGCCGACCAGGTGGGTCGGGGTGTCGCGATAGACCAGGCAGACCAGTTCCAGGTGCTTTTCATGGGCCGAGGGCGCCAGGATGGTCAGGGTGTCCTGGATCATGTCACGCAGGTTGAACGGCAGATTCTCCAGCACCAGCTTGCCGGCTTCGATCTTCGAGAAGTCGAGGATCTCGTTGATGATGCCCAGCAGGCTCTCGGCGGAATTCTGGATGGTGCTCAGGTAATCCTGCTGGCGCGGGGTCAGTTCGCTCTTCTGCATCAGGTTGGTGAAGCCGATGATGCCGTTGAGCGGGGTGCGGATCTCGTGGCTCATGTTGGCCAGGAATTCCGACTTGATACGGCTGGCCTCCAGCGCCGCCTTGCGCGCCAGATCCAGCTCGATGTTCTGGATCTCGATGGTCTCCAGATTCTGGCGCACGTCCTCGGTGGCCTGGTCGATGTTGTTCTGCATCTCGAACTGGGCGTTTTCCATGGCTTCGGCCATGCGATTGATGCCGGTGGCCAGTTCGTCGAATTCGGGACTGCCGAGCTGGGTCGGCAGGCGGGTCTCTAGGCGACCTTCCTGCAGCTGGCTGACGCCCTGGGCGATCACCTGCAGCGGTCGATTGATGCGTCGACCCATGCGTACCGCGATGAAGGCCGTGAAGGCCAGGCCGAGCAGGATCAGCAGGAGGCCGGCCACCAGGTTGCGATAGCCGCGCAGCAGGGTGGCGTGATGGGAGAGTTCGAGCTGGATCCAGCCCAGCGTCTGGGGGGTGGCCGGGCTGCCGTCGCTGCGGGTCAGGCGCAGGTCGTGGGTCTGCACCGGCAGGTTGAAGTGGGTGATGTCCAGACCGGATCTCATGCTGATGGTCTGGTAGTCGCGCCCGGTGAGCTCCACCGTCATCGAGGGACCGGCGTGGGCGAGGACGTTGCCGTCGGCATCCAGGAAGGTGATGGCGCGGACATCGGCCTGGTCGAGGGCGCGCTGGGCGATGCGGTTGAGCTGGTCGTTGTCGCCGGTGCGCATGGCCGGGGCGATGAGCGGCGCCATCTGCTGAGCCACCAGCTGGCCGTGCTCGATGAGCTGGCTGCGCATGTCGGACAGCTGCACCCAGCTGAAGTAGACCCCCAGCAGGGCCGCCATGCAGCAGGTCGGGAGGACGCTCAACAGCAGGATGCGCCCCTTGAGTCCCAATTCGTCCAGCACTGCACGTCCCCCAAAGGAAATTTGGCCAGTCTAACCCCTTTACCAAATGTAAAGAGAGTCTTTGCGAAAGGGGTCGCACCCCCTGGCGCTCTGATTCGAGAAAATCCGCGAAGGCTGCCACGGTCCCTGGCTGCGGTGCACAACCATTGAACCCATCGGCGGTCTGGTAGGGACTGCCGGTCGTTCCGGTGCGGTTGCGTTCGAGGAGATCCTTTGAAGAAGAGTTGCAGTCTGATGCTGGCGGGCGCCCTGTTGCTGGGGACCGGCTGGCTGGCGCCGACCCAGGCCCAGGAGCAGAAAAAGACCACCCTGGTGGAGCGGGGGTCGATGTACTACAGCTTCGAGACGCACCTGCTCGACTCGGCGGATGGCAAGCGCCGCTATCGGGTCTATATCGGCATTCCCAAGCAGCCGGCGCCGATGATGGGCTATCCCGCGCTGTTCCTGCTTGATGGCGATGCCGCCCTGGCGCAACTCCAGGATGTCTGGCTGTCGCCCCATAAACTGAAGAGTGCCCCGGTGCTGGTGGCGATCGGCTACGCCGATGCCGCGGACGCCATGCAGGAGCGCACCTACGACTACACCCCGGCGGTGGGCAATGGCCGCGCCCGCGATGACGTGCGCAAGGACTGGCCGGCAGGAGGCTCGCGGGCCTTTCTCGACCTGATCGAGCAGCGCATCAAGCCGCTGCTGACCCAGAGCGTGCCGGTGGACCCCAATCGCCAGACGCTGTGGGGCCATGGCTACGGCGGCCTCTTCGTGCTCGACACACTTTATAGACAGCCGCAGGCGTTCCAGCGCTATGTGGCGAGCGATGTCGCCTTTGGCTGGCAGCAGGGCTTCATTCTCAAGCGCGCGCAGGAATTCCAGGGCGTGGGCGGGGCCCGGCCGGTGCAGCTCTGGCTGTATTCCGGTACCGAGGACCTGACCCGCAAGGTGGCGCCCGATGCCGCCAAGCGACTGGCCGAGCGTCTGGCCGGACTGCCGGGGATGCAGGTGACGCCCGAGATACGTCCCAACCTGGGTCCGGAGGGCGTGCTGTCAGTGAGCCTGCCCGCGGCCCTGGAGGTGGCCAGCGACGGTGCCGCCACGCGCCGACCCTAGCCAGGCGCCGGACGGGTAGGGTCGGCGGGGCTTTGGGAGTATCATGGAAGGCTTTCACCCTTGGCGGAACGAGCTGATTCATGAGTCTGCACTATCCCACCATCGCCGATTGCATCGGTAACACACCGCTGGTGCGCCTGCAGCGCCTGGCCGGCGACACCCGCAGTACCGTGCTGCTCAAGCTGGAAGGCAACAACCCGGCGGGCTCGGTCAAGGACCGCCCGGCGCTGTCGATGATCCGCCAGGCCGAGGCCCGCGGCGACATCCAGCCCGGGGATACCCTGATCGAGGCCACCTCCGGCAATACCGGGATCGCCCTGGCCATGGCGGCGGCCATCATGGGCTACCGCATGATCCTGATCATGCCCGACAACTCCAGTGCCGAGCGCAAGGCGGCCATGACCGCCTATGGCGCCGAGCTGATCCTGGTGAGCAGGGAAGACGGCATGGAAGGGGCGCGGGATCTGGCCACCCGCATGCAGGCCGAAGGCCGCGGCAAGGTGCTCGACCAATTCGGCAACGGCGACAATCCGGTGGCCCACTACCTGGGTACCGGTCCGGAAATCTGGCGCCAGACCCATGGCAGCATCACCCATTTCGTCAGCTCCATGGGCACCACCGGGACCATCATGGGCACCTCGCGCTACCTCAAGGAGCAGAATCCCAAGGTGCAGATCGTCGGTCTGCAGCCGGAGGAGGGCGCGGCCATCCCCGGCATCCGTCGCTGGCCGGAGGCCTATCTGCCAAAGATCTACGAGGCCAGCCGCGTGGATCGCATCATCGACATGGGCCAGCAGGAAGCCGAGGACACCATGCGCCGCCTGGCGCGGGAAGAAGGCATCTTCTGTGGCGTGTCGTCCGGTGGTTCGGTGGCGGGCGCCCTGCGCATCGCCCGGGAAGTGGACAATGCGGTGATCGTCGCGATCATCTGTGACCGAGGCGATCGCTACCTGTCGACCGGCGTCTATGACGCGCGCTAAGCGGGGCGGTGGCGGACTGCGCTTCCAGCCGGCCGGTGGCGCCCGGGCGACCGGGGTGCCGACCGGCAAACGGCAGCTGCTGGGCATCGAGCGGCTGTCCCATGACGGGCGCGGCATCGCTCACGAAGGCGGGCGGACCTGGTTCGTCGCCGGCGCCCTGCCGGGCGAACGGGTCGAGGCGCGGGTGCTCGGTGCCCGCAGCCAGGTGGTCGAAGCCCGTACCCTTAGAGTGCTGGAGGCCAGTCCGCTGCGGCGTACGCCGCCCTGCAGCGTGGCCGACCGCTGCGGCGGTTGCACCCTGCAGCACCTGCCCCATGCCGATCAGCTGACCCTCAAGCAGGAGGCCCTGGCCGAGCAGTTCCGCCGGCTGGCCGGGGTGCAGCCGCTGGCCTGGGCCGCGCCCATGGTCGGACCCGAATTCGGCTATCGCCGTCGCGCCCGCATCGCGGTGCGCTGGGACGAACGCCAGGGCCGCCTGGAAGTGGGCTTTCGCGCCGAGGCCAGCCAGGACATCGTCACCCCTGACGACTGCCTGGTGCTGGTACCGGAACTGCAGCCCCTGCTGCGGGCGCTGCCGGAGCTGCTGAGCGGGCTGGAACGGCCCCAGGCGATCGGACATGTCGAACTCTTCCAGGGGACGGCAACCGCCTTGCTGGTGCGCCATACCCAGGCGCTGCTGCCGGGTGACCAGGCGCGCCTGCGCGACTTCTGCGCGGCGGCCGGCGTCCAGCTCTGGTGGCAGGGCAAGGGCGAGCCGCAACCGGACCAGGCCGCCGCCAGGCTGGGCTATCGGCTGGCGCCCTGGGACCTGACGCTGGCCTATCAGCCGGGCGACTTCGTCCAGGTCAATGCCGCCATCAACGAAGCCATGGTCGCCCAGGCGCTGGACTGGCTGGCGCCCAAGGCCGACGACCGGGTCCTCGATCTCTTCTCCGGCCTCGGCAACTTCGCCTTGCCGCTGGCGCGGCAGGCGGCGGCCGTCACCGGGATCGAAGGGGTCGCGGCGATGACATCCCGGGCAATACAAAATGCGCGTGACAACGGCATCGGCAACGCGCACTTTCTACAGGTGGACCTGTCGAACCCGCTACCCGCCGATCTGGGCAGCCATTCGCTGGCGCTGCTGGATCCGCCGCGCGACGGTGCGCTGGAAGTGGTCCGGCAACTCAGCGGCCTGGGTATCGGGCGACTGGTCTATGTCTCCTGCAATCCGGCCACCCTGGCGCGGGACGCGGGAGAGCTGGTCCGACAGGGCTATCGCATGACAAGAGCGGGCATTCTCGACATGTTCCCGCAGACCGCCCATGTGGAAGCCATGGTGTTGTTCGAAGCGGGCGGGATGCCCGGGTAACGACGGCTCGCCAACCGATGCGAGCCAATCCGGCGAAGGCACCGCCGTGAGGAAGGGGTAGATGGTACAGGTCAGAGCGCATCAGCCAGTCAACGTCGATGGCAGCATCAACCTTCACGCCTGGCTGGATCACATCCAGAGCGTGGATCCGAATCTCGATCGCGAGACCTTGCTGGATGCCTGCGGCTTCGCCCGCACGGCGGAGGAGAATTCCGGCCAGGTCGAGCACACCTGGGCGGAGGGCACCTCCAGTTTCCATACCGGGCTGGAGATGGCCGAGATCCTGGCCGATCTCAAGCTGGATCAGGACAGCCTGATCGCGGCCATCGTCTACCGGGCGGTGCGCGAGGGCAAGGCGACCCTGGAGTCGGCCGCGGAGCATTTCGGGCCGGTGGTGGCCAAGCTGATCGAAGGCGTGCTGCGCATGGCGGCGATCAGCGAGAGTCTCAATCCGCGCAAGTCCATGGTGCTGGGCAGTCAGACCCAGGTCGACAACCTGCGGCGCATGTTGGTGGCCATGGTCGACGACGTGCGCGTGGCCCTGATCAAGCTGGCCGAGCGCACCTGCGCCATCCGTGCGGTCAAGAATGCCACCGAAGAACGCCGCAACCGGGTGGCTCGCGAGGTGGCCGACATCTATGCACCCCTGGCCCACCGCCTGGGCATCGGTCATATCAAGTGGGAGCTGGAGGACCTGTCCTTCCGTTACCTGGAGCCCCAGCAGTACAAGCAGATCGCGACCCTGCTGCACGAGCGGCGGCTGGATCGCGAGCAGTACATCGCCGATGTCATGCAGCAGCTGCGTGACGAACTCACCGCCACCGGTATCAAGTCCGACATCAGTGGCCGGGCCAAGCACATCTATTCCATCTGGCGGAAGATGCAGCGCAAGGGCCTGGAGTTCAGCCAGATCTACGACGTCCGCGCGGTACGTGTGCTGGTGCCCGAGGTGCGTGACTGCTACACCGCGTTGGGTATCGTGCATACCCTGTGGCGGCACATTCCCCGCGAGTTCGACGATTATATCGCCAATCCCAAGGAGAACGGCTACCGTTCCCTGCACACCGCGGTGATCGGTCCGGAAGGCAAGGTGCTGGAGGTGCAGATCCGCACCCACGCCATGCACGAAGAGGCCGAACTGGGGGTCTGCGCCCACTGGCGCTACAAGGGCACCGATGTCAAGTCGGCCTCCAACCACTACGAAGAGAAGATCTCCTGGTTGCGCCAGGTGCTGGAATGGCACGAAGAGCTGGGCGACATCGGCGGCCTGGCCGACCAGTTGCGCGTCGACATCGAGCCGGACCGGGTCTATGTCTTCACCCCCGACGGCCACGCCATCGACCTACCCAAGGGCGCGACGCCGCTGGACTTCGCCTACCGGGTGCACACCGAGATCGGCCACAACTGCCGTGGCGCCAAGATCAACGGCCGCATCGTGCCGCTGAACTACCAGCTGCAGACCGGCGAGCAGGTGGAGATCATCACCGGCAAGCAGGGCTCGCCCAGCCGCGACTGGCTCAACCCCAACCTCGGCTACGTCAACACCTCGCGGGCCCGGGCCAAGATCGTCCACTGGTTCAAGTTCCAGGCGCGTGACCAGAACGTTGCCGCCGGCAAGGCCATGGTCGAGCGCGAGTTGTCGCGCCTGGCGCTGCCGCCGGTGGACTTCAATACGCTGGCCGAGAAGGTCAACTACAAGGGTGCCGAGGACATGCTGGCGGCCCTGGGCGCCGGTGACCTGCGCCTGGCCCATGTGATGCATGCCGCCCAGCAGCTGGTGGAGCCGGACAAGGGCGTCGATACCCTCGATCTCCTACCGCGCAAGCCGACCAACAAGCCGGGCAAGCGCGGCGATGTGCAGATCCAGGGCGTGGGCAACCTGCTCACCCAGATCGCCGGTTGCTGCCAGCCGGTGCCGGGCGATGCCATCGTCGGCTACATCACCCTGGGGCGCGGCGTGACCATCCACCGGCAGGACTGCGCCAACGCCCTGCAGCTGGCCAGTCGCGAGCCGGAGCGGACCATTCAGGTGAGCTGGGGCCCGGTGCCGGTGCAGACCTATCCGGTCGATATCGTCATCAAGGCCTTCGACCGCTCCGGTCTGTTGCGCGATGTCTCGCAGATCCTGCTCAACGAGCGGATCAACGTGCTGGCGGTGAACACCCGCTCCAATCGCGAGGAAAACACCGCCAACATGCTGCTGACCATCGAGATCCCCGGCCTGGACGCCCTCGGCCGTCTGCTCGGACGGATCTCCCAGCTGCCCAACATCATCGAAGCCCGGCGCAATCGCGCCGCCTGAGCCGATGACGATGCCCCCACGAGGCGCCTCCTGGCGCCTCGTTCTTTTTCCAGTGACAGGATTCACCCAATGTACAAGCTCGACGACCTGCTGCACCTCATGGCCCGGTTGCGCGACCCCCAACACGGCTGCCCCTGGGACCTGCGCCAGGACTACGCCAGCATCGTGCCCCACACCCTGGAAGAGGCCTACGAGGTCGCCGACGCCATCGCCCGGCGGGATTTTCCGCAGCTGCGCGACGAGCTGGGCGATCTGCTGTTCCAGGTCGTCTACTACAGCCAGCTGGGGCGCGAGGATGGCCATTTCGACTTTGCCCAGGTGGTGGATGGCATCACCCGCAAGCTGGTGCGACGCCACCCCCATGTCTTTCCCGATGGCGACCTGCATGGCCCGCTGGACCTGCCGCGGCTGGACGAGGCGACCATCAAGCGCCGCTGGGAAGAGATCAAGGCCGAGGAGCGGGCGGAAAAGGCCGCGGCGCCCGAGCAGCTGTCGCTGCTAGATGACGTGCCGGCGGCGCTGCCGGCCCTGAGTCGCGCGGCAAAGCTGCAGAAGCGTGCGGCCAATGTCGGCTTCGACTGGGCCGATGCCACGCCGGTGGTGGCCAAGATCCAGGAGGAACTGGATGAGGTGCGCGAGGCCATGGCCAACGGCCAGGCGGCCCAGGTGGCGGAAGAGGTCGGCGATCTGCTGTTCGTGATGGTCAACCTGGCGCGGCACCTGCAGGTCGACGCCGAAGACGCCCTGCGCCAGGCCAACGCCAAGTTCGAGCGGCGCTTCCGCTTCATCGAAGAGGCGCTGAAAGCCCAGGACCGCTCGCCCCAGGAGGCCAGTCTGGAGGAGATGGATGCCCTGTGGGACGCCGCCAAGGTGGAAGAGAAGGGCACCGTCGGGCATTCGTTGCGGCGGGGGNAGGGCAGGNTTTTGCGGGTTTTGTCGCGGCCATGCCGGTGCGCCGTAGCGACCGCTCTGACTTGGACTATCGCGGCCATGGGCCGCTCCTACAAAAAGCATCACTCCCTGTAGGAGCGGCGCATGGCCGCGATAAGAGAATTGAGCTGGATATCTACGGCATCCGCTCCCAACCGTACGACAGATCCGGCTGGTCGGCCAGGTGCGCCGGACACTTGCCCTTGAGGTGCCAGGCGAAGGCGATGATCTCGGCCAGAGTGCGATAGAGCGCCTCGGGAATTTCCGCGCCCAGCTCCAGGCGCGCCAGGATGCGCACCAGGTCGGCGTTCTCGTAGATGGGCACCTCGTGCTCCCGGGCGGTGGCCAGGATGAGTTCCGCCAGTTCGGCGTCGCCCTTGGCGGAGAGGATGGGGGCGCTGCTGCCGTCATAGGACAGTGCGATGGCCTGGCGGGCGGCGGTCGTGCTCATGCGGTGTCGTCGATCCAGCGTTGTTCGAGGGAGGTGCGCGGATGGCGTGCGGGACGGCCCTGGCGGCTGCTGAGGTCGCCGACCACGAAGCCGGCCGCCAGCAGGCGCTCGCGCAGATGGGGCAATTCGGTATCGATCAGGGTGGCGGTGGCGCCTTTTTCCGCCCAGAACTCGCTCGACAGCCGACCGCTGGCCAGTTGCGCGCGCACCTGCAACGGGCCGAGCGGCGCCAGATCGAAGGCCAGTTCCACCTTCCACAGGCTGTCGCGGGCTTTACCGCGGCTATCCGGCGGCGGTCGTTCCTCCTGGAAGCGCACCTGCACCGCGCCAAGGCGCTCGCCATCGCGCCAGGGGATCTCGGTCTGCCAGGTGGAGAGGTAATAGCCGTCGGGCAAGACCTGGGTCTGCGCCAGGCTGGCGAGCTGGTGGGTCTGCAGCCGGGCGATAACGCCAGTGGCCAGTTGCAGCAATTCGTCGAGTTCGGCGTTGGCGGCACTGAGGCCGCGACCGTCGCGCTCACCCAGGGGAAAGTCCAGGGCGGTGGGCTGGCGACTGGCGGTGGCGGCGTCGCCCAGCGCCCGGCGCAAGGCATCGGGCAGATTCTGCTGGGCGGTCTGGATCGCGACCTGGGGATTGCGCAGGGCCTCGCCCGGTACGCTGGCCAGCAGCCGATCCACCAGGCGCAGCAGGTTGGCCTTGAAGTCTTCCTGGAGCTCGGGACCGCCGCGATCCAGCAGTTGCTGCTCCAGTTGCAGACCGCTGCGCGCCAGGGCGCGCGCCCAGCCCTGCGGGGTGGTCAGGGCCTCGGTGTGTTCCAGATTGGCCAGCAGGGACTTGAGCGCCGCACCCACCGACGGTGGCAGGTCCGCCTCGGGGACGTCCTCCAGCCATTGCAGCAGGGCATTCATCGACAGCTGGCGCTGTCCCTGGCCCTGCAGTTGGCGGTCGATGTCGAGCTGGTCGAGGCGCTGCGCCATGGGCAGCACGGTGACCTCCTGGCTGTCCTTGATCACCACGGTCAGCAGGCTGCCCACCGGCACCGGGCGGGGCGATTCCAGCTTGAGCTGGCGACCTTCGAGACTGGAGCTCAGGGCCTTGGCGATCACCTCGTAGGTAGGCGCCGCACCGAGTGGCTGCTGCAGCAGGCTGCTCAGCACCCGCAATTGCAGGTTGGTGCCCACCGGCAACTGGCGCAGATCCAGTTGCTGCAGCGGCGGTGGTGGCGCGTCGCCCTCCAGGCTCTGCAGCAGTACGGCCAGCTGGGTGGAGCCGAGGGTGCTCACCAGCAGCTGGCTGCCCACCGGCAGGTTGTTGGTCGGACTCTGGGTGGTGAGCAGGACGCTGCCGCCCTCGGCCAGCTGCAGTTGCAGCAGGAACTGGAAGCTCTGGCCGGCCGGACGGGTGGCCAGCACCTCGGCGGTGGCCGTGCTGCCGGGCGGAATCAGGTCGTCGAGGGATTGCAGGGCCTGCAGGATCTGCGCCCCCGCGTCCGACGCCTGCGCCGCCGCGGCCCGGACGGGCAGGGCGGGCGAGACGCCAGCGCTGGGTTGGATCGCGGAGATGGAAGTCATCGGGCAGGTCCGGTGGAATCGCCTGTGTATAATGGCGCGCCTTCAAGGGCGTGTGCCGGGTTAACGGCCAGCGCCCGACCGACTTTAGTGCCGTGAGAACCCCTGTCTTGAATCAGCCCCTGCTCGACGCCGTCGCGCTCCGTTGCGAACGGGGCGGTCGCCTGCTGTTCGACGACCTGAGTCTGAGCGTGGCGGCGGGCGAATCGCTGCAGATCGGGGGCGTCAACGGCAGTGGCAAGACCAGCTTGCTGCGCATCCTGGCGGGACTGCTGCCGGCGGATGCCGGTACGGTACGCCGGCCCGCCGCCGGCGAACTGCTCTGGCTGGGTCATGCGCCCGGCATCGCCGAGGGGCTGACCGCGGCGGAAAATCTCCATAGCCTGGCCAATCTGTGGCGCCCGACGACGCGGGAGGCCTGCCGGGCCGCCCTGGCGGCGGAGGGGCTGGCCGACTGGACGGACGAGCCCTGCCGGCAGCTCTCGGCCGGCCAGCGTCGCCGTGTCGCCCTGGCCCGTCTCCAGCTGCCCGAGCCGCCGCGGCTCTGGTTGCTGGACGAACCCTTCACCGCCCTCGACGCCAGCACCTGCGCGCGGCTGGAAGCGCGCCTGCAGGCGCATTGCGCCGCGGGTGGCGCCCTGGTACTGACCAGTCACCGCGAGCTGGAAGCCGCCCCGGCCGCCCATCGGCTGCTCTGGCTGGACGCTGGTCGATGAGCGGCGCCTGGCTGGCCATCCTCGGGCGCGAAGGGCGCCTGGCCTGGCGCCGACCGGCGCTGTGGCTCACGCCCCTGGCCTTCCATGCCCTGGTGGTGACCCTCTTTCCCCTGGCCCTGGGGCCCGATAGCCAGCAGCTGGCCGCCCTGGCGCCGGGCTTGCTGTGGATCGCGCTGTTGCTGGCCCTGCTGCTCGGTCAGGAAGCCCTGTTTCGCAGCGAGTGGCAGGACGGCTCCCTGGAACTCTGGCTGCTGGCACCCCAGCCCTTGCCGCTGCTGGTCCTGCTCAAGCTGCTGGTGCACTGGTGCTTCGCCGGCCTCGGCCTGGTGGCCCTGACGCCGGTACTGGCGCTGATGCTGGGGCTGCCCGCCGCGGCCCTGCCGGCGACCCTGGCGGCCCTGACCCTGGGCAGTCTGGCCCTGACCCTGATCGGCGCCATCGGCGCGGCCCTCACCGTGGGCCTGGCCCGTGGCGGGCTGCTGCTGGCGCTGCTCAATCTGCCGCTACAGATCCCGGTGCTGATCCTTGGCGCCAGCACCCTGGACGCGGCGCGGCTGGGCCTGCCGGTAGCGGGGCTGCTGCTCTGGCTGGGCTGCCTCACCCTGCTGGCCCTGACCCTGGCCCCCCTGGCGATCGCCGCCGGCCTGCGCATCGGCGCGGCCCAATGACGAGGACGACATGAACTGGACCTGGCTGCATCGCCTGGGCTCTCCCGCCATCTTCTATCGCCTGGCCGGCCGGCTGCAGGGGCCCTGCCTGGCGCTGGCCGGACTGCTGCTGGCCGTCGGCCTGAGCTGGGGGCTGTTCCTGGCGCCGCCGGACTATCAGCAGGGCGACAGCTTTCGCATCATCTATGTGCATGTGCCGGCGGCCTTTCTGGCGCAGTCCTGCTATCTGCTGCTGGCGGTCGCCGGGGCCATCGGCCTGGTCTGGCGCCTCAAGCTGGCCGATGTGGCCCTGCGCGCGGCCGCGCCGATCGGCGCCTGGATGACGGTGATCGCCCTGGCCACCGGGTCGCTGTGGGGCATTCCCACCTGGGGCACCTGGTGGATCTGGGATGCCCGGCTCACCTCGATGCTGGTGCTGCTGTTTCTCTATCTGGGCGTGATCGCCCTGGGGCAGGCCATCGACCATCGCGAGAGCGCCGCCCGGGCCTGCGCCATCCTGGCGCTGGTGGGCTCGGTCAATCTGCCGATCATCAAGTATTCGGTGGAGTGGTGGAGCACCCTGCACCAGCCGGCCACCTTCAGCCTGGTGGAGCGTCCCCCGATGCCGGCGGCCATGTGGCTGCCGCTGCTGGTGATGGTGCTGGCGTTCTACCTGTTCTTTGCCGGCGTGCTGCTGCAGCGCATGCGTCTGGAAGTGCTCAGGCGCGAATGGCGCAGTCGCTGGGTACGCCTGGAACTGGGCGAGGAGGGCGCGTGAGCGGCGTGGACTGGGCGCAAGCCCTTGGCATGGGGCGTCATGGCCTCTATGTCTGGCCGGCCTTCGGCCTGACCCTGATCGTCCTCGGCGGCCTGCTGCTGCACGGCTGGCAGGCGCGTCGCCGGCTGCAGCGGGAGTTGCGCCAGCGCTGGCGGCGGGAGCGGCGGCCATGAATCCGGTTCGTCGTCGTCGGCTGCTGTGGATCCTGCTGCTGTTGCTAGGCGTAGGGGGCGCAGCGGCGCTGGCCCTCAGCGCCCTGCAGCAGAACATCAACCTCTTCTATACCCCGAGCCAGATCGCCCGAGGCGAGGCGCCGCGCGATACCCGCATCCGCGCCGGCGGCATGGTGGAGCAGGGCAGCCTGGTGCGCGCCGCGGATTCCCTGGCGGTGAGTTTCGTCATCACAGATTTCCAGCGGGAGGTGCGGGTGAGCTATGCCGGCATCCTGCCGGATCTGTTCCGCGAGGGGCAGGGCGTGGTGGCCCTGGGTCGACTCGACGACCAGGGGCGCCTGGTGGCCGATCAGATCCTCGCCAAGCACGACGAGAAATACATGCCCCCCGAAGTGAGCCAGGCGCTGCGCCAGGCCGGACGGCCGCTCGACGGCGCGAGGCCGGCGCCATGATCCCGGAACTCGGACAACTCTGCCTGCTGCTGGGGCTGGCCATGGCTCTGGTGCAGGGCACCCTGCCGCTGCTGGGCGCCTGGCGCGGTCAGGCCGACTGGATGCGCTTGGCGCGCCCGGCCGCTTTCGGCCAGTGGCTGTTCCTGGCGCTGGCCTTTGCCGCCCTGACCTGGGCCTTTCTGCAGGACGACTTCTCGGTGGCCTATGTGGCGGCCAACTCCAACAGTCGCCTGCCCTGGTACTACAAGGTCAGCGCCACCTGGGGCGCCCACGAGGGCTCCCTGCTGCTCTGGGCGCTGATCCTGGCGGGCTGGAGTCTGGCGGTGGCGTGCTGTTCGCGATCCTTGCCCCAGGCGCTGCTGGCGCGGGTGCTGGGCATCCTCGGGCTGGTGGCCACCGGATTCCTGACCTTTCTGGTCGCCACCTCCAATCCCTTCGCCCGCCTGCTGCCGCAATTTCCGCGGGAGGGCAACGACCTCAATCCGCTGCTGCAGGACCCCGGGCTGATCCTGCATCCGCCCATGCTCTACATGGGCTACGTCGGCTTTTCGGTGGCCTTCGCCTTCGCCCTGGCGGCGCTGCTGGAAGGCCGGCTGGACGCCGCCTGGGCGCGCTGGGCCCGGCCCTGGACCCTGCTCGCCTGGGCCTTTCTCGGCTGCGGCATCGTGCTCGGCTCCTGGTGGGCCTACTACGAACTGGGCTGGGGTGGCTGGTGGTTCTGGGATCCGGTGGAAAACGCATCCTTCATGCCCTGGCTGGTGGGCACGGCGCTCCTGCACTCCCTGGCGGTGACCGAGAAACGCGGCCTGTTCAAGGGCTGGACGGTGCTGCTGGCCATCGCCGCCTTTTCCCTCAGCCTGCTGGGGACCTTTCTGGTGCGCTCGGGGGTGCTGACCTCGGTGCATGCCTTCGCCAGCGATCCCACCCGCGGCGTCTTCATCCTGGCCTTCCTGCTGCTGGTGGTCGGCGGCTCCCTGGCGCTGTTCGCCTGGCGCGCGCCGGCGCTCAGCGGCTCGGCGTCCTTTGGCCTGGCGTCGCGCGAGGCGCTGCTGCTGATCAACAACCTGATCCTGGTGACCGCCGCCGCCACGGTCCTGCTCGGCACCCTCTATCCGCTGGTGATCGACAGCCTGACCGGCGCCAAGCTGTCGGTGGGCCCGCCGTATTTCGACCTGCTGTTCGTGCCGCTGATGGCGCTGCTGATGCTGGCCCTGGGCGTCGGGGTGCTGGTGCGCTGGAAAAGCAGCCCGGGTCGCTGGCTGGCGCGCCTGCTGGCACCCATCCTGCTGGGCTGCGCGGCCTTGGCCGGACTGTTTGCCTGGTGGCTGGATCAGCCCAGGGCGGCGATCCTGGCGGTGCTGGCGCTGGCGGCCTGGATTCTGCTGACCGCGCTGCGCGACGTGCTGGGCAAGGTGGCGGCGCTGGGCTGGCGCCGCGGCCTGCGCAGTCAGCCACGCAGCTACTGGGGCATGCACCTGGCCCACCTGGGGCTGGCGGTGCTGGCCCTGGGCGTGGTGCTGGCCAGCCAGCTGGATGTGCAGCGCGATCTGCGCCTGGCGCCAGGCGAGCACGTCGAACTCCAGGGCTATCGCTTCGGCTTCGCCGGTACTCAGCACTACGAAGGGCCCAACTTCACCGCCGAGCGCGCCCTGCTGCAGGTCGAGCGCGAGGGCCGGGTGGTCGCCCTGCTGACCCCGGAAAAACGCCGCTATCTGGCCAGTAACGCGGTGATGACCGAAGCCGCCATCGACGCCGGCCTGACCCGCGATCTCTATGTGGCCCTCGGCGAGCCGCTGGGGCAGGGCGCCTGGGCCGTGCGCCTGCAGATCAAGCCCTTCGTCCGGCTGATCTGGCTTGGTGGCCTGCTCACCGCCCTGGGCGGCCTGCTGGCCCTGGCCGATCCGCGCTATCGCCGCCGCCGGTCGTCTTCCCCTGCCTCTGCCGCGGAGTCCCGCTGATGCGCCGTCGCCTGTTGCTCTGCCTGCCACTGCTGGCCTTTCTGGTGCTGGCCGGCTTTCTCTTTCGCGGGCTCTATCGCGATCCCCAGGCCCTGCCGTCGGCGCTGGTCGGCCAACCCTTTCCGGCGTTTTCGCTGCCAGGCGTGCAGGACGACCGCCTGTTCACCCGGCAGGACCTGCTCGGCCGCCCGGCGCTGGTCAATGTCTGGGGCACCTGGTGCGTGGCCTGCCGGGACGAGCACCCGCTGCTCACTCGACTCAAGGCCGAGGGCGTGGTGATCCACGGCATCAACTACAAGGATGACAACGCCAGCGCCCGCCGCTGGCTGGCGGAGTTCCACGATCCCTACCAGCTCGATATTCGCGACGACGAAGGCCGGCTGGGGCTGGACCTGGGCGTCTATGGCGCGCCGGAGACCTTTCTCATCGATGCCCGGGGCGTGGTGCGCTATCGCCATGTCGGGGTGATCGATCAGCGCGTCTGGGACGCAGACCTCGGGCCGCGCTATCGCGCCCTGGTAGCGACGCCATGAGGGCCGGCTGGCTGCTGTTGCTGCTCTGGTCGATCCTGAGCCAGGCGGCCATCGACCCCTATGGCTTTCGCGACGACGCTGAGCGTGCGCGCTTCCAGGCGCTGACCCGCGAACTGCGCTGCCCCAAGTGCCAGAACCAGGACCTGGCCGATTCCAATGCGCCCATCGCCGGCGATCTGCGCCGCGAGATCCAGCGCCTGATGGCGGCCGGGCGGAGCGATGCCGAGATCATCGCCCACCTGGAGCAGCGCTACGGTGAATTCATCCGCTATCGACCGCCTTTCGAGGGGCGCACCCTGCTGCTGTGGCTGCTGCCGGGCCTGGGCCTGCTGGGCGGTGCCGGCCTGCTGCTGGTCCTGACGCGGCGGCGCCGGCCGGAGCAGGCCTTGAGCGAGGCCGAACGCCAGCGCCTGGCCGCGCTGCAGGCGGAGGAGGAGCCATGATGCCGACCTTCTGGGGATTGGCGGGGCTGCTGCTGATCCTGGCGCTGCTGATCCTGCTGGTACCGCTCCTGCGCGGCGGACCCGCCACGGCGGACCAGCGCGCGGTGCTCAATCGCACCCTCTATCAGGAGCGCCTGGCCGAAGCCCGGGCGCGGGCGGCCCGGGGCGAGCTGGACGACCAGGCCCTGGCGCTGGCCGAAGCCGAGGCCGGCCGCAGCCTGCTCGCCGACAGTCCTGCCGAGGAGGCTTCGCCCCAGCGCCGCGGCCGTTGCCTGGGGGTCGCGGTCGCCCTGGGCGGCCCGGCCCTGGCCCTGGGGCTCTACCTGCTGCTGGGCGGCTGGCCGGCCTGGCAACTGAGTCAGCGTCTCGCCGCGCCGCCGGCCTCGCCCCAGGCGCTGCTGGCCTATCTGGAGGCAGCGACGCGACTGCAACCCCAGGCGGCCGACAACTGGTACCTGCTGGCACGCGCCTATGCCGGCCTGGGTCGCTACCGGGATGCCGTGGCCGCCTTCGAACAGGTCATTCCTCGTGATGGCCGGCGCGCGGAGGTCCTTGGGCAACTGGCCCAGGCCCGCTTCTTCGCCGCCGGGCGCCAGCTGGATGCCCAGGCCCGGGCGCTGGCCGACGAAGCCCTGGCCGCCAATCCCGGGGAGCCCACCACCCTGGGGCTGTTGGGCATGGCTGCCTACGAACGGGGGGGCTACGCCGAGGCGGCAGGCTACTGGCAGCGGCTGGTCGCCGTGCTGCCAGCGGGCGATCCCCTGCGCGCCACCCTCGCCCAGGGGATCGCCCGGGCGGAGACGGCGGCGCGGGCGGGCGGTCAGGCGCTGGCCAAGCCGGGGCTCGAAGTGGAGGTCCGCCTGGCGCCCGCGGTGGCGCAGCGGGTACGGCCCGAGGACAGCGTCTTCGTGCTGGCCCTGGCGGTGGATCAGCCCGGCCCACCGCTGGCGGTACGGCGATTGCGGGTTGCCGATCTGCCCCTCCGGGTGCGCCTGGACGATCGCGACGCCATGCTGCCGCAGCGCAAGCTGTCCGACCACCGGCGGGTAAGACCCGTGGTGGTGATCGCCCGGGGCGGCGATCCGCTCAGGGGCGACTGGCGGCATGAGGGACAGCCACTGGAGCTCCCTTCTAGTGCGTTCAGCCTATTGCGCGTGGAGGCCGGTGATGCCATTGCGCCATGATCGGCCAGGATTCCAACAAGCAGGGCAGGGAAGGCATGTACACCTATGAAGACGCCGTCGCGGCGACCCGCGAACTCTGTCGCCAGATCGAGAACGTGCCTGTCCGGCGGCGGGCGGTCCGCGGGGACTTCTACAGGAGCTTCGGCGACGCCGACAACGATGGCCTGAGCTATGGCGATTCGGAGCTGGCCTTTCTCGACTGGGAAATCCAGGCCGGTGTCCTGGATCCCGTGACCGGCAGCGCCTGGTGGCGCAACGTCAATCTGCACTTCATCTATCTGTCCGAGCTGGCCGGTTGCCTGGCGCAGCATGGCCTGGCCGGTGACCAGGCGCCCTATCCGACGCGCTGCTGGCTGACCTTCATCGCCGATCCCACCCCGCGTCACTGGTACCGGGCGCACAACGCCTCCATCCTCGCCGGCTTCGCCCTGCATCAGGAAGAGGCTCGCGCGGAGAACGCGGTAGGTCAGCTGTTCCTCAACATCACCCTCTATCGGCTGATGTTCGCCCAGGCGCTGGTGGAGGAGGCGACGCTGTTCGCCGAGCTGGGGGCCCTGCTGGCCGATCCGCGCGGCTTCTCGGTCAAGCTGCTGGTCAGCCTCGCCGAGTTCTATCCCCCGCATTATCCCCTCACCGAGGCGGATCGCGAGGTCATCGAGGGGCACGGGCTGGGTATCGAGGAACTGGGCGTGCGCCTCATGGACGGCTGGATTCGCTTCGAATTACACAAGCTCTACAGCGAGGCCGCCGTCTGGAACCAGGCGCCCGAATTGCTGGCTTACCTGGACGGCGGCGAGCCGTGCTATCCGCCTGCCGTGGACCGCTGCACCGAGCGCGCAGCGGCCCAGACGGTGGCGCTACTGGAAGGCGTCCTCGCCGGGCAGGACCTCACGGTGGCCGAGCAGGGCGCGAGCGGTCTGCAGGCCGGATAGGGTCGCCGACTCCACGCAGCCCATGTTGAAGCCGTTGTCGATCCAGTCGCCGGTCAGGTAGAGGTTGCGGCAGACGCTGCCGTCGGTGGTCAGCCGATGGCGGCTGCTGCCGGCCACGCTCTGCACATAGCGCTCGCTGGGATCGACGTTGGCGCGCCAATATTGATAGTCGAAGCGCGCCTGGCCCTGGACCTCGGGGGGTGCCAGCAGGAAGTCCCAGCGATAGCCCGCCGGGGTCACGGCTTCCGGCCAATAGGCACCCAGCTTGCCGTTCATGAGGTCGAGGAAGGCCTGCTTCACCTTGGCGGCTTCCTGCTGCGGATAGTCATCCTTTTTGCCGATGGGTGGGGCGGCCGCGGCGGCGAGCACCCCGCAGAAATAGCTGATGTCCGCCGGCGGCGTGCCGCTCGACCAGTCCTCCCGCTCCACCAGGTAGCTGACATCGGCCCAGGAGTCCATCGCCTGGGCGGCGAAGCCCAGCAGCTCGGGGGCTTGGCCGCCCTCGGGCGAGCCGCTCCAGCCCAGTTGCCAGGCGTCGCGGTTCTGCCAGAGTTGCACCGCCTGGGTGGCGACGGTGGCCACCTGCCGGGTCATGCGCGCGAACGCCGGGTCCAGGGCGCACAGGCTGGGGGCCAGGTCGGCCAGGCCGGCCACGGAGATCCCCAGCACCACCTCGTCGAAGTCGCGGTCGACCTGCAGTTCCAGCCGCTCGACGCCCTGCCAGCCGCTCCAGTTGGATTCCAGGTTGATCTGGCCCTTCTGCAGGTCCCGGGCGATCTGGTCGTCGAGCTGCTCGTACAGCGGGGCCGAGGGCCAGCAGGGCAGGCCCTTGACGTCCACCAGCGGCTGGTAGGCGGCGCCCTTGAGCCTGACCTGGCGCTGGATCTCGAGGCGCGTCACCCGCGGGCCCTGGCCGTCGTCGGCGGCTTCGATGGCGGTCACCTGGTGGAAGAAGCGGAAGTCCACCCCGCGGCGCGCGAGCACCTCGTAGTAGGGCGCGAAGACCACGTCGCCCATGCCGGCCTGCATGCGCCAGATAAAGGAGCCCTTGGCCGTGGTCAGGGCCAGCAGGGCGGCGCGCAGCACGGTGCCGGCCTCGACGTCGGGCTGGGCGAGATCGCCGTCGCGATAGGCGAAGATGCCGCCGTGCAGGGACTTGAGCACCGCGCCGTCCAGGGTCGCGGCGCTGGCGCCATGACGGCTCAGCCAGGCCTGGAAGGTTTCTTGGTTGAGCGCCGCGAAGCCCTTGGCATAGACCTCGTCGGCGAGCATGCCGATCAGCACGGTCAGGCCGAAGTCCATCAGCAGCCACAGCCGGTGGGCCTTGACGTGGGTCTGACTGCGGTCGTGCAGGATGTCGCCGAGCAGGCCGCGGAGCTTGCGCAGCAGCGCCAGCAGCACGGGATGGTCGACGCCGTCGGACAGCGCCGTGCGGGCCTGCTGCAGCTGGCGCTCCGCCTCGTTCAGGAGTCGCTCATGCAGCTCCTCGCGGCAATGTGCGCGCAGCCGGGCGAACAGGCCACCTGACGCAGCGGCAGTCGGGGTGTCGTCCACCTCGCCCAGCCGCAGCAGCCACTCCAGCAGATCGCCGAGGGCGCCCATGAAGGGCTTGGGATTCCAGCCCTCGCCGGGCTTGCCGGGCAACGCCAGGGTGTCGATGGGCCAGGTGGTCCACTGCGCCTGGAAGTCGTCGGCGAAGGCGGTGTGGGAATGCGGGAAGAAGGCCTCGTCGAGGGTCGCCAGCGGCGCGCCGGCGGGCCGGTCCAGTTCCTCGTAGCACTGCCTCAGGCTATGGAAGGCGTTGTAGTAGAAGCCGAACCAGACATGGATGCCGTGTTCCTCGATGCGCTGGTGGTCGGTGGCATTGCGTCCGCTGGCCCCCTTGCCGCCGAGACGCCAGCCCTGCTGGTACAGGGTGATCTGGTAACGCTCTTGCCAGTTGGGCTCATTAGTAAGACGAAAGGCGGTGGTGACGGCGGACACGCCGCCGCCCAAGATGGCGATCTTGCGGACAGAAGGTACAGCGTCCATGCCTATTGCTCCGAAGTGTGCAAATTGTTGCACCAGTGGACGAATGCCAGATGATGGCTAGGGTAATATCACTTTATCGAAAAGTTCCCTTGAGACTTTAGCAAGGCAACGGAAATAGTTGAGGCGCTGGCGCGGCGTAGACCGGTCGGCCGAGGATCGAGGCGAACGCGGTGTTGAGGATTCCAGGCTACAGCTGCAAGACGCGGGTGAGCGAAAGCCGCCATGCCCTGATCTACCGCGGCACGCGCCTGGTCGATGGCCAGCCGGTGATCCTCAAGCAGCTGGCCGCCGACTATCCCACGCCCCAGGCCCAGGCCGGGCTGCGCCATGAATTCGAGCTGACCCGCCGCGCCAGTGCCAGCGGGGCGGTGAGCGCCGCCCTGGAACTGCTGGAATACCAGGGCCGCCAGGTGCTGGTGCTCGAAGACATCGGTGGTAGCGACCTGGCCGAGTTGCTCGCCGCCGGGCCGCTGGCGCTGGACGACTTCTTCGACTGGGCGCTGGCCATCGTCCGCGCCCTGGCGCGGCTGCACCGGCTGCGCATCGCCCATAACGACCTCAATCCGCGCAACATCGTCTGCAACTGCACCACCGGCAGCCTGAGACTCACCGATCTGGGCATCGCCACGGCCTTTGGCGCCGTCCAGGGCAGCGACAGCCGCCTGGAGGGCTCGCTGACCTATCTCGCCCCGGAACAGAGCGGGCGGACCGGGCGGCACCAGGACTACCGCAGCGACTTCTATGCGCTGGGCGTGACCTTCTACGAGATGCTCGCGGGCGAGCCGCCGTTCCGCGCCCAGGATCCGCTGGAGCTGGTGCATGCGCACCTGGCGATGCGCGCACCCTCGCTGGTCGAGCGGGTGCCGACGGTACCGCCGATGCTGGCGGCGCTGGTGGACAAGCTCATGGCCAAGGCCGCCGAAGAGCGCTACCAGGGCTGCTTCGGCATCCTGCGCGACCTGCAGCGCTGCCAGGCGGCCCATCGGGCCGGTGAGCGGACGCCCTTCGCCCTCGGCGAGCAGGATCCGCCCGCGCGACTGGTGCCGGTGCGTACCCTGCAGGGGCGCGGCGCGCCGCTGCGCTTGCTGGAAGAGGCACTGGCCCGGGCGACCCTGGGTCGGAGCGAAGCCGTCTTTGTCAGCGGCCAGTCCGGGGTGGGCAAATCGGCGCTGGTGCAGGCCTTCGTCCGCCGCCAGGGCGATCGGGTGCTGCTCGCCCACGGCAAGTTCGAGACCCTTGGCAAGGAGGTGCCCTATGGCGCCCTGCGCCAGGCCGTGCGCGAACTGGTGGAGATCGGCCAGACCCTGGGCGAGGCCTTTGCCGACCGCCTGGTGGAGGGCCTGGGGGGCAATGCCGGGGTGCTGACCGAGGTCTCGCCCGAGCTGGCCAGCTGGCTCGGGCCCCAGGCACCGGTGGCCGAGTTGCCGCCGCTGCAGGCCGAGCAACGTTTCGACGAAGCCGTGATCGCGCTGCTGCTGGCCTTTGCCGCGGACTCCCGGCCGCTGCTGCTGTGGCTGGACGATCTACAGTGGGCCGACAGCCCGTCGCTGCGGCTGATCGAGCGCCTGCTGGCCCGCGGTGATCAGGGGCCGCTGCTGCTGGTGGCGACCCATCGTGAAGAGCAGCTGGCGGGCAGTGCCCTGGAACGGTTGCTGGGTGCGGCGCTGATCCGCAATGTGTCGCTGGGACCGCTGTCGCGGGTAGAAATCGAGCGACTGATCGCCGAGCTGCTGCCGGCACCGGCGGAAGACCAGGCGGCCCTGGCCGGCCTCTGCCTGGACAAGACCCTTGGCAATCCCTTCTTCATCGAGCAGCTGCTGCGCAGCCTGCAGCAGGAAGGCCTGCTGGAATTCGACGGCGAGACCGGCCAGTGGCACTGGGAGCTGGCCCGGCTCCAGGCGCTGGACGTCTACGACAACGTCGTCGACTTCATGGTGGGCAAGCTCAAGGACCTGCCGGCCGCCACCTCGCAGCTGCTGCAATGGGCAGCCTGCCTGGGCACCCATTTCTCCAGCGACCGCCTGGCCGCGCTGATGGCGGAATCGCCCGCGGACATCCGCCGGCGCTGCCAGTCGCTGGTGCAGGAAGGCCTGCTCACCGAGCCCGAGGGTGGCCAGGTGGGTGAGCAGACGCCCACCCACTACAGCTTCCTGCACGATCAGGTACGCCATGCCGCCCATTCGCTGCTGGCGCCCGCCGAGCGCGAACGGGTCCATCTGCGCGCCGGGCAGCTGTATCTCGCCGAAGGCAGCGCCACGCGGCTGGACGCGGTCAGTCACCTCAACCTGGCCGTCGCCCTGATCGAGACGCCCGCCGAGCGGCTGCAGCTGCTGGAGCTCAATCTGGACGCCGCCCGCAAGGCGCGCCAGGCCAATGCCTATCCGGCCGCCCAGGATTTCCTGCGCACGGCCGTTACGCTGATCGACGCCGCCGCCTGGGAGAGCCGCCACGCGCTGCTGTTCCAGCTGCATCGGGAATGGGCCGAGGTCGCGCACCTCTGTGGCGATGCCAACGAGGCCCTGCGCATCTGCGAACTGCTGTTGCCGCGCGCGCGCAGCACCTTCGAGGAAGCCGGGGTGCGGGCCCTGCAGATCGATCTCTACAGCGGCCTCGGGCGCTTCACCGAAGCCTTGACCGTGGCCAAGGCCGGTATCCAGGCACTGGACGAGCCCTGGCCGGAGGCACCGGACGCCATCAATCAGGCCATTGGCGCCGACAGCGCCGAGGTCGAGGCCTGGCTGGCCACGCGCAACCCGGCGGCGCTGCTCGACCTGCCGCGCATGGAAGACCCGCGCGCCCAGTTGCTGATCCGCCTGCTGGGCCTGCTCTGGGGGCCGGCGATCAACGTCGACCTGCCAATGAGCCTGCTGGCGGTCATGCGCATCGTCAAGCTGTCGATCCAGTACGGCAACGGCGATCTCTCGCCCTTCGGCTATGCCAACTACGGCTCGCTGCTGTCGGCCTTCCACGGTCGCTACGAGCTGGGTTATCAGGTCGGGCGGCTGGCCGTCGACCTGGTCGACCGCACCGGCAATCTGCCGCTCAAGTGCAAGGTCTACACCATGTTCGCGGTGACCAACAGCCCCTGGTCGAGCCCCATAGCGGACAACGTCGCCCTGCTGCGCGAGGCCCTGGCGGCCGGTCAGCGCACCGGTGAGATCATCTTCACCGCCTACAGCGCCTTCCACATCCTCAAGCACCTGCAGCACGCCGGCGCGCCGCTGGACGACATCCTCGGCGAAACCGCGGAGATCGAGCGGATCCTGCTGGGGATCGGCGATCCCAACACCCTGGAGATATTTACCATCCTGCGCCAGTCGCTGCGCCTGCTGCAGGGCCTCACCCCAAGTCAGGAGACCTGGGACGAGGAGGGCCAGGACGAAGCGGCGCTGGTGCGGCAGATGCAGGACAGCGGGCATGTCCTCTGCCTGAACTACTACGACTTCAACAAGATGCAGGCGGCGCTGCTGTTCCGCCGACTGCCCCAGGCCCGGCAGCACGCCGAAGCCATGGAGGCCTCGCTGGCGGCCAGCTTCGGCTGGTTCAGCATCGCCGAGCACGCCTTCTATCAGGCGCTGATCCTGCTCGCCGAGGGCGAACTGGCAGGCGAGACCCTGGCCAAGATCGAGACCGCCCAGGAGCGGTTGAGTGGTTGGGCGGCGCACTGCCCGGAAAACTTCGCCCACAAGCGCGACCTGGTGGCCGCTGAACGGGCGCGCCGCGAGGGCCGCGCCGACGCCGCCATGGACCTCTATGAGCAGGCCCTGGAATCCGCGCGGCTGCATGGCTTCCGCCAGGGTGCGGCGCTGGCCGAGGAACTCTATGGGCGTTTCTGGCTGGAACAGCAGCGTCCGCGCATCGCCCGGACCTACCTGCAGGACGCCCAGCGCAGCTATCTGCACTGGGGCGCCGCAGCCAAGGCCCAGGCGCTGGAAAACGAATTTCCCCACTGGTTGCGCGTGGCCGAGGCCACTCCCCTGACGGTGCAGCGCACCCAGGCCCAGTCCACCAGCGACATCATGCGCCTGGACTGGCTGTCGGTGCTCAAGTCGCTGCAGACCATCTCCAACGAACTGGCGCTGGATCAGCTGCTGGCGCGGATGATGCGCATCATCCTGGAGGAGGGCGGCGCTCAGCATGGCTTGCTGCTGTTGCCCGAGGGCGGGCGCTGGCTGGTGCAGGCCTCGGTCTGCAGTGGCGCCGCCGAGCCCAAGGTGCTGCAGGGACTGCCGCTGGCGCTGAACGAGCAGGATGCCGGCGAGGGTCTGGTGCCCCTGACCCTGGTGTCCCATGTGATCCGCCATCGCGAGCCGGTGATTCTCGACGACGCCGCCCGTGCCGGTCGGTTCGTCCGCGACGCCTACATGCGCGCGCGCCGTCCGCGGTCGGTCTGCTGCCTGCCGGTGCTGCGCCAGAATCGCCTGATCGGCATCCTCTATCTGGAAAACAACCTGCTGGCCCAGGCCTTCACCCCGGGGCGGTTGCAGGTGCTGAGCATCCTGGCCACCCAGGCGGCGATCTCCCTGGAACACGCGCAGATTTACGAGACCCTGGAGCAGCGCGTCGGCGAGCGCACCCTCGAACTGGACCAGGCGCGCATTCGCGCCGAAGAGGCGGCCGCGGCCAAGTCGCTGTTCCTGGCGACCATGAGCCACGAGATCCGCACCCCGCTCAATGCGGTGATCGGCCTCAGCCGCCTGACCCTGGGTACCAGGCTGTCCGGCGAACAGCGCGGCCATGTCGGCAAGATCCTCGATTCCGGCGAGACCCTGCTGAGCGTGATCAACGACGTGCTCGACTATTCGCGCAACGAAGCCGGCGGTACCCAGCTCGAACAGCTGGGCTTCAACCTGGCCAAGGTGCTCGAACGAACCCTCAATCTCTGCGCCCTCAAGGCCCATGAGAAGGGTGTCGAGCTGGTGCTGGATTGCGGTCCGGACATTCCCCTGGCGCTGGAAGGCGATCCGCTGCGCCTGCAGCAGGTGCTGGTCAATCTGCTGAGCAATGCGGTCAAGTTCACCGAGCGGGGCCATGTGCTGATCCGGGTCGGCGCGGTCTGCGAAGCCGGTCGTGCCCATTTCAGTTTGGCGGTGGAAGACACCGGCATCGGCCTGACCGAGGCCCAGCAGGCACAACTCTTCCAGCCCTTCACCCAGGCGGACGGCTCCATCAGCCGCCGCTATGGCGGGACTGGCCTGGGCCTGGCGATCTCCCGCCAGCTCACCGAACTCATGGGCGGCACCCTCGACGTCCACAGCGAAGCCGGGCGCGGCTCCTGCTTTACCCTGCGGCTGACCCTGCCCGTGGTGGGCGAGCCCGAGCGGCTGCCCAGCCAGACCCCGCGCCAGGTCCTGCTGGTGGACGACCACGGCCTGGCCCGGCGCACCCTGGGGCAACGGCTACGCGAACTGGGCATGCAGGTGGTGGAAGCCGAATCCACCGAGCAGGCCCTGGCGGCCATGGCCACGTCGGTCTTCGAACTGGCCATCGTCGACTGGCGCCTGGGCGGCGAAGACGGTCTGGCCCTGGCGCGCCAGCTGCGCGCCCGGCAACCGGAGTTGGCAGTGACCCTGCTGGCCTCGCCCTACGAGGCGGAAGAGGTGCGCAGCCTGGGCGAGGATCTGCCGGGTCTGGAGCTTCTCGACAAACCGGTCACCGGTCCCGCCGTGCAGCGACTGCTGTCCGGACTGGGCCTGGCGCCGGTCGCCGCGCCGACGGTGGGCCAGAGCGTGGTGGATCTGCAGGGCATCCGCCTGCTGCTGGTGGACGACAACGCCATCAACCGCCAGGTGGTCATCGGCTTCCTGCAGGGCAGCGGCATCCTGATCGACGTGGCCGAAGACGGCCAGGCCGCGCTGGACCAGCTGGAACAGCAGCGCTACGACCTGGTGCTGATGGACGTCCATATGCCACGCCTGGACGGCCTGTCGGCCACCCGCGAATTGCGTACCCGACCGGCGCTGGCCGGGTTGCCGGTCATCGCCATGACCGCCAACGGCCTGCCGGGCGATCGCGAGCGCTGCCTGGATGCCGGCATGAACGATCATCTGGTCAAGCCGCTCGATCCCGCCGAACTGTTCCGCATCATCGCCGCCTGGGCCAATCTCGAGCAGCTGCAACGGGCCGAGCGCAAGGCGGTGGAAGAGGTCGTGGAGGTCAAGGAGATCGGCGTGCTGGCGCGGGCGCGTGCCAGTGCGGTGCTCGAACCCGAGTCGGCGCTGCGCCTGCTGCGCGGCAGCGCCGAACTCTATGAACAGCTGATCCGCGATTTCCGCGTGCAACAGGCCGAATTGCCGGGGCGGATCTCCGCCTGGCGTGCGGCGGACGATGTCACCGCGCTGTTCGAGTGCGCCCACGGCCTGCAGGCCACCGCCGCCTATGTCGGCGCCATCGACCTGCAGGAAGCGGCGCAACGCCTGACCAACAGGATCCGCCTGGCCCAGCCCATCGGCGAGGACGTGCGCCGCCTGCACGCCGAGGCTGAGCGCTGCCTGGCGTCTCTCGACGAGATCCTGGTCGAGGTGGCCGGTGGCGAGGAGGGCACGGTCGAGGAGCTGGAGGCCCTGCTCGAACGCCTGATCGCCCTGCTGCAAACGTCGGATTTCGCTGCCGAGGAGGTCCTCGACACCCTGCTGCGCGCCTGCGTGAGCACGCCCCACAGCGCCGACGTGGTACGCATTCGCGAATGGGTGAACGAGGTGGAGTTCGAGCATGCCGCCGATGCCACCGCGGATCTGCTGCGACGGGTGCGGCAGGCCGGACAGCGGTCGAGCTAGGTGCCCATGGAGGGGCGCCGTCCGGACCTGCCGTTGATCCTCATCGTCGACGATCAGAAGAGCAATCTGCGCGTCCTCGGCGACCTGCTGCGCGACGAGGCGCGCATCATGCTGGCCAAGAGCGGGGTGCAGGCCCTGACCAAGGCCGCCCGCGAGCACCCCGACCTCATCCTGCTGGACGTGGTGATGCCCGGCATCGACGGCCTGCAACTGATCCAGCTGTTCAAGCGCCGCGCCGAGACCAGTGCCATCCCGGTGATCTTCATCACCGCGGCCAATGACCTGCACCGCGAGGTGGAGTGTTTCGAACTGGGCGCCAGCGACTTCATCCAGAAGCCCTTCAATCCTCTGGCCGTGCTGGCGCGGGTGCGGCTGCACCTGCAACTGGCCCGCCAGCGGCGGCTGCTCGAAGAGCTGGCGCACATGGATCCGCTGACCGCAGTGGGCAATCGCCGCCGCTTCGACGAGCAGCTGGCGATCGAGTGGCAGCTGGCGGTCAGCCGGCGGGGCTCGCTGGCCATCGCCATGCTCGATATCGACTACTTCAAGCAGTACAACGATACCCACGGCCATGGCGCCGGGGATCAGGCGCTGGCGCGGGTCGCTCAGGTGCTGGAACAGCGCATCCGCGAGCGGGATTGCCTGGCGCGTTATGGTGGGGAGGAGTTCGTGCTGCTGCTACCGGGCGCTTCGCGCACGGCCGCCGAGGCGGTGCTGGAACGCTGTCGGCAGGGCATCGCCGAATTGCGCATCGCTCATCCGCTGGCCGAGGACCGGCTCTGGCTGACCATGAGCATGGGCCTGGCCTGCTGTAATCCGACCCCCGAGCAGACCCCGGAGGGCCTGCTCAAGGCCGCCGACAACCTGCTCTACCAGGCCAAGGCCGAAGGGCGTAATCGCCTGGTCAGTCGCAGCTTCTAGGTTGCAGCCGCCGCGTCCCTAGGCCGGGAGGTCCTTGCCGCTGCCCTTGACCAGGTGCACCCGGTTGCGGCCTTCGGCCTTGGCCTGGTACAGCGCCTGGTCGGTGCGCTCGATGAAGGCTTCGTGGTCGTCACCGCTCTGCGGCTGGATGCTGCCGACGCCGATGGAGATGGTGACGAAGCCCAGGTCGCTGCCGGAGTGGGCCACCTGCAACCGCTCGACACCGGCCCGGCAGGCCTCGGCGACCTTGAGCGCGCCCTCGGCGTCGGTCTCCGGCAGCACCATGGCGAATTCCTCGCCCCCGTAGCGGGCCACCAGGTCGGCCGGTCGCTTGAGTTGCTCGGTGAGCACCGCCGCCACCTTCTTCAGGCAGAGATCGCCGCTGAGGTGGCCATAGGTGTCGTTGTAGCGCTTGAAGTGGTCGACGTCGCACAGCAGCAGGGCCAGCGGCTGGCGATTGCGCCGGGCGCGCAGCCATTCGCCTTCGTAGGTCTGGTCGAAATGGCGGCGGTTGTTGATGCCGGTGAGGCTGTCGATGGCCACCAGCTTCTGCAGCTGGATATTGGCCTCGGCGAGCTGGCGCTGGCTTTCGCGCAGGAAGCGAAAGGCCTCGTCGCGCTGGGCGCGCAGCACATGGGCCTCGGAGTGGTAGCGCACCCGCGCCAGCAGTTCCAGCTTGTCGGGCAACTTGACCAGATAGTCGTTGGCGCCGGTGGCGAAGCTCTGCGCCTTGACCTGGGGGTCCTCCTTGGAGGAGAGCACCACGATGGGCACGTCGCGCAGCGCTGGTTCGGCACGGAAACGCTTGACCGTTTCCAGGCCGTCGATCTCCGGCATGATCAGGTCCTGCAGGACCACCGTGGGCTTGAGTTGAAGGGCCATGCTGACCGCCTGGTGGGCGTCCAGGCAGTAATGCAGCTCGATGTCGGGCTGATCGGCGATCATCCGCCGCAGGGCTTCGATGATGATCAGCTGATCGTCCACCAGCAGCAGGCGCACCTTGGGTGCGGTCAGGCTGTCCAGGGTATTACCCTCGTGCGTGGCCATTACTGCGAGTCCTTGTGCGGGCGGGGTCAAACGTCCCGCGTCTCTTCTTGGCCAGTCCCTGCCACTGCGTCGTCCAACGCTCCTGTTGGCGACCTGTCATATGCTGTTCCGCGAGCCGTTGCCGAAGCGTCGTTGCAGCCAGGCACCGATCTGCGTGGGGCTGAGTACGCGCTCCGCGGCGCCCATTCTAACCGCAGCCGCGGGCATGCCGTATACGGCACAACTGGCCTCATCCTGGGCCAGGGTCGGACAACCGCTCTGGCGCAGGGCATAGAGGCCGCTGGCGCCATCGCGGCCCATGCCGGTCAGCAGGATCCCCAGGGCCTTGGCGGCCCGCAGCGGGTGGCTGGCGAGGTTGTCGAAGAACACATCCACCGAGGGACGATAGGGGTAATCCACCGGTTCGGCGGTGTAGGCGAAGCGACCGCGCTCGTCCAGCAGCAGATGGTCGTCACCCAGGGCGACGGACACCTGACCGGGGGCGGGCAGGGCGCCGGGCAGGGCGGCGGTGACCGGCCAGGCGATCTGGGTGCCGAGCCAACCGATGAAGCTGGGGGCGAAGCGCCGATCGATGTGCTGCACCAGCACCACGCTGGCCTGGGGCGTGGGCGCCCAGGCCTCGAACAGACTGACCAGGGCTGCCGGGCCACCGGTGGAGGCGCCGATGGCCACCAGGGTGTCCGGCGTCGCCTGAGCACGATCGGCGGGAGCGGCAGCGCTGACCGGTTGCGGGCGGGCGGCGCGTTCCGGCAGGCGCACCAGGGGTTCGATACGGGCGATCTTGCGCAGCAGGGCGCCGCCATCGGCACCGCCGCTCAAGGCCGGGGTGGCGGTCACGTCGAGGGCGCCGGCGCCCATGGCGCGAAACACGCCTTCGCAATCGTCGGGGGTGGCGGTGACCATGAGGATGGCGCAGGGCGACTGGGCCATGATCCGGCGGGTGGCCTCGATGCCGTCCAGACGGGGCATCTGCAGATCCATGAGGATCAGATCCGGGCGGTCCTCGGCGCAGCGCGCCACCGCTTCCTCGCCGTCGTGGGCGATCCAGGCGACCGTATGGCGACCGTCGCCCGTCAGCAGGCGGCGCAGGGCTTCGGTGGCCAGCAGCAGATCGTTGACGATGGCGATTCTCATGGCGCTCCGATGAGGTCCTGCACGGCGGTGATCAGGGCGTCATCGTGGAAGCTGCCCTTGGTCAGGTAGTAGTCGGCACCGGCCTGCATGCCCTTGAGCCGGTCTTCCGGGCGATCCTTGTAGGACACGATCATCACCGGCAGCGCATGCAGACGCGGATCGCGGCGCACCAGTTCCACCAGTTCGATACCGTTCATGCGGGGCATGTCGATGTCCGACAGCAGCATGTCGAATTCGCCGGCGCGTACGGCGTTCCAGCCATCCATGCCATCCACCGCGACCTCCACCTGGTAGCCCTGGCCTTCCAGCAGCTTGCGCTCCATCTCGCGCACCGTGAGAGAGTCGTCCACCACCAGAATACGCTTGACCCGCCGGCTGTCCAGGACGGCGCCGCTCTGCACCTGGCGCAGGCGGCCTTCGCCGAGCAGGCGCTCGATGCCGGTGAGCAGATCGGCGACGTCCAGCAGGAGCACCGGACTGCCGTCGTCGAGCAGCGCCCCGGCGGTGACCGAGCGCAACTTGCCAAAGATCTCGTCCAGCGGCTTGAGCGCCAGGCCCTGCTCGCCCCGCAGGCGATCCACCACCAGCCCGTAGCGCCGGTCGCCGCTGCCGATCACCAGCACGGCGAGATCGCCGCTGGGCGGCGCGCCGTCCAGCTCCAGCAGCTGATGGGCGGCGACCAGGCCCAGGCGATCCTCGCCGAGCAGGAAGAAGGCCTTGCCCTCCAGCGAGTGCACCGCGGCCGGATCCAGGCGCAGCACCCGTTCGATCCGGTTGACCGGCAGGGCATAGGCCTCGCCGGCGATGTCGACGATGAGGGCGCGGACGATGGAGCGGCTGACCGGAACCAGCAGGTGGGTGCTGAAGCCCAGCCCCGGGCGGGTTTCCAGGCGGACCTCGCCATCCAGGGCGCGAATGGCGTCAGCCACCACGTCCAGGCCCACGCCGCGCCCGGACAGCTCGGTCACCGTCTCCTTGAGACTGAAGCCGGGCAGCAGCAGGAATTCCAGTAACTCCGCCGGGCTCAGCTCGGCGGCCACTGGCGGCGGACTGAGGCGGCGGGCGATCACCGCGGCGCGGATGCGCTCCAAGTCCAGGCCACGACCGTCGTCGTGCAGACTGACCTGCAGGCGGCCGGCGACATGCCGCGCCTCGAGGCGAATCTGGCCGCACTCGGGCTTGCCCAAGGCGCGGCGTTCGGCCGGGGTTTCCAGGCCGTGGTCGACGGCGTTGCGCAGGAGGTGATTGAGCGGGCTTTCCAGCCGCGCCAGCACCTCGCGATCGATCAGGGTGTCGGCGCCGTCCACCTGCAGCACGGCGTCCTTGTCCAGCCCCCGGGCCAGGTCGCGCACCAGTCGCGGAAAGCCCTGGACGGCATCGCGCAGCGGGCGCATGCGCACCCCCAGCACCTCGTCCAGCAGTCCCTGGCAGACCCCAAGCAGGCGCCGCTCATAGGCTTCCAGAGCCTGCAGCTGCTGCTGATAGCGATCGAGCAGGCCTTCCTGGCGCTGACGCAACTCGCTGCTGACCGCCTGGGCCTGGCCGAACAGTCCCTGCAATTCGGCGCGATAGCCCTGGAAGCCCTGGACCAGGCCATGCAGGCCGAGGCCCATGACCCGCGCCTCGCTGGTGAGGGCGAGAATCTGGTTGAAGCGACCACTGTCCACCCGCAGCGGATCCCGACTGCGCTCGGCGTCAGGTGCCGGTTCGTCCTGGACCGCCGGGGCAGGCATCGGCTCCTGGGGGGCGGCCACGACAGGCGGGGGCGCTTCGCTGTCAGTGGCGCTGAGCGCCTGCGCCAGTGCCCGCTGGGCATCACGCTGCTCGCGCTGCCAGCGCTGGCTGGCGGCTTCGTCCAGGCGACTGACCTCGCCGAGGACGTCGACGCAGCGAAACAGCTGGTCGATATCCGCCGGTCCGAGCCTGCGGCGCCCGGCCTGGACGGCGACCAGGCAGTCCTCCATGGCATGGGCCAACTCCACCAGGCCGTCGAGATCGACGATGCGCGCCGCACCCTTGATGGAATGGGCCGCGCGCATCATCGGCTCGATCACCCCCGTGTCTGAGGGATCGCGCTCCAGACGCAGCAGGCCGGCATCCAGCGGCTGCAGATGACTCTGCACTTCGCTGGCGAAGAGATCATAGAGGGACATCTCGCGCACATCGCGCGGTGGCTGGCTCATCGCAGCGCCTCCTCCAGGGCCCGCTCCAGCCGTGGCAGATCGAGCAGGCCGACCTGGTACTCGCCTTCGCGATAGACACCGCCCAGATAGCTGAGTAAGTCGCCGCCCAGGGTCGCGGGAGGCGGCTGCACCTCGCCGGGGGCATAGCGCTGCAGCCCCAGCACCTCGTCCACCTGCACGGCCCAGTCGCGGCGGCCGACATGCAACAGCAGCAGGCGCGGAAAGCCACGGGTCTGGTCACCCGGTGCCACCGCCAGCAGCAGCTCCAGGGCAATGCAGGGCTGGAGCTGGCCGCGTACCGGGACGATGCCGCGGAGCAGCGGCGAACGCCGGTGAGGAACGCGGTGCACGGCGGTGGGTTCGGTGGCGGTCACCAGGCAACTGCCCGGCAGCCCCAGCCATTCGGCGCCCAGACGAAAGACCAGGGCGCTGGCCGAGCGCGCCTGGCGGTCGTCCAGGGGTTCGGCATAGTGCTCGGCCCAGGCGGCGCGCTCCAGGGCGCTGAGTTCACGATTCAGGCTCATGCGTCGTCACCGGCGCGGGTCTGGATGCGCGCGGCGCGCTCGCGCAGGCGTCCGGCTTCGTCGAGGCGGCCGGCTCTTTCGCAGATCAGCGCCAGGCGACAGAGGGCGGGATAGTGCCCCGGCTCCAGATAGAGGGCCTGGCGCAGCGCCCGCTCGGCTTCGGCGGCGCGGTCGTCGGGCAGGATCAGCGCCAGCAGGAAGTGGGCACCGGCCTGGCTGCGATCCGCCTCGAGCATGTTGCGCAGCAGCGCCTCGGCTTCGGCGCCACGCCCGGCGTCGGCCAGGCGCTGGGCTTCATCGAGCGGCTGAGCGCTGCTGGCGACCGGTGTTATCGGAGCGGGTGCGGGTGTGCTTCTGGCGCGCAGGCGGGCGGGCAGGGGCGGCGCCGGGGGCGGCGGTCGCACCGCGGCCTTGCGCCGTGGCGACGCCGGCTGCGGGTGCGGACGCGCGGGTTCGGCGCCTGCGGCCTGGCGTTTGACCAGTGCCGAGGCGTGGGCCACGCCCAGGCTGGCGAAGCCATGCCGCATGGCGCTGACCATTTCCGAACTGCCGACGCAGAGCAGGCCGTCGTCGTGCATCAGGGCGGCCAGGTGGCTGAGAGCACGGCCCTGGGTCTGGTCGTCGAAATAGATCAGCAGATTGCGGCAGAGCACCACGTCGAAGGGCGCGCCGTCGCGCAGGCTGCCCAGCTGCAGGATGTTGCCCTGGCGAAAGCGCACCTGGTTGCGCACCCGTTCGGCCAGGCGCTGGCGATCGCCCTCGGCGTCGAAATAGCGATCGCGAAAGCCGAGGTCGCGGGCGCGAAAAGAGTTGCGCCCATAGAGGCCGCGGCGGGCGCGCTCCAGGGACGGCTCGTTGATGTCCACCGCGGTGACCTGGAAGGCCTGTGCGGGCAGGCCGGTATCGAACAGCGCCATGGCCAGGGTATAGGGTTCTTCGCCGGTGGAGCAGGGCAGACTGAGCAGCCGCACCGGCGCGCCGCTGCGGGCGTGGCGCTCCTGGGCGAAGCGGGCGGCGTGGGCGATCGCCTGGGGATCGCGAAAGAACCAGGTCTCGGGGATGACCAGCAGGTCCAGCAGATCGGCGAATTCGCCTTCGTCGTCGAGGATGCGCGCCATATAGGCCTCCGCATCGCCCTCCTGGCGCTCGCGCAGGCGCTGGCGGATGGCGCGACCGAGCATGTCGTCGGCGATGGCCAGACCGGTGCGCGCCCGCACCAGGGGCGCCAGCCGGGGATCGAGCTTCACGCGGCCTCCTGGAACAGCAGGGCGGCCAGGGTTGGCGAGAGCAGCCGGTCGGGTTCCAGCCACAGCCAGAGGCCCTCGGGCGTCTCCAGCACTTCGCCGAGCCAGGGGTAGTCGGGCAGGCGGACGCCGGCCGGTCGGGGCATGCGGGCGGTGACCCGGCGCACGCCGGCGACGCCTTCCACCACCAGGCCGAGCGGACGGCTACCGCCCTCGGGCAGGGTGAAGTCCACCAGCAGGATGCGGGTGTCCTGGCGCGCCCGGGCCGCCGGGCCGCCGCTCATGGCGGTGACGTCGACCACCGGGATCGCCGCGCCGTGCAGATTCATCAGGCCGGCGACGCCCGTGGGCGCCGCAGGAAAGCGGGTGAGCTGCAGCAGGGGCAGCACCTGGCGGATCGCCGTCGTCGGCAGGGCCGCCGCGGCCTCGGCCAGCTGGAAGACCAGGATCTGCATGCTCAACGGGTGACCGAGAAGGTGGCGACGCTGCTCTGCAGGTCCTGGGCTGCCTGCTGCAGGTACTGGACCGCCTCGCTGGTAGCCTTGAGCGCCTCGGTGGTCTGCTGGGTGCTGTCGTTGAGCTGGGTGATGGTCTCGGCGATCTGGCCGGCGCCCACGGCCTGGGACTGCATGCCCTCCAGCACGATGTCGAAGCGCGCCGGCAGCTTCTGCACGTCCTCGATCACCTCGGCCAGCTGGTCGCTGACGCTGGCCACCTCCTGCACGCTGCGGCGGATCTCCTCGGAAAACTTGTCCATGCCCATGACGCTGGCGGACACCGCGGAATTCATGTCCTTGAGCATCTGCTCGATGTCGTCGGTGGCGGCGGTGGTCTGGTCGGACAGCCGGCGGATCTCGGTGGCCACCACCGAAAAGCCCCGCCCCGCCTCGCCGGCCTTTTCCGCCTCGATGGCGGCGTTGAGCGACAGCAGGTTGGTCTGATCGGCGACCTTGGTGATGGTGGTCAGCACCTTGTTGATGTGGCTGGACTTCTCCGACAGGGCGGCGAGCTTGGCGTTGATGGAATCGGTGGCGGCCACCATGCGCTGCATGGTGCCGTCCATGCTCGCCAGGCTGCTACGCGCCTGCTCCGCGCCCTGGGTGGTCTCGTCGGCGACCTGCACGGCTTCTTCCATGGTGCGTACCAGGGCGTTGGCGTTGGCGGCGATCTCCCGCGTGGTGCTCAGCACTTCCACGCTGGTCTGCGCCTGCTCGATGCTGGTGGCCTCCTGCTGGCGGGAGGAGGCGGCGATCTCGGTGGTGGAAGAGGTCACCTGGATACCGGCGCGCTGCACCTTGGCGATCATGCCGCGCAGGTCCTCGATCATCTTGCTCAGGCCGCGAGCCAGTTGGCCGATGGCGTCGTCGCCGGTGACGCTGGTGCGCCCGGTGAGGTCGCCCGCGGCAGCCCGGTTGACCACCCCGAGCAGGTCGTCCACATCGGCGCGCAGGCGGTGCATCAGCGCCTGTTCGCGGGCGTGGTCGTCCTGGATCTGCTGCGCCATCTGATTGAAGGCCAGGCCCACCTGGGCGAGTTCGTCACGGCCTAGCACCTGCACCCGAGCGCCGCTGTCACCGGCGGAGATGCGCGCCACGGTGTCGGTCAGGCGCCGAATCGAGCGTAACAGGTGATGGGACAGCAACCAGGCGATGAGGGCGGCCAGCAGGACGCAGAAGGCGCCGCCGGCCACCAGGGTCCAGGTCAGCTGGTCACGCACTTCCTCGGTATGGCCCGCCCGTTGCGCGGACAGCCGGCGCTCTTCGTCGCCTATGCCCTGGATCTGCTGGCGCAGGTTGGTGACCTGGGTGGACAGGGCGGTGACCAGCGGTTCGTTGGCCAGTTGAGCGGGACTGAGATTGCCCGTCTCGCGCAGGCGCAGGAGGGGCTCGAAGGTGTTCTGCCGCCAGTTGTCGAGATCGGCGCTCAGGCGCGCGAAGCGCTGCTGCTGGCTGGCGTTGTCCTGGGTCAGTTGCTGGGGCACACGGACGGCCGCGGTCAGGGACGTCAGCGCCTGGCGCGCGGTATCGGCATCGGCGCTAGCGCCTGAGTACCAGAAGGTGCGCAATCTGGCGCGGGTTTCCAGCAGGTTGTTGTCCAGCGCCGTAACCGACAGCAGCACCTCGGCGGTGTGCCTGTCCCAGCGGTTGGCGTCGACCAGGCTCTGCAAGGCGGCATAGGTCAGCCAGAGCAGCAGGACCACCAGGGCGATGATGGCGGCGAAGCCGGCGAAGAGTTTGTTCTGGATGCGAATGTTGTTGAGCATGGGCACCGGCGCAGACGGACAGAAGCAGGGAGAGCGAGCCCTGGGGACCACTCGGGTTGTCCGATAAAAGTAGCACGGTCATGCATTTGTGTGAGTTGGAACTCACTGGAGGAGCAGGATAGGCGGCGGGCGGCGGGGCAGGAGGGTAAGCGAGAAGCAAAGGTAGCAGCCGGCCCGGAGTCTCTGATCCGAGGCGGCTGCCATGGGGGCAGAATGCCTCAGGTCGCCGCGGCGTCGTTCGCGGCCTCGGGACGGCGGGTGCCATGGCTGTTCTGGCCACCCTTGCGCCCGGCTTCGGACGCCCGGGCCGGGTTGTTGGCGAAGTTGCCGCCGCTCGCCCGTCCGCCCTTGCGACCCGCCTCGGCGGCGCGCTCGCGATTGTTGGCGAAGTTACCTGGATTGCTACTTTTGTTGGCCATAAGAACTTCTCCCACTTTCAATTATTGAACAGTTGAATGCGTGCCCCCAAAGGCTAAGCGATTCGGATATTGAGAGTAGGGGTTTATAAAGCGAGTTCGAGCGGGCTGATGGAGGGATATATTGTTATACGAGGTGCAACTTCGATACAGACTTAAACTTGAACTTTGTCCTGCTAGAGCCGTTTCCGGAAAAGTTGTACAGGAGCTGTAAAAGAATTCGGCCAAGGTCGGAATGACTTTCCGGTTGGAACCCCTGTCTGGCGCTGAAAATTCTTGAAACATCTTGCTGCAGGGAGCGTTTTCGCTGGGGTTTGATGCGCTCAGGCATTCAGACGCCTTTATCGAAGTCGCGTTCTGGAGTCGCTTGAAAATTATCATCTTCGTCGCGCGTACCTGCTTGTTCGATGTTACAGAGTAGCGCTCTTTCGATGCCGGTGGAAGAATGCGGACGGCTTGGCTAGAGCCTCTCGTTGCTGAATGGTCCGGAAAGGCATCTGGATATAACGACGTGCCCGGTAAAGAGTTTCTCCGATAAGGTTTAACGCGATATCAACTTTGGCAGCGGCCTGATGCGACAGGGGTAGCACAGCACTAACCTTGCACTTTTCTCTCTTATGTGAGAAAAATTCCCTGAATCGGGAGGTGGTCATGCTGGATCAACAACTGGCGGTAAGGCTCAAGGCGCTGCGCCTGGAGCGTGAATGGTCCCTGGAGCAATTGGCGTCCTTGAGTGGGGTCAGTCGCGCGACGCTGTCTCGCCTGGAGAACGCCGAGGTCAGCCCGACCACGGCGGTGCTCGGGCAACTCTGTTCAGCCTACGGCCTGACCCTGACGCGCCTGCTGCACAGCGTGGAAAGCCGCTATCCGGCCCAGGTCCAGCGCCAGGCGCAGCAGATCTGGAGCGATCCCGCGCAGGCGTTCACCCGCCGTTCGGTGTCGCCGCCGGCCCAGGCCCTGGCGGGTGAGGTCATCGAAAGCGCGCTCGGGCCGGGCGTAGACATCCGCTACGAGGCATCGCCCCGCCCAGGCCTCGAACACCATCTGCTGCTGCTCGAAGGCGAGTTGCAGCTGTGGATCGAAGACCAGTCCTACCGCCTGGGCGTCGGCGATTGCCTGCGCTATCGCCTCTGGGGCAGCAGCCGCTTCCTCAGTGGTCCGGCGGGCGCCCGTTATCTCCTGTTCATGATCTGAGGTGTGTCCATGAGTGCGTCCCTGCGTATCGAGCAGCTCGAGGCTGCCGCCTTCACCCGTCAGCTGGATGACTTTCAACGCCTGCTGGCCGCCTGTGTCGAGCAGGGCGCCAGCATCGGCTTCATCCTGCCGCTCGCCGACAACGTGAATCGCCGTTTCTGGACCGAAGCCGTGGCGCCGGGCCTGGCCCGGGGCACCCGGGTGCTGTTTGCCGCGCTGCAGGACGACCGGGTGGTCGGCAGCGTGCAGCTGGTGCTGGATACCCCGGCCAACCAGCCGCACCGCGCGGACGTGGTCAAGTTGCTGGTGCATCCGGACTACCGGCGCCAGGGACTCGCGCGCCGGCTGATGCAGGCGGTGGAAGCGGCCGCGCGGGCCGAAGGACGGGAATTGCTGACCCTGGACACCCGCAGCGACGACCATGCCGAGCCGCTCTATCTGTCCCTCGGCTATCAGGTGGTCGGCAGGATTCCCGGCTATTCCCTGGATGCCCGCCAACCGGAACGCCGCGACAGCACCACCCTGATGTACAAGACGCTGAACGCTGTGCCCGTTAAGCTGGGCGCCTTTAGTTAAGGACGCCTATCCGCCATGCCGCCTCGCTCCGCTCCCGAACTCTGGCAACTCCTGCGCGCCCAGGCCGAGGCCGGGCGTCGCGATGCCCCGGCCCTGGCCGCGGGGCTGACGCGCGCGCTGCTGCAGCCGGTGGATCTGACGGCAGCCCTGGTCCGGCGCTGCGCCGAGGCCCTGGCGGAGGATCCAGGGCAGGCCGAGGCCCTCGCCGAGCGCTTCGCCGCCCTGCATGCCGAGTGGCCAGAATTGACCGCGGCGGCCTGCGCGGACCTGGAAGCGGTGCTGGCGCGGGATCCGGCCTATGCCAGCCTGCTGGAGATCTTCCTGTTCTCCAAGGGCTTCCTGGCGCTGCAGACCCAGCGCCTGAGCCATGCCCTCTGGCGCAACGACGAGCGGCTGCTGGCCCTGCACCTGCAGGCGCGTTGCAATCGGCTGCTGGCCATCGACATCCACCCGGCCGCCCGGCTGGGGCGCGGCATCATGCTCGACCACGGCACCGGTATCGTCATCGGCGAAACCGCGGTGGTGGAAGACGACGTCTCCATCCTGCAGCAGGTGACCCTGGGCGGCACCGGCAAGGAGCAGGGCGATCGGCATCCCAAGGTGCGGCGCGGGGTGATGATCGGTGCCGGGGTCAAGATCCTCGGCAATCTGGAGATCGGCGAAGGCGCCAAGATCGGCGCCAACAGCGTGGTCCTGCACCCGGTGGCGCCCCATACCACGGTGGTGGGCATTCCCGCCCGTCCGGTGGGGCGTCCGCGCGACGCTCATCCGGCCGAGAGCATGGATCAGTCCTTCGACGGCTGAGCGAGAAAGACCTCGGCCTTGGGATAGCGCTCGCTGTTCAGCGCACTCGCCTGCAGGCCCTCGGCCTGCGCCAGGCTGCGCACCAGCTCGCGATTGAAGGCGCTGTTGCCCGGATCCGCCAGGTACTCGGGCAGCGCCAGCCAGCGGGCGTCCTCGATCTCCTCCGGATCCTGGATGGCGATCTCGGCACTCAGCGGATCGAGGCAGCAGACCACATAGAGATTGGACTTGCCGAAGCGGTAGGGATGGGTGGTCACCAGGCCGACCACGCTGCGAAAGGCGCTGCGGATGCCGGTTTCCTCCCAGACTTCGCGGACCACCGCCGGCGCCAGGTCTTCGCCCAGTTCGACATGGCCGCCCGGCAGCTTGTAACCCTGGCTGCCGCGCTCGCGGATCGCCAGCAATTCGCCGCGGTCGTTGAGTACCAGGCCGCCCACACCCAGGCTGTGGGTCGGCACGAAGGGCGCGAAGGCCGTGGGGGTGCCGCGCCAGACCAGGGTCAGCTCCTGCTCCAGGCAGTTGTGAAAGACGAAGCCGGCGGCGGTGGCGATCCCCACCAGATCGCCGAGGGCCAGGGGCAGGGTCAGCCAGATCAGGTTGCGTCCCTCGCGCCGGGCGCGGTCGAGCAACTCCTCTAGTGCCGGGGCGAAAGCCTCGCGGTCGGTGGGCAGCGAGGCGGCATCGATGATCAGGCCGTTGAAGGCGTCTTGGCGGTACTGCACGGGGTTCACTCCGCAGGGCGTGACGGGATGGGCGTGGAGGGTACGATACCGGCTTCGCTGGGCAGCAGCAGACTGGCGCGCGGATTGGCGATCTCGATGCCGCGCTCGCGGAAGCGTTCGAGGATGCGGCGATTGAGTTCGCGCTGCACGCCCCAGCGGCCCTTGTCGAGGCATCTCATCTGGCCGGCGATGGTCACCATGGAGCCGTCGACGGCGTCCACGCCCCAGATCTCCAGATCGGCGAGGATCAGCTCCTTGAAGGCATCGTCGGCGCGCATGCCGGCGCCGATGTCCTTGAGTTCGGCGATGACGCGCTCGATGTCTTCCTCGTAGCCCACGCTGATGCGCAGGGCGGCGTTGCCCAGACCGCGGTTGATGTTGTTGACCGCCGACACCGAGCTGAAGGGCACGATGTGCAGGGAGCCGTCGCCGGCGCGCAGGCGCACGGTGCGGATCGACAAATATTCCACGGTGCCCGAGACCCCGGCCACGGTGACCCAGTCGCCCACCTGCATGGCGTTTTCCAGCAGCAGGAAGATGCCGGTGATGAAATCCTGCACCAGCTTCTGCGAGCCGAAGCCCAGCGCCACCCCGATGATGCTGGCGCTGGCCAGCAGCGGCGTGGTGTTGATGCCCAGCTCGCTCAGGGCGGTGAGGCCGACGATCAGCGCGACCAGGATGAACAGGCCGGTGCGCAGCATGGGCAGCAGGGTGCGCAGCCGGGCGGCGCGCACCGTATCGCCGCGTTCGCTCCAGCTGCTCAGTCGCCGGTTCACAGCGGCGTTGGCCCCTTCCCAGATCGCCACGGCGATGATGGCGGCGATGAGGATGGTGAGGAAGGCGGACAGCAGGTTGCGACCGATGCTGCCCTCGCCGAACCAGTCCAGCACGCCCCAGCCCCAGGACTGGAACAGCGCCAGGGCGGTGATCAGGGTGACGATCACCCCCACCAGCCAGCGCGCCAGCGGATAGTAGCGCTGCAGGTGCAGATCGCTGCCGCTGGCGCCTTCGCTCGCCGCCGGCTGGAACAGCCGACCCAGCAGGCCGAGCAGGAACACCGCCGCCAGGCGCCCGAGGATGACGATGCCGGCGGACAGCGCGACGAAGTTCATCAGCCGCGGCAGACCGTTCTCGATGTCCAGCGCCCACATGGTCCAGCCGCCCATGACGAACACCGCGGCGAACACCGCCCAGACCTGGCCCAGCCAGGCGCGCAGCACGGCCAGGGCACCACTGCCATCCTGACGCCCGGCGATGCGCGCGGCCACCGGCCGGCGCACGTGGAAGATCAGCCCCACCACCAGCAGGTGGGCCAGCAGCGAGACCAGCTTGACGATGGCCTCGCGGCCTTCTTCGTTGGCGCCGAGGATGTCCGCGGCCTGGGCCAGCGCCAGGCCGAAGGTGATCAGGGCGACGAAGGCGTGCAGCCAGCGCAGCAGGGTGCAGGCGAGGGGCGCCTTGACCTTGAGCAGGCGGATGCCGTGGGCGGCGGGGTCGATCAGGAGGCGAATGACGATCAGCGCCAGGCGGGTGGTGAGGTAGGCGCCGAGGAAGCCGCCGACCAGCTCGCGCAGGTTGGCATCCGAGCCCACCAGATAGTGGATGAGCAGCGCCGCCATGGCCCAGAAGGCCAGCAGCGGCAGCACTTCCAGCACCAGCAGCCCGAGGGCGAAGGGCAGGTGTCGCAGGGTGGTCCAGTGCTCTTCGCCGCTGCGTCGGGCGGAGCTGGCGGGAGCGGGATCGGCCGGGATGGAGCTGGGCGCGGGCTCATCCGGCACCGGTGCGGCGCTATCGGACGGGGCGATGGGCACCTCTTCGAGCTGATCCACGCCGTCGCGCTGGGTCATGACCAGGGCCACCGCGGGTTCGGCCGGGCGGGTGGCGGCCTCTTCGGCCGCGGGTGCCGCGGCCGCAGGCGGTGACGGCTGGGCCGCCTGCTGCTGGGCTTGGCGGCGGGCGCGGCTGTCGGCGTGATCGGCCTGGCGCTGCAGCCGTTGCCGAGGGCGCTGGAGTGCTCGACGGATCAGCCACTCGACGAGCAGGCCGGCGGCGAAGAGGGTGGCCAGGGTCAGCATGGCCTGCAACAGGGCCCGGCGACCCGCTTCGGAGGTGAAGCTGGCGCGCGACCAGTCCGGCAGGCTGCGTACCGCCCGCTGTACCTGATTCAGTTCGCTGCCCAGGTTGTCGGCCCAGCGCCCGACGCGACTGAGCGTCTGGGCGATCAGGCCATTGGCTTCCAGGGGCACCAGCGTCTTTTCTTCGCCTGTAGCCGCGGTGGCGGCCGTGGCCGGCGCAGCGGCGGTTGTTGTGCTCGCCGGCGCCGGGTTGGTCGCGGCCGCGCTGGCCGGCTGGCTGGCAATGGCCTGCAGGGTCAGGATCAGGTCCTGGCGCCGCTGCGGATCCTGCAGCAGGGCCGCGACCTGGCGCGCCTGCTGGGGATCGAGGCCGGTCGCGGCCTGGGCGGGGGGTTCGGCGGCGCGCAGCGGCAGCGCCAGGCACAGCAGTAGCAGGGCAAACAGGAAATTGGGCATGGGGCGAGCGCAGTCCTGGTGAAGGATCAGGCAGTTAGGACCCACGATCGGCGCCTATGCTCCCTTCAGCCGGCCACGCCCTGCCGCTGCAGGCGCCGCCAGTCGCCGGGGGTCTGGTCGGTCCAGCGCTTGAAGGCGCGCTGGAAGGCGGCGGGGGAGGCGAAACCGAGCAGGTAGGCGATCTCGCCGAAACTGGCCTCGGTGTCACGGATATAGGCCAGGGCCAGGTCGCGGCGGGTCAGGTTGAGCAGGGCGCGATACTGGGTGCCTTCCTCGGCCAGCTTGCGCCTGAGCGTCCAGGAGGGCAGGCGCAGCCGGCTGGCGATCTGTTCCAGGGTCGGCTCGCCATGCCGCAACAGCGGCCCCATGACCTCGACCACCCGCTCGGTGAGTCCGCGGGTGCGGGTCAGCCGGCCGTGCTCGGCGTCGCTCAGCGCCAGCAACTGGCGCCAGGTGGCCGGGCAATGTTCGGGACCGGACCGGCTCAGGGTCGCGGCTTCGAGCAACAGGGCATTCTCCGCGGCGCCGAATTCCACCGGGCAACCAAAGGCGGTCGCGTAGGGCGCGAGGTCCGCCGGGGCAGGGTATTCGATGAGCACGCGGCGCGGTTGCAGCGCCTGGCCGGCCACCGTGCCCAGCAAGGCCAGCCAGGCGCTCAGCACCGCGTCCACCACGAAGCGGTTGTAGGCGTTGTAGGGGCTGATGCTATAGAAGTGCAGCCAGGCGTCGCGACCCTGGGCGGCATAGCGCGACCGACCCCGGTAGTTGCGGCCATAGAGCGGCTCCAGCCTGAGCAGCGTCTCGGCGGCGTGGCGCACGTCCGGCGCCTGGCCCACGGTGACGCCGGCGAGACCGAGAAAGGCCGGGCGCATCGCCCGACCCATGGCCAGGCCCAGTGCCGGATCGCCGGTCAGCTCCAGGGCGGCGTGGCCCAGGCGCATGTAATGGGGAATCGACAGCCGTCCGCCGGGTTCGGCCAGCCGCGCCGCGCTCAGGCCGAAGCGCGCCAGCAGGCCGGCGGCATCGGCGCCCCGCTGGTCGACGGCCGCGGCCAAGGCCAGCACGAAGCCGGTGGAGAGATCGCCCAGGCGCAGCGCCGGCGCGCTCATAGCCGCAGATTGATCAGCTTGCTGCCGGCCCGGGCAGGATCGGTGGCGGCTTCGGCGTCCGGGGTGAAGGCCCGGCTGCCGCCGCCGGCCTGCCATTCCCAGAGCCGTCCGCGCAACTGCACCTCCAGCGCGGCGCGAATGCCGGCGGCGCGCAGACGCTGCACATCGAAGGGCGCCGGTGCCGGGGTGGCGCCCGAGGCGAGGGCGGGGATCGCCAGCAGTTCCACCTGGGGATCGTCGAGCACCCTGGCGCGGCCGGTGTCGCTGCCCTGGATGACGCCCAGACGGCCCAGCGGCGTCTCCAATCGCAGCAGGGGTGGACTGAGATCGTCGCCGCGTTCCCGGGCTGTCAGGGGCCGCACCAGCGGCTGGCCGAGCACCTTGCCATCGGGTCCGAAGACCAGGGTGACATTGCGCAGCGGTCCCGTGCCCACCTGCAATTCGCCGTCGACCAGGGTCGGACCGGGCAGCACGATGGAGCCAGCCACCAGGGTGACACCGTACTGGCGGGCGAGTCCGCCGAAGAGTTGCTGATAGGCGCTGGCCATGTCCCAGGCCTTCATGCGCAACAGGCTGTCGGCCAGGCGCCGGTCACCCTCGGCCTGGAACCAGGCGCGGGCCACGCGCAGCGGATTGCCCAGCAGCAGCCACTGGATGGCGTCTTCGCTGCGGGCGGCGGCATAGACCTCGGGTTTCTCGCCCATCAGCGCCAGCGGAGTGCCCAGGTGTTCGGGCAGCACCACGATGGTCTGGGCGCCGATCAGACCCAGGCGCCGCGCATTGGCCAGATAGGCATCGAGCTTGAGGCGCAGTCGCTCGGGATTGCCGTAGTCCAGGGCGATCAGCTCGGGCTCGATCCCCAGCAGGTTGCCGGTGGTGGCGGCCGCCGGCGTGGTGGTCAGGTCCACCGCCAGGCTGCTGCGCAGATCCGACAGGTAATGGAAGGCTGGCCGCTGGGCCACCCAGCCCGCCAGTACGGCGAACAGGGCGATCAGCACCAGGAACACGAGCTTGCGCATCGGCACTCCAGAGCGGTCCGGCCTCCTGGGCCGGGCGGGATAAAGGTGCTCAGGGTAGGAGACCAGACCGCCACTGCCAAGGGGCGGCTGTGCATTTGGGTAAAGAGGTTGTCATTTCCGGTGATTGAGACGGGGGCGCGCTCCTCCTATCGTTGCGCCAGGCTTTCCCAGAAAGGCCAACCACCGGAGACCGCCATGATCGAGCTTGCCGCCCGTAATACCACCCCTATGGATAACTATCCGTATCTGCTCGAACCTCTGCCCGTGGGGTCGATCACGTTGCGCAATCGCGTGGTGATGGGGTCCATGCACACGGGGCTGGAAGAGCGGCCCGGCGGTTTCGCGCGGATGGCGGCCTTTTTCGCCGAGCGGGCACGGGGCGGGGTGGGGCTGATCGTCACCGGCGGCATCGCGCCGAACGAAGAGGGCGCCGTGGCCAAGGGCGCGGCCAAGCTGACCACCCCCGAGGAAGCCGAGCATCATCGGCCGGTAACGGACGCGGTGCACGCCGCCGGCGGCCGTATCTGCCTGCAGATCCTGCACGCCGGGCGCTATGCCTATAACCCCCAGCTGGTGGCGCCCTCGGCGCTGCAGGCACCGATCAATCCCTTCACCCCGCGCGAACTGGACGAGGCCGAGGTGGAGGGGCAGATCGCCGCCTTCATCCGCTGCGCCACCCTGGCGCAACAGGCCGGTTACGACGGCGTCGAGGTGATGGGTTCCGAAGGCTACTTCATCAACCAGTTCATCGCCGCGCGGACCAATCACCGCACGGATCGCTGGGGCGGCGACTTCGCCCAGCGCTGCCGCTTGCCGCTGGCCATCGTCGAAGGCATCCGCGCGGCGACCGGTCCGGATTTCCTGATTATCTTCCGTCTCTCGCTGCTGGACCTGGTGGAGCAGGGCAGCACCCCCGAGGAATGCCTGCAGCTGGCGCTCTGGCTGGAAGCCGCCGGGGTCAGCCTGATCAACACCGGCATCGGCTGGCACGAGGCGCGCATCCCCACCATCGCCACCCTGGTGCCACGCGGCGCCTTTGCCGCCGTCACCGCCCAGCTCAAGGGCCGGGTGCGGGTGCCGCTGATCGCCACCAACCGCATCAACACCCCCGAGGTGGCCGAGGCCATCCTCGCCGCCGGCCAGGCCGACCTGGTGTCCATGGCCCGCCCGCTGCTGGCCGATCCGGATTTCGTCGCCAAGGCCGCCGCCGGCCGCGCCGACGAGATCAACACCTGCATCGCCTGCAACCAGGCCTGCCTGGACCATACCTTCGCTGGCAAGCTGACCAGCTGCCTGGTCAATCCGCGCGCCTGCCACGAGACCGAATTGCAGATCCTGCCCGCCGCCGAGGCCCGCACCTTCGCCGTGGTCGGCGCCGGGCCGGCTGGCCTGGCCGCCGCCTGCACCCTGGCCCAGCGCGGCCATAAGGTAGTGCTGTTCGAAGCCAGCGAGCGGATCGGTGGCCAGTTCAACGTCGCCCGGCGCATTCCGGGCAAGGAAGAATTCGGCGAGACCCTGAGGTATTTCCAGCGGCGCCTGGAGCGACTGGGGGTGGACGTCCGCCTCAACCATCGCGTCAGCGCCGGCGAGTTGCAGGCCGAGGGCTTCGCCGCGGTGATCCTGGCCACCGGGGTGACGCCGCGGGTGCCGCCCATTCCGGGAGTCGACCATCCCAAGGTACTGGGCTATCTGGATGTCCTGCTGGAGCGCAAGCCGGTAGGCCGACGGGTCGCCCTGATCGGCGCCGGTGGCATCGGCTTCGACGTGGCGGATTTCCTCACCCATGGCCACCAGGAGGCAGAGCCCATCACCGCCTTCTACCGCGAGTGGGGCATAGACCCCAGCTTCAGCAGCCGTGGCGGCCTGGCCCCGGCCGCACCGCCGGCAGTGCCGCGCGAGGTCTGGTTGTTGCAGCGCAAGCCGGGCAAGCCCGGCAAGGGCCTGGGCAAAACCACCGGCTGGATCCACCGCGCGCGTCTGCAGCAGCGCGGCGTCAAGGCCATTGGCGGGGTGGAATACCTGGGCATCGACGATGCCGGTCTGCACCTGCGCCTGCCCGATGGCGGCGAGCAGGTGCTGGACGTCGACAACGTCGTGCTCTGCGCCGGCCAGGAGTCCCTGCGCGAGCTGGAAGACGAGTTGCTCGGCGCCGGCATGGCGGTGCATCGGGTTGGGGGCGCGGATGTCGCCGCCGAACTCGATGCCAAGCGCGCCATCGATCAGGCCACTCGCCTTGCCGCCGAGCTGTAACTCTTCGTTGCAATCAGGGATGATTTCTGTGATCCACTCCGCATAACATCGGTTCCGGACCGACCCTCGTCCCAATGTCTGGCCTCTCTTCCATCCCGCCGACCAGGATTGGCTAAGCTGCCGTCCTGATGCGTCGGGTGGGGGCCCGGCGCGTTGGAGCAGTCGGGCGGCGACGCGGATCAAGCGCGTCGCCGCCAGAGGTCGGCGCGCGGATGCAGGTCCGGTCGCCAATTGGCGAGAGGCCGGCCTCGGTATTCATGTGGGATCGACAGAGCACGCGGCGAGAGATGGCAGAGACGTTGAACGAAGAGGCGGTACTGACCCCGGTGGTGCTGGGGTTCGGCGACCAGGGTGTGAATCGCGCCTTGCTGTTTCCCGATTTCCAGGCGCTCTGGCAGGGCGACCAGACGCTGCTCGACTGCGCCGGACGGCGCCATCGCTTCGTCTATCTGCTGCTGGACGACCACCGCCGGGTCAAGGCCGCGGTGTTTTTCCTGCTGGCCTTCGATGCCCAGGGCAGTCCGCTGCCGGAGTGGGACCTGCCGCTTACGGAGCTGGCCGAGCGCGGCGATGTCGGTCCCGACCTGGGCGCCGGGCCGATTCGCCTGGCCAGTCGCAGCCACTGTCCGATTTCCTGGCACCAGGGCGATCTCTGGGATCCGCGCAGCGAGGCCGAGCATGACGACTGGCAGGCGATCCGCGACTGCCTGGGTCTGGTCGCGCCGCGCGATGGCGAGGTGGAACTGGCCGGGGAATATCATCCCAGTGCCGCCGACGGCATCGATGTCGAGGCCCGTCTCGAACGGGTCCGCCGCATCCTCGCCCAGGAACACCAGGAGGCGCTGGACAAGCTGATCGCCGGCCAGCGCACCCGGCTGCTGACCCTGACCCGCCAGCACCAGGAAGACCTGGCCCGCCTGCAGCGCGATGCCGACGAGGCGCGCGCCGCCAAGGCCGAGCTGGAGGTGCGCTACGCCGCCCTGGCCCAGCACCTGGAGCAACAGCACGACCTGGCCCGCCAGGAGCGCGAGGAACTCAACGAACAGATGCGCACCCTGGAGCGCAATGCCCTTTACAAGATCGAGGCGCTGCGCATCCAGTCCGAAGCCGAAAGCGAAGCCCGGGTGGCCGCCGCGGTGGGCGAGCTGAAGAATCAGCTGACCATCCGCGAGGTGGAACTCAAGTACCGCGACGAGCTGGACGGCCAGTTGCAGGAAGACATCCGCCAGCTGCGCGAGCGCTGCGCCCAGCTGATCGGCGACAGCAACGAAGGCCAGCTGGAGCGCCTGGCGCGCCAGGGCATCCTGTTCGTCACCTTCCAGCCGGGGGCGGGTCATCTGATCCTCAGCCGCCAGGACGTGCCGCGATTCAGCGCCGATCCCCTGGGCTATGTCGCCGAGCACTGCAAGGTCAGCCGCGAGCAATACCAGCGCTGGCTGGAGCATCACCAGCAGCCGGTGTGCCAGGCCGAGGTGGAGGGCGAGCGCTGCGGGCGGCCGGTGGTGCGGGTCGAGCATCCCGCCCAGTTCGATCCGCTGCGCTCGACGCTGTGCGCCGAGCACCGCGGCGATGACAGCGATGGCGACGTCGCCAATCTCTGAATCCCCGGCGGATGACATCTCTCCCACCCGCCGCGCTGCAGGAGGTGCAGCTCGCCGCCCTGGCGCCGCGCGACCTGCGCCTGGCGGTGCTGCGCCTGGATCAGCGCCCGGCCGCGCATAACGGCAACAAGGGCTACAAGCTGCGGCCCTGGCGCGAACGCCTGGCCCGGGGCGAGGGCCGTGGGCTCATCAGTCTCGGCGGTGCCCACTCCAATCATCTGCATGCGCTGGCCGCCCTGGGTCGGGAAGACGGCTTCGCCACTGTCGGCCTGCTGCGCGGCGAGCCCTGTCTGACGCCCACCGTCCAGGATCTGCAGGCCCAGGGCATGACCCTGCACTGGCTCGGCTATGGCGGCTATCGCCGTCGCCATGACGCCGACTTCTGGCAGCCCTGGCAGGCGCGCTATCCCGGGTTGCTGCCCATTCCCGAGGGGGGCTGCGACGAGCAGGCCGCCGCGGCCTGCGCGGCCATCGTCACGGAGTTGCGCCAGGGCCTCGCCGCCCTGGACTGGCCCGATTGCCAGCAAGTCTGGCTGGCCGCCGGCACCGGCACCACCCTGGCCGGGGTGATCCGCGCCGCCGATCCCGCCTGGCAGGTGGTGGGCGGCCTGGCGGTGCCGCCCGGGCACGGCGTCGAAGCCAACCTCGACCGGTTGCTCGCCCAGCACACGGTCCCGAACTGGCGCCTGCTGGACGCCAGCCGCGGTGGCTTCGGCCGCCTCGATGCCGAACTGGCCCGGGCCATGGCGGAGTTCGAGGCGCAGACCGGGATCGCCCTGGAGCCGCTCTATACCGGCAAGCTCTGGCTGGCCCTGCGCCAGGCAATCGAGGGCGGCGCGCTGGCCCCGGGCAGTCGCCTGGTGCTGATCCACAGCGGGGGCCTTCAGGGCCGCCGCGCGCTGGAGCCTCAGCTGGCGAAGTGGGTCGGCGGCTGAAGCGGCCAACCCCCAGGCACCAGGAACAGCCGGGCATCCTCGTCGCCGCGTGCATCGCGCCGCACCAGCAATTGCGGCCAGATCGGCTCGCCGTCCGGCAGCGGCAGGCAGGGCGTGTCGGCCACTGCGGGTGCCAGCCAGTGGCCCTTGGGCAGCACCTCCCAGGGACCCTCCGGCAGTTGCCCGCGCGCGCACCACAGCTGGGGTTGTCGGGATGGCAGGGCGTCCGCCGGCCAGGGCAGGGGGCTATCGAGCGGCTGGAACAGATAGCCGCCCAACCACAGCGCCGCCCGCGGCGGGGCGATGTCCAGCGCCGCCAGGCTGGCCCGGGCCAGGGGCGTGGCCGACAGCGGCAACTGGCGCTGGCGCAGATGGGCGAGCTTGCGCGCCAGCTGGTCTTCGCCGCCGGGGCCCAGCCAGCGGGGCGCGTCCGCCGGGCCTTCGCCCAGGTAGAACTTCACCGCCAGTTCCAGGTGATGGACCCCCTCAGCGTCTTCCACCAGCAGGTCCAGTTCACCCAGGGTACGGTCACCGTCGCGCAAGGGCAGGTTGGCCGCGCGCAACCTCAGCCCCGGCGCGCGCTCCAGGGCGAATTGCCAGAGTCTTTCGTACTGGCGCCCCAGGCGGCGATCGCTGCCCTGGGCGAGCCAGGTCGCCAGGGCCGCGGGGGCCGCGTCCTGTTGCCGCAGCCAGTCGGCCAGACGTTCGGGGTGGGTCGCCCAGTCGCTGGCGGCCAGCGGATGACGGGTGTCGGCGGCTGCCAGCAAGGGCGGCGCGACCAGGGTCCAGGCGAGATCGCGCACCTGGGGCTGGCTCAGGCGGCGGGGCAGGGCGTGCAGCTCGGCGAAGGGCGTCATGGTGCCAGCATAGGCCAAGCCGGGCCGCTGCGGATCACCGGCGGCGACCCGTGGTCGGATGAGGGCGGTTTGCCGCTGCCACGGGCTTTCGCCCATACTTTCCGCACTTTCCAGCCAACGGGGCCGCCGGCGCGTCATGGACTCCTTTCGTAACATCGGCATCATCGGTCGACTCGGCAGCACCCAGGTGCTGGACACCATCCGCCGGCTCAAGACCTTTCTGCTGCAACGCGGGCGCAACGTCATCCTGGAAAACACCATCGCCGAGGTGCTGCCCGGACACGGCCTGCAGACGGTGTCGCGCAAGCTCATGGGCGAGATCTGCGACCTGGTGATCGTGGTCGGTGGCGACGGCAGCCTGCTCGGCGCCGCCCGCGCCCTGGTGCGCCCGCGGGTGCCGGTGCTGGGGATCAACCGCGGCAAGCTGGGTTTTCTCACCGACATCCGCCCCGACGAGCTGGAGACCAAGGTCGCCGAGGTGCTCGACGGCCAGTACCTGATGGAGACGCGCTTCCTGCTGGATGCCTTCGTCGAACGCGGCGGCGAGATGATCGGCCAGGGCGATGCCCTCAACGACGTGGTGCTGCACCCGGGCAAATCCACCCGGATGATCGAATTCGAGTTGTACATCGACGGCCAGTTCGTCTGCAGCCAGCGCGCCGACGGCCTGATCGTCGCCACCCCCACCGGTTCCACCGCCTACTCGCTGTCGGCGGGCGGTCCCATCATGCATCCCAAGCTGGATGCCATCGTGGTGGTGCCCATGTATCCCCACACCCTGTCCAGCCGGCCCATCGTGGTCTCCGGCGACAGCACCCTGTCGATCCTGGTGTCGCCGAACATGACGATCTATCCGCAGGTCTCATGTGATGGCCAGAATCATTTCACCTGCGCACCCGGCGATACCGTGACCATTCAGAAGAAGCCCCACAAGCTCAGGCTGATCCACCCGCTGGATCACAACTACTACGAGATCTGCCGGACCAAGCTCGGCTGGGGCAGTCGCCTGGGAGACGATTGATGCCCCGCGGCTACGATCTGATCGGCGACATCCACGGCTGCGCCCATACCCTGGACCTGCTGCTGGAGCGCCTCGACTATCAACAGGTGGACGGCGTCTGGCAGCATCCCGAACGCCAGGCGATCTTTCTCGGTGACCTGGTCGATCGCGGCCCGCGCATCCGCGGCGCCCTGCGTCGGGTGCGCGCCATGGTCGAGGGTGGCCATGCCCACTGCATCCTCGGCAATCACGAACTCAATGCCCTGGCCTGGCACACCCCGGCGCTCCCCGGCACCGGCCAGACCTGGGTGCGCGAACACACCCCCCGTCATCGCCAGCTGATCCAGGAGACCCTGGCCGCCTTCGCCGATCATCCCGGCGAGTGGCAGGACCACCTGGACTGGCTCTACACCCTGCCGCTGTGCAAGGACTTCGGTCATTTCCGCATCGTGCATGCCTGCTGGGATCAGCGGCTGATCGACGAACTCCTCCACCACTATCCGGACGCCTGCATCGACGAGGACTTCGTCCGCCAGTCCATCGTTGGCGGCAGCCTGGCCAGCCGAGTGGCCTCGCGCCTGCTCAACGGCGTCTCGCTGCCCTTGCCCCACGGCCTGCGCCTCACCGGCAGCGACGGCTATGTGCGGGCGCGCTTTCGCACCAAGTTCTGGGAAAGCGATCCCCAGACCTATGGCGACGTGGTCTTCCAGCCGGATGCGCTGCCGGCAGAAATCGCCTGCGAACCCCTGAGCGACGAGGAAAAGGCCGGGCTGCTCTGCTACGGCGAAGAGGAGCCGATGCTGTTCGTCGGTCACTACTGGCGCGACGGCCATCCCGAACCCCTGCGGCCCAACCTGGCCTGCCTGGACTACAGCGCGGTCAAGTACGGCAAGCTGGTGGCCTACCGCCTCGACGACGAACGCCAGATCGATCCGGCCAAGTTCGTCTGGATCGACGTCCAGCGCGAGGAGGGGCGATGAACCAGCCGCAACCCGTGCTGCGCGTGCCCCTGGGCCGCGACCTGCTGGGCTTCACCCGCCTGCTGCGGCGCCTGCAGATCCGCCACCGGGTGGTGGAAGAGGGCGACAGCCAGGTGCTCTGGGTGCTGGACCCGGCGCGGGTCGAGGAGACCCGCAGCCTCTATGAGCGCTATCCCGATGGCGATCCGCGTGGCGAGGTCCAGACCGCCCGCGGCCCCCGCGGCTTCGGCCTGCTGGCGCAACTCAAGGCCAGTCCGGTCAGCGCCGTCTTTCTCGCCATCACCCTGCTGCTGGGCCTGGCCACCGAACTGGGCGACAACCTGGCGCTGATCCACTACCTGACGCTGCAGGAATTCCGCCTGATCGACGCCGAGCACATCGCCTTCCTCGATCTCGACGCCAGCCTGGCCCGTGGCGAATGGTGGCGGCTGGTCACTCCGATCTTCCTGCACTTCGGTCTGCTGCACCTGGCGATGAACGCCCTCTGGTACTGGGAGCTGGGTCGGCGCATCGAATTCCGCCAGGGCGGCCTGATGCTGCTGCTCCTGACCCTGGTGTTCGCCGCCGGCTCCAACCTGGTGCAGTACGCCTGGACCGGCCCGGCCCTGTTCGGCGGCCTGTCCGGGGTGCTCTATGGCCTGCTCGGCCACTGCTGGCTGTTCCAGTGGCTGGCGCCCAATCCGGCCTATCGCATGCCGCGCGGCGTGGTGGCCATGATGCTGATCTGGCTGGTGATCTGCCTGACCGGCGTCTTCGACCTGCTCGGTTTCGGCTCCATCGCCAATGGCGCCCATGTCGGCGGCCTGGTGCTGGGTTGCCTTACCGGCCTGCTGGGCGGTGGCCTGGCACGCCTGCGGCAGCGCTAGCTAGCGCCGCCGCTTGAGCTCGGGCGAGAGGCTCAGGGCATTGCGATAGCGCCAGCGCCGCTGGCTGCGGCGGCGCAACCAGAGCCCGACCAGCAACAGCAGCGCGCCGCCACCCAGGAAGCCCTGGGCGGTCTCGCGGGCCAGGGACAGATAGGGCGCCAACTGCGGCAGCTGCAGCAGCGCGGCACCGCCCGCCAGCAGCGCGGCCAAACCCGTCAGCACCGAGAGGGTGCTGAGGCCGGCGGCGAGGGAGGTTAGAAAGGGCCGCCGCAGGCGCAGCGGCGGCGGATCGAAACGGTCTTGCTCGGGCAACTGCATGCTCATACCCCAGGCGCTGTAAGGCCGCCGAGGTTATACGCCTCGGCGGTCCTTGGCGAGCCTGAGAGGCGCGGGCTAGCGCAGCAGCTGTCGGGCCCCCTGCTTGAGCATGTCCCAGCGATTCGGATCACCACTGGCGATGGCGCCGAGGAAGGCCCGCGCCTGCTCGAAGCTGATGTGCGGCGGCAACGGCGGCACGCTGGGGTCGGTGACGAACTCCAGCACCACCGGGCGATCCGCTTCGAAGGCCTGCTGCCAGGCATCGGCCACCTCGTCCGGACGATGGATGCGCAGGCCCTTGAAGCCGAGTAATTCGCCATAGCGGGCATAGGGGAAGTCCAGCACGTCCTGGGCCGGGGCGAACTTGGGATCGCCGGCCAGGGCGCGTTGCTCCCAGGTCACCTGGTTGAGATCGCCGTTGTTGAGCACCATGACAATGAAGGTCGGGTTGCTGAATCTCTTCCAGTACTGCTGCAGGGTGACCAGTTCGGCATTGCCGTTCATCTGCATGGCGCCGTCGCCCACCAGGGCGATCACCGGGCGATCCGGATGGGCGAACTTGGCGGCGATCGCATAGGGAATGCCACAGCCCATGGTCGCCAGCTTGCCCGACAGCGACCCCAGCATCTGCCCGCTCATGCGGATGTCGCGGGCATACCAGTTGGTGTGGGAGCCGCTGTCGCCGCAGAGGATGGCGTCGCGTGGCAGCTGACTGGACAGCTCATGGAACACCCGCTGCGGATTGATCGGATCGGCGGGCGCCAGGGCGCGCTGCTCGATGGAATGCCAGGAGTCGGCCACGCTCTTCTCGATGCGCGCGCGCCATTTGTCGTGGGGCTTGCTCTGCAGCAGCGGCAGCAGGCGCCTCAGGGTCTCGGCGGCATCGCCCAGCAGCGGCTGCTCGATGGGATACCTCATGCTGATGTTGCGCGCATGCAGGTCGATCTGCACCGCCCGCGCCTGGCCTTCCTTGGGCAGGAATTCGGTATAGGGAAAGGTCGAGCCGACGATCAGCAGGGTGTCACATTCCCGCATCAGCAGATCGCTGGCCTCGGTGCCGAGCAGGCCAATGGAACCGGTGACATAGGGCAGTTCGTCGGAGACAACACCCTTGCCCAGCAGCGCCTTGGCCACCCCGGCGCTGAGCTTCTCGGCCACCGCCATCACCTCGCTGCGCGCCTGCAGGGCACCGGCGCCCACCAGCAGGGCCACCTTCTTGCCGGCATTGAGGATGTCGGCGGCGGCCTGCAGGTCGTCTTCCTGGGCATAGGGCCGTGGCGGGATGGCACCGGCCCCGGAAAGGACATTGGCGTGCTGGTGCGGCGGGCTTTCCACCGCCGGCAATTGCTGGATGTCGTTGGGAATGATCACCGTGGCCACCTGGCGCTCGGCGATGGCCACGCGAAAGGCGCGGTCGACGACATGGCGCAGTTGCGCCGGATGCACCACCGTCTCAACGTAGGCGGAAACATCCTTGAACAGGGTGTGCAGGTCGACTTCCTGCTGGTAGTCGCTGCCGAGCGACGAGGCGGCCTGCTGGCCGACCAGGGCGACCACCGGCATATGGTCCATCTTGGCATCGTACAGGCCGTTGAGCAGGTGGATGGCCCCGGGCCCGGAAGTGGCCAGGCAGACGCCCACCTCGCCGGTGAACTTGGCATGGGCGCAGGCCATGAAGGCGGCCATCTCCTCGTGGCGCACCCGCACATAGTCGAACTGCTCGGCCACCCGCCCCAGGGCACCCATGATGCCGTTGATGCCATCGCCGGGATAACCGAAGACGCGCTCGACGTTCCACTGCCCGAGGCGCTCCCAGAGATGGTCGGCTACGGTCTTGCTCATGACATTCTCCTAACTGGACCTTTAGGCTTTGTCCAAAAAGTGCCTGCGCTCGGCCATGCTGCGTTAAAAATCCGTTCGGAATGCTCATTTACCACTCGTAAACTCCGCTTCCTCACGGATTTCTGCCTTGCCTGACCTTCGCTCGGCGACTTTTCAAACAAGCCTAGGTTAGGAAGAAGGGGTCCGGCGTTAAGTTCCTGCAGCCGGACCGGGCGCGGGTTAGAATGCGCGGCTGATCATCCGGAGCCTTTCATGAGCGAATCCCGCCTGCGCACCTTGCGCGACCACATCCGCTGGGCCGTCAGCCGCTTCCATGCCGAAGAGCTGTTCTTCGGCCATGGCCACGACAACGCCTGGGACGAGGCCCGCGCCCTGGTGCTGGGCGCCGTGCACCTGCCCTGGGACACCGCCGACCGCTACCTGGACTGCGCCCTGGAAGACGACGAGCGCTACGAACTCGGGGTGCTCTTGCACAGGCGCATCCAGGAGCGCGTGCCGACCGCCTATCTGCTCGGCGAAGCCTGGTTCTGCGGCCTGCCTTTCACCGTCGACGAGCGGGTGCTGGTGCCGCGTTCGCCCATCGGCGAGCTGATCGAAGCGCAATTCGCCCCCTGGCTGCCGGCCACGCCAGCGCGCATCCTCGATCTCTGCACCGGCTCGGGCTGCATCGGCATCGCCTGCGCCTATGCCTTCCCCGAGGCCGAGGTGGCCCTGGGCGATCTGTCCTACGACGCCCTGGAGGTGGCCTGGCAGAACATCGAGCGCCACGGCCTGGAGGAGCGCGTCTATACCGTGCAGGGCGACGGCTTCGCCGGCCTGCCGGGGCAGCGCTTCGACCTGATCGTCAGCAATCCGCCCTACGTGGATGCCGAGGACTTCGCCGACATGCCGGCCGAGTACCAGCACGAACCGGCCCTGGGCCTGGCCTGTGGTGACGACGGCCTGGATCTGGTGCGACGGATGCTGGCCGAAGCGGCCGATCACCTCACCGAGCAGGGCATCCTGGTCGTGGAGGTGGGCAACAGCCAGGTCCACGTCGAGGCGCTCTATCCGGAAGTCGATTTCACCTGGCTCGAATTCGAGCGCGGCGGCCATGGCGTCTTCCTGCTCGCCGCCGCCCAGTGCCGCGAGCACCAGGCGCTGTTCCGCAGCCGTCTGGTCCCCTGATCACCTGCGGTCGCCGGTGGCGGCCGCCTTTGTTTACCGAGGTCTACCCCGTGTTTACCGAACTCGCTCTGCACGAGCGCCTGCTCAAGGCCCTCGACACCCTGGGCTTCAAGACGCCCACCCCGGTCCAGGCCGCTGCCGTGGGCCCGGCCCTGGCAGGTCATGACCTGCGCGTCACCGCCCGTACCGGCAGCGGCAAGACCGCGGCCTTCCTGCTGCCGCTGCTGGATCGACTGCTCAAGGATCCCAAGCCGCGTTCCGGTGCCCGCGCCCTGATCCTGCTGCCGACCCGCGAGCTGGCCCAGCAGACCGCCAAGGAAATCGAACGCTTCGGCCAGTTCACCTTTCTCAAGGCCGGCCTGGTGATCGGCGGCGAGGACTTCCGCGTCCAGGCCGCCGGCCTGCGCAAGAATCCGGAGATCCTGGTGGCCACCCCCGGTCGCCTGCTGGAGCAGCGCAACGCCGGCAACGTGGATCTCAAGGACATCGAGATGCTGGTGCTGGACGAAGCCGACCGCATGCTCGACATGGGCTTCTCCGAGGACGTGCTGCAGATCGCCGCCAGTTGCGAGCGCGAAGGCCGCCAGACCCTGCTGTTCTCCGCCACCAGCGGGGGCAACAGCCTGCGTCAGGTGGTCGAGCAGGTCCTGCGCGAGCCGCAGAATCTCATGCTGGACCGCACCGGCGAACTCAACGAAGCCGTGGTGCAGCAGGTGATCCTGGCCGACGAGCCGCCGCACAAGGAGCGCCTGCTGCAGTGGCTGCTGGCCAACGAGACCTATCGCAAGGCCATCGTCTTCACCAACACCAAGGTGCAGGCCGATCGCCTGACCGGCCGCCTGGTGGCCGAGGGCCTCAAGGTCTTCGTGCTGCACGGCGACAAGGACACCAAGGACCGCAAGCTGGCCGTGGAGCGGCTGCAGAGCGGCGCGGTCAAGGTGCTGATCGCCACCGACGTGGCCGCTCGCGGCCTGGACGTCGACGGCCTGGACCTGGTGATCAACTACGACCTGCCGCGCAGTGGCGACGAATACGTCCACCGCATCGGCCGCACCGGGCGCGCCGGCGAGGCCGGTCTGGCGATTTCCTTCGTCACCCATGGCGACTGGAATCTGATGTCCAGCATCGAGCGCTATCTCAAGCTGAGATTCGAGCGTCGTCACCTGCCGGGTCTCAAGGCCAGCTACAGCGGTCCGAAAAAGCTCAAGGCCTCGGGCAAGGCCGCGGGCGTCAAGAAGAAAAAGACCGAGGGCAAGAAGGACGGCAAGGCCAAGAGCAAGGCCAAACCCAAGTCCGAACGCCGTCCCGGCGCCCTGGTGCCGAGCTCGGCCGACGGCTTCGCGCCGCCGCGCAAGCGCACCCAGGAGTGATCTTGCGGCGCGCCTGAGGCGCCAACCCGCGGCGAGACCGCAGGGCAGGGCGCCTCAGTGCTTGGCGGCGTTGTCGAACAGCTGGAAGACCGGCGCACGCCGCGTAGGGCGTCGTTGCAGATCCGGTTGCTGGATCAGCAACCAGGCCTGCAATTCCGGTTCGGGCATGGGCTTGCCGATCCAGAAGCCCTGGCCTTCGTCGCAGCCCATGGCCAGCAGGCTGGCCAGGGCCTCGGCGGTCTCGATACCCTCGGCGGTGATGCGAAAGCCCAGTTGATGGGACAGTTCGATCAGCGAGCTGACGATCAGCCGGTCCTTGGTGCGGTGGGTCAGTTCGCGGACGAAGCTGCGGTCGATCTTGATGGTGTCGGCCGGCAACTCACGCAGGTGCGAGAGGTTGTTGTAGCCGGTCCCGAAGTCGTCGATGGCGATGCCGATGCCCAGCTCGCGCAGGGCGGCCAGCTGCCGATGGATCAGCGCCACGTCACCCAGCAGGGCATTCTCGGTGACCTCCAGCTCCAGGCGCCGGGGGTCGACCGGATAGCGCTGCAGCAGGTCGGTGGTGTGCTCGGTGAAGTCCGGATCGTTCAGGTCATGGGCGGAGATGTTGATCGCCACCCCCAGGCCCCGGCCCTCGCGTTGCCAGGCATAGGCCTGGCTGATGGCCTGCTGCATGACCCAGCGACTCAGCGCGGTGATCAGCGCGGTCTTTTCCGCCAGCGGAATGAATTCCGCCGGACTGACCGGGCCCAGGTGCGGATGCTGCCAGCGCAACAGCGCCTCGACGCTGTGGCAGCGACCGGTGGCCAGATCGATGCGCGGCTGATAGACCAGGCTCAACTGGTCCTCGGCGCGCAGTGCCTGGGGCAGGGCGCTGAGCAGGGCGAAGGCGCGGCGGTAGGCGGCGTCATGCTGCGGATCGAAATACCGGCAGCCGCGCATTTCGGCGCGGGCATCGTCGGCTGTGGCGATCAGGGCACGCAGCCAGTCGGTGGGATGGTCGTCGGTCAGGGACATCACCCCCAGGCCCAGCCGGGTCTGGATGGGAATGCCATTGTAGTCGAGCACCCCGGTCAATTCCTGCTGCAGGCGCTCGAGCAGCGCCCGCTGCGCGGCCTCGTCGGCGTCGTGCAGCAGAAAGCCGAAGCGGGCCGGTCCGAGGCGATACAGCGGTTGTTCAGCCGGTAGCAGGCGGCGCAGGTGCTGCTTGATGGCCCGTTGCAGGCCATCGAAATGCGCCTGGCCCATGGCCTTGATGAAGTCGTTGAGATAGCTCTGGGCGAACAGATCGGCCGCCACCGCCACCACCGAGGTACCGGCCCGGGCCAGGGCTTCGGCATCCTCGCTGAAGCGCTGACCATTGGGCAGCTGGGTGACCGGATCCCAGAAGGCTTCGGTGCGCAGCAATTCGATGTGCTGGCTGGCAAGGGCCGCCAGTTGCTGCAGCGCCACCAGCCGATCCTGGGGCAGGGCGGCGCGGGGAGCGGCATCGAACAGGCAGAGACTGCCGAGCATCAGCCCTTCGGCGGTGCGCAGCGGCGCGCCCAGGTAATAGCGGATGTTCGGTGCACCCCTCACCACCTGGAGGTCGGCGAAGCGTGCGTCATCACGCGCATCTTCGACCTGCAGCGGCACGGTGGATTCCTGCAGGTGCTGGCAGAACGACTGGCCGCGCGGCACGGTGAAAGGCGCGCAGCCTACGGTGGCTCGACAATGGACCTGCTGGCCGTCAAGAAAGCAGATCATTGCATAGGGCACATCGAACAACCGGGCGCAGAGATCGGTGAGATCCTGGAAGGCGCGGTCGGCAGGGCGGTCGATCAGGGCAAGATCGCGCAGCAGTGCAAGACGCTGGCGTTCGTTGGCCGCAGTGAGTGGAGCGGGCTCCATAGCAACGTCTCGGTGCGCTGTAGTAGCAGATTGCTACTTAGAGCGTGATCGGGTCGAGAGTTCCCTCACTACCCGCCTCACAGTCTACCGGTTGTCATTTATCTGTCGAAAGGATCAGGCCGCGAAGTAGAACACGGCGAACAGCCCCTCGGGGTCGGTCCACACCCGCACCTGTCTGAAACCGGCGTCTTCGGCCAGGGCACGAAAGCTCGCCAGGCTGTACTTGTAGGAATTCTCGGTATGCAGCCGCTCGCCTTCGCGGAAGGTGAAACGGCGGCCTTCGAGACGTACCGTCTGGTCGCGGGTACTGACCAGGTGCATCTCGATGCGCGCCTGTTCTTCGTTGAAGAAGGCCAGGTGGCGGAAGCGCTGCGGATCCAGATCGGTGTCCAGCTCGCGGCGGATGCGTTCGAGCAGGTTGAGATTGAAGTCGGCGGTCACTCCCGCGGCATCGTTGTAGGCCGCATCCAGCCGCGCCCTGTCCTTGATCAGGTCCACCCCGATCAGCAGGCCCCCGGTCGCCGGCAGCATCCGGTGCAGATTGCGCAGGAAAACGCCGGCTTCTTCCGGGGTGAAGTTGCCGATGCTCGAACCGGGAAAGAAGGCGATGGGGCGCAGGCCGTCGAGACTGTCGGGCAGGGTCATGGGCCGGCTGAAGTCGGCGCAGGCGGCGCTGACGTCCAGCCAGGGATAGTCGGCCGCCAGACGCTGGGTGCTGCTGAGCAGGAATTCCCGGGAGATGTCGATGCCTAGGTAGCCGGCCGGGTGCATGGCTTCCAGCAGCAGGCGCACCTTGCGACTGGCGCCGCTGCCCAGTTCGACCAGGGCGGCGTCGCGCCCCGCCAGGCGGGCGATCTCACCGGCCGCCGCGGCCAGGATGCCCTCTTCGGTGCGGGTGGGGTAGTACTCGGGCTGCCGGGTGATGGCCTCGAACAGCTCCGAACCGCGCTGATCGTAGAAGTACTTGGGCGACAGCGCCTTGGGGGTCTGGGCAAAGCCCTGGAGCACATCGTCCCGCAGCGAGCTGTCGGCGACGGTCACCGGTTGCTGATCGAAGAAGCGCACGGCTAGGGCCATGGGTCAGACCTCTCTGGCCAGGCGCAGGCCCGAGAACTGCCAGCGCATGGTGGGATAGAAGAAGTTGCGGTAGGTGGCACGCACATGGTCCTGGGGCGTGGCGCAGCAGCCCCCGCGCAGGACCATCTGGCCGGACATGAACTTGCCGTTGTATTCGCCCAGGCTGCCCGGCAGTGGCTTGAAGCCGGGGTATGGGCGGAAGGCGCTGCCGGTCCACTCCCAGACGTCGCCGAACAGCTGGCGCATGCCCTGGTCCGCATTGGCGACCGGTTGCAGGTGATCCTGGTCGACGAAGTTGCCGTGGATCGGCTGGCGCGCCGCCACGGTTTCCCATTCCGCCTCGGTGGGCAGCCGGGCACCGGCCCAGCTGGCGTAGGCATCGGCTTCATAGAAGCTCAGGTGGCAGACTGGTGCGGTTGGATCCACCGGGGTCAGGCCGCCCAGGGTGAAGTGGTGCCAGACGCCATCGAGCTTCTGCCAGTACAGCGGCGCCTGCCAGCCAAGGGTGCGGATGGCCGCGGCGCCGTCGGACAGCCAGAGATCGCTGCGGCCGTAGCCGTTGTCTTCGATGAAGGCCAGGTATTCGCCATTGGTGATCAGCCGATCGGCCAGCTGGAAGTCATCGACGAATTGCCGATGCACCGGCGTCTCGCAATCGAAGGCGAAGCCGTCGCCGCCATGGCCGACATGCCGGACGCCGCCCGGATGGGCTTCCCAGCCCAGGGGCGCGACCGCGGCCTTGGGGCCCTTGGCCAGGTCGGCGCGATAGACCGGATGCAGGGGGTTCTGCGCCAGGATGTGCTTGATGTCCATGAGCAGCAATTCCTGGTGCTGCTGCTCGTGGTGCAGACCGAGTTCCAGGCGCCGGGCGATCTCGGCGGCATGTTCGGCCGGCGGCGCGCTGAGCAACTCGGCCATGGCCGTGTCCACCGCCGCGCGAAAGCGATAGACGTCGTCCACGCCCGGCCGCGACAGGTGCCCGCGGGCCGCCCGCGGAAAGGGCTTGCCGTGGGTCTCGTAATAGGAGTTGAACAGGTAGTCGTAGGCCGGATTGGGCGTCTGGTAACCCTTGAGGAAGGGCTTGAGGATGAAGGCCTCGAAGAACCAGGTGACGTGGGCCAGGTGCCATTTCGGCGGACTGACGTCGGCCATGCTCTGGATGACGTAATCCTCGACGGTGAGCGGGGCGCAGAGCGCCTCGCTGGCCCTGCGCACACGCTGGAAGCGCTCGAGCAGGGTGGTGGCGGTGTCACTCGCTGCGGGCAGCTCGCGGGCGAGAGGATTCATGGCGTTCTCCCTGGTCGGCCTTTTGGTTGTCAGGAAACCGACCGGGCGGCATAAGTTTAGTTCGCCCGGTTATGACGAGCGGTCTCGCTTGCCCCTGTCTACCACCAGGTTTCCAGCTGCACGCCGAAGTTGTTGCCGTGACGGGCATCGCCGAAGGCGCCGCTGTCGGACAGCGCCGTACCGGCCACGGCAGCATCCTGGGCACCGCGGTTCCAGCTGGCGTAGGTCCAGTAGAGGCGGATCTCCGGCCGGTCCATCAGCCCCATGCCGCCCAGCGCCAGGGTCGGCGCCACGGTGACCTTGTTCAGCTTGCGGGTGGCGCCGCTGTCGGGATGGATCTGGTCGTGGCCGAACTCCACCTGCAACTTGAACAGGCGGGTGAAGGCATAGCTGGGCCGCACGCCGAAGGAGTACCAGGTCTGGCCGCCATCGCCGGGGGCGCGGTCGCGCTGATAGAGCGCCAGCAACTGGCCGCCGAAGCGCGGGGTGAGCTGCCAGCGCGGCGATTCGAGCACGCGCAGGCTCTCGTAATCCCTATCGGCGGTCAGGCTGCCGGTGGCGCCCAGGCCGTTGCCCGGCCCGCGACCGTATTGCACGGTGAAGACGTTGACCCCGCCAAAGAACTGCGCCTGCTTGTGCTCGGCGGTGGCCGACCAGCCGCTGTGGGCGTTCTGTACCTGACCGGCGCGCTGGATGTAGGACAGCCCCAGTTCGATCTCGCCACCGGGATTGGTCTTGATGCCGCCCAGGTTCAGGTCGTGGCGGTTGGCCTTGTCCGGCTGGTCGATGTTGTCTTCGCGACTGAAGGCGTAGCTCAGCCGCAGGCCGCTGTCGCCCAGGCCATAGTCCTCCACGCCGAAACCGGTGCCGCTCGGATTCCAGTAGTAGAAGTCGTTGATATGGATGTCGTGACGCTTGTAGTAGCGACGCCCGGCCCAGAGACCACCGCCATTGAGCGCCGGCAGGCTGAGACTGGTCCAGATCTGCGGCAGGCGCACGTTGCCGTTGTCGCCGCTGAAGGTGGGGGGCTGGTCATAGACGTTGTAGAGGCTGGCCATGCCGTGCACCTTGAGTTCGGTGCCATCGACGCCCTTGTACAGGGTCTGGTGCAATTCGAGTTCCCAGTAGGTCTCGCATTCGTTACCCAGGCGGTACTTGGCGGGTGCGCCGGGCAGCTGGAAGCAGCTCTGCTTGCCGCCTTCCGCGGAGCCGCCGACACCCACTCGGCCGTAGCCGCTGAATTCCAGCGCCGTGGCGGTCAGCGGCAGGCTGCCGGCAAGGAAGGCAAGACAGCAGGTGGTGCCGGCCTGGCGGAGAACTCTGGTCATCCCGAAAATCCCTGTGTGGTTGGCGGACGCCGATCGGACCTGGGCCCGGCTCGACAAGTTGCGCGAATTTCCCAGCCGATCAAGGACTTGCCTTGGTTCGAAGGCACGGATCAAGACCGCCGAAATCGGCAGCCTAAAGAGAATGGTTGACGACCACGGCTCCTGCTGGCGACGCTTGGGTTTTGCCTCAAGGAAAGTATTACAAAATGAAACCGACGCTGCTGATGGCCCCGCAATTGCCCCAGGGACTGGTGACCCAGCTCGAAGCCCACTACCGGGTCCTGGGGCCCTTTCCTTCGACCGATCCCGCGGCGCTGCCCGCGGGGGCTGAGGAGGCCGTGGCGCTGCTGACCATCGGCGGCCTGCCGACCCGCGCCGCGCTGCTGGATACCCTGCCGGCACTGCGGCTGGTGGCCTGCTACGGCACCGGCTACGAAGGCGTGGAACTGGACGCCTGCCGCGCGCGCGGTATCGCCGTGACCACGGCGGGTGATGCCAATGCCACCGCCGTAGCCGAATTCGCCTTTGGCCTGGTCCTGGCCAGCGCGCGCCGCCTGCTGCAGGGCGATGCCTTCGTCCGCAGCGGCCGCTGGCAGGGCAACGCCGTCGAGCGCATGCCCCAGGTCCCGGGCCTGGCCGGGCGGCGTCTTGGCATCTATGGCCTGGGCGAGATCGGTCGGCGCATCGCCCGGCGTGGCGCAGCCTTCGACATGGAAATCGGCTACTTCAATCGCTCAAGGCGGGAGGGGCTGGACTATGCCTATCACGGCAGCCTGCTGGAGCTGGCGCGCTGGAGCGACGTGCTGGTGGTGGCGGTCCGCGCCAGCGCCGAGACCGTGGGCGCGGTGGATGCCAAGGTCCTGGCCGCGCTCGGCGCCGAGGGCCATCTGGTCAATATCTCTCGCGGCAGCGTGGTCGACGAGGATGCCCTGGCCGACGCCCTGGAGCAGGGGGTGATCGCCGGCGCCGGGCTGGATGTCTTCGCCCGCGAACCCGAGGTGCCCGAGCGCCTGCGCCAGCAGCCCAACCTGGTGCTCAGTCCCCATGTCGCGGCCAATGCGGCCTCGGCCCAGCAGGCCCAGCAAGAGGTGATGCTGGCGAATATCCAGGCCATGCTGCAGGGGGGCGAATTGCGCAATCGCATCGCCTGAGCCGCCGGTCGGCTTGGGTTGTGGCCCCGGATGACCCCTCCCATATTGGGCGCATGACCTCGAATTCGCCTGCCGCCGTCCTGGCGGACTTCCACCAAGCGCCGCGCAGCTGGTTCACGACGCGCTTTCCCGCCCCGACCGAGGCTCAGCTGCAGGCCTGGCCGGCCATTCGCGCCGGTGAATCGGTGCTGGTGGCCGCGCCTACCGGGTCGGGCAAGACGCTGACCGCCTTCTTCGCCGTGCTCGATGGCCTGGTGCAGGAAGCGTTGCAGGAGGGTGGCCTGCCCGAGGCCTGCCTCTGGCTCTATGTGTCGCCGCTCAAGGCCCTGTCCAACGACATCCGCCTCAATCTCGAAGAACCCCTGGCCGGCATCGGCGCGGCGCTGGAGGCGCGGGGGTTGCCGCCGCTGGCCTTGCGCACGGCGGTACGCACCGGCGATACCCCGCAAAAGGAGCGGGCCGCCATGCGCCGGCGACCGCCGCACCTGCTGGTTACCACCCCCGAATCCCTCTATGTGCTGCTGGGTTCGGATTCCGGGCGGCGAATGCTGGCCAGCGTGCGCGGCGTCATCGTCGACGAGATCCATGCCATCGCCGATGGCAAGCGCGGCAGCCACCTGACCCTGAGTCTGGCGCGCCTGGAGGCCCTCACGGGCCGTCCCCTGCAGCGCATCGGCCTGTCCGCCACCCAGAAGCCGCTGGCCGCCGTGGCCGCCTTTCTGGTCGGCCGCGATGCCCAGGGGCAGCCCAGGCCCTGCACCGTCATCGACATCGGTCATCAGCGCCCCCGCGACCTGGCGCTGGAGGTGCCGCCCATTCCCCTGGAGGCGCTGCTGTCCACCCAGGCCTGGGAGCTGATCTACGACCGCCTGGCCGAACTGGCCGAGGCGCACCGCACCACCCTGGTGTTCGTCAACACCCGCCGGCTGGCCGAGCGCATGGCCCGGCAGCTCTCGGATCGCCTCGGCAATGCCCAGGTGGCCGCCCACCACGGCAGCCTGGCCAGGGAGCAGCGACTGGACGCCGAGCAGCGCCTCAAGCGCGGCGAGTTGCGGTTGCTGCTGGCGACCGCCTCCCTGGAGCTGGGCATCGACATCGGCGAGGTCGACCTGGTCTGCCAGATCGGCTCGCCGGGCTCCATCGCCGCCTTCCTGCAACGGGTCGGTCGCGCCAATCACCAGGTCGGCGGGCTACCCAAGGGACGGCTGTTTCCCACTTCGCGCGACGACCTGGTGGAGTGCGTGGCGCTGCTCGACTGCGTGCGCCGCGGTGAGCTGGATACCCTGCACATCCCCGTGGCGCCGCTCGACGTCCTGGCCCAGCAACTGGTGGCCGAGGTCGCCTGCCAGGAGTGGTCGGAAGCGGGGCTGCTGGCCGTGCTGCGCCAGGCCGAACCCTATGCCGCGCTGAGCGAGGCCGACTACCGGGCCGTGGTGGAGATGCTCAGCCAGGGCTATACGGATCGCCGCGGTCCGCGCGCCGCCTATGTCCATCGGGACGCGGTCAACGGACTCCTGCGCGGCCGCCGCGGCGGCAAGGCGACCGCCGTGATGAGCGGCGGCACCATCCCGGAAAGCGGCGATTTCAGCGTGCTGCTCGAACCCCAGGGCCATACCGTCGGTAGCGTCAACGAGGATTTCGCCTTTGAAAGCCTGGTGGGCGACGTCTTCCAGCTGGGCAACACCGCCTACCGCATCGTCAAGATCGAAGGCAGCAAGGTGCGGGTGGAGGATGCCAAGGGGCAACCGCCCAACATTCCCTTCTGGCACGGCGAGGCGCCGGGGCGCAGCGATGAGCTGTCGGCGGGTCTGGCGCGGCTGCGCGCGGAACTCGAACCCCTGCTGCCCGGCGCCGACGAGCCGCCCGAATCGGCCGTCGCCCGCATTGGCGCGGCCTATGCGCTGGCCGAGGCCGCAGCGCGCCAGCTGGTGGACTATCTCGGTCGGGCGCGCCAGGCGCTGGGTGCCTTGCCGACCCAGCAGACCCTGGTGATGGAAAGATTCTTCGACCAGGCCGGCGGCATGCAGCTGATCATCCATGCGCCCTTCGGCAGCCGCATCAACCGTGCCTGGGGCCTGGCCCTGCGCAAGAGATTCTGCCGCACTTTCAATGTCGAGCTGCAGGCGGCGGCGACCGAGAACGCCCTGATCCTCTCGCTGGCGACCAGCCACAGCTTCGTGCTCGACGATGTCTGGCGCTATCTGCATCCGGCCACCGCCGAGACCGTGCTGATCCAGGCGCTGCTCGACGCCCCGCTGTTCGCCGTGCGCTGGCGCTGGAACGCCACCACGGCCCTGGCGCTGCCGCGCTTCAGCGCCGGGCGCAAGGTGGCGACCCAGGTGCAGCGCATGCGCAGCGAAGACCTGCTGGCCACGGTCTTTCCCGATCAGGTGGCCTGCCTGGAAAATCTCGCCGGCGAGCGCCAGGTGCCGGAGCACCCGCTGGTCCGCCAGACCCTCGATGATTGCCTGCACGAATCCCTCGACAGCCGCGGTTGGCTGGCCCTGCTGGCGCGCATCACGGCGGGCCAACTGACCCTGCTGACCCGCGACCTGCCCGGACCTTCGCCGCTGGCCGCCGAGGTGCTCACGGCCAAGCCCTATGCCTATCTGGACGACGCGCCCGTCGAGGAGCGGCGGACCCTGGCGGTGCAGAATCGCCGCTTCGGCGGTGCCGAGCTCGACGAACTGGGCACCCTGGATCCGGCGGCCATCGCCCTGGTCCGGGAGGAGGCCTGGCCACGGCTGGAAAGCGCCGACGACCTGCATGAAGCCCTGCTGGGCATCGGCTTTCTCACCGAGGCCGAAGTCGCACCGCGGCAGACCCAGGTGCGCCAGCTGGTCAAGGCCGGGCGGGCAGGGCGGCTGCGGCTGCCGGCGGCGACCCTGTGGATCGCGGCCGAGCGACTGCCATTGTTCCAGGCGCTGTTTCCCGGCGTCGCCACCGAGCCGGCGCTCGAGGCGCCGCCGGGTTTCGCAGCGCCCGCGGATGCCGAGGCGGCCTTGGTGGAGCTGCTGCGCGCGCGCCTCACCGCGCTGGGTCCGGTAGACCAGGATGGACTGGCCGCCAGTCTCGGGTTGCCGTCGGCCCAGCTCACACCGGCGCTGCTGGCCCTGCAGGGTGAAGGCTATGTCCTGCAGGGACGCTTCACCGCAGCGGACAGCGCCGGGGAGTGGTGCGAGCGCCACCTGCTGGCGCGGATCCATCGCTATACCCTGGGGCGGCTGCGCAAGGCCATCGAGCCGGTGGCCCTGGCCGACTACCTGAGATTCCTGCTGGAGCACCAGCATCTGACCGGTCCGGCGATCCTGAGAGGCAATGAGGGCCTGGAGCAGGTGATCGGCCTGCTGGAAGGCTTCGAGGTCGCCGCCGCCGGCTGGGAAGGCGAGATCCTGCCCAGTCGCCTGCCGAGCTATCAGTTCACCTACCTCGATGACCTCTGCCGCGCCGGTCGCGTTGTCTGGTTGCGCCTGCCCCAGGCGGGGCGCGGAGGCGGCGGACCGGTCAAGGGTTCGCCCATCGTCCTGCTGCCGCGCCGCCACCTGGCCGACTGGAACAGCCTGACCGAGCCCGCCGGCAGCGAAGTGCTGTCACCCAAGGCGCAACGGGTGCTGGAGGTGCTGACCCACCGCGGCGCCTCCTTTTTCGATGAATTGCTCGGCGAGGCGCGCCTGCTGCGCAGCGAGCTGGAGACGGCCCTGGGCGAGCTGGTAGGGGCCGGTGCGGTCAACGCCGACAGCTTCGCCGGCCTGCGCGCCCTGCTGCAGCCGGCGGCCAAGCGTGGCAGTGGTCGCAGCGGTTCGCGCCGCGGGCGCATGGCGCTCTATGGCGGGATGGAGGATGCCGGCCGCTGGGTCGCCTTGCGGCCCGTCGAGGCGTCGGACGAGGCGCGGCTGCCGGATGCGCTGCTGGAGCGGCTGGTCGGGCTGCTGCTGCGTCGCTATGGCGTGCTCTGCTGGCATCTGCTGCAGCGCGAAAGCGCCGTCCTGCCGCCCTGGCGCGATCTCCTGCGTGCCTGCCATCGCCTGGAAGCCCGCGGCGAAATCCGCGGCGGGCGCTTCATCGCCGGTCTGTCCGGCGAGCAATTCGCCGATCCGGCGGCCATCGCACCCCTGCGTGAGTGGCGCCAGCGTCCGGCGGAAGATCTCTGGGTGTGCGTCTCGGCGCTGGATCCGCTCAATCTGGTCGGTACCCTGCTGCCCGGGGCCAAGGTGCCTGCCGTGGCCGGCAATCGCCTGCTCTATCGCGACGGAGTGCCGATCGCCACGCGGGTGGGAACCAGGGTCGACTGGCTGGTGGAGCTGGACGCAGGAGAACAGGTGCGGGCGCGGCAGGCGCTGCAGCAACTGGGACGGGAACGGCCCCAAGTCGGCATCGGGCGCAGCCTGCTGCGGCAGTAACGACTAGAAGAAGGGGTGCGAGGCCTTGAGCATCAGGGCGCTGTCGCAGTAGGTGTTGTGGCCCGAATACACCGAGCAGTCGGCGCCTCTCAGGCTGGTGCCGCTGTAGGTCAGGTTGAACAGGGTATTCACCCACTTGCGACTCAGATTCACCGACCAGTCGTTGAAGCTGCGCACCATGCCGCCGCTGTCGAGGGTCGTGGGTACGTCCAGCACATAGTTGGTGTACTTGAGCGAGACACCGGTCTTGATCAGCGGCAGGGTCCCCAGGTCGGCATAGACCGAGGCATTGTGGCGCCCCGGGTCATTGGCGAAGGCGGCGCCCAGGCGCTTGCCATAGACGGTCATCCCGGAATACAGCTCGCGACTGGGATCGACGTTCTGGATCAGGTTGCTGTAGTTGATCACGCCCAGTTCGTAGCCATAACCTGGGGCGAAGCGGTGCTTGTAGCCGGCGTAGGTGTCCATCTCCAGCAGCGGCGCTTCCGCGGACGAGGCGTTGTTGGTCGTCCACTGGCCGAAGTACAGCCCGCTGTCGTGGGTGAGATCGAAGCCACCGCCCATGCCGGCGGAGTTCGGTGCGACCAGTCCCTGGGCCATGCTGCGTGACGGCGCCGTGCCCATCTTCAGATCGAAATCCCCTACCTCGCGCTGCATGCCCCAGCTGGCCGCCAGCGCCGGACTGGCCAGCAGCCCTAAAACGAGGAAGAGAGGTAAGGATCTGGTCATGGGAGCACTCCTGCCGTGCCGGTCACGCAAACTTGAGAAAGGATGTGATGGGGATAACAACAAGCAGGGAGAACATCGAGGTGCGAACACCCTGATGACATCGTTGTTATTGGATGAGAAACCGCGGCTAACCCGTTATCGTCCCTCGATGATAACCAACGAAGAGGGCATTTTTTCGCCATTCGTCAGTTTTCAGATCGAGAATTGAACTCGTCGTTAGGCTCCAGACCGTCGAATTTGATATGGGTTCCGATAACAATCGGCAACCGACTGCTCTGCGAGCGAGCATCTACGCGGCCACTGCCGTCCAGTAAAAGACACACTTTTTGACAAAGCGCAGCCCTGTTGCGACGAACAACCGCACGCCAGTGGATTGAATCGACAGGGAAAGGCTCAATATTGTGGAGGAGGGCAGCACGCGCTGCCCGCCATGGCTGTCCCTGACTGAGCGCTGGCTCGAGGAGTTTTCATGAACGACCGTATACAAGCTCTGATGCTGGACCTGCTCGCCCGACTCGGTCTGGTCAAGGCCATCCCGATTCCCAGTCGCGAGCGCGAGCAACTGGCTGCCCAGCGTCGTCGTCAGCAGCAGCGCCGCTGAACGCGCTGATGCGAATCCGAGCGGCGGGCGCCGCCGGGTTCGCGTAGGGTCCCCGGCCGGGGACCCGGGCTTACTTCAGATTGCCGCTGAGAAACTGGCGCAGGCGTTCGCTCCGCGGACTGACCAGCACTTCGCTCGGCGGACCTTCTTCCTCCACCACCCCCTGGTGCAGGAACAGCACCTGGGAAGACACCTCGCGGGCGAAGGCCATCTCGTGGGTCACCATGAGCATGGTACGACCTTCTTCCGCCAGGGCGCGGATCACCTTGAGCACCTCGCCGACCAGCTCCGGGTCCAGGGCCGAGGTGGGCTCGTCGAACAGCATGATCTCCGGTTCCATCGCCAGCGCACGGGCGATGGCGACCCGTTGCTGCTGACCGCCGGACAGGAAGGCGGGGTACTGTTCGGCGACTCGGGCGGGCAGGCCGACCTTGTCCAGGTACTTGCGTGCGCGGTCTTCGGCTTCCGCCTTGCTCACGCCCAGGGCCTTGCGCGGCGCCAGGGTGATGTTGTCCAGCACGCTCAGGTGACTCCAGAGATTGAAGTGCTGGAAGACCATGGCCAGGCGGGTGCGCAGATTCTGCAGCTGGGCCGCATCGGCCACCCGGACGGCGCCGCGATCATCGGCCATGCGAACGGTCTCGCCGTCCAGGGTCATGGTCACGGCGTTGGGCTGCTCGAGGAAGTTGATGCAGCGCAGAAAGGTGCTCTTGCCCGAGCCACTGGCGCCGATCAGGCTGACCACATCGCCGGTCTTGGCCTTGAGCGACACGCCCTTGAGCACTTCGTGGTCGCCGTAACGCTTGTGCAGGCCTTCGACGGTCAGTTTGTACATGGATAGGGATTCCACAGCAGAAAAGAGGTAGGGATCACGGCGAGAGCAGGTAGCCGCTGCGATAGGCCTCGGTGCCCGCCACATGGGCGATCACCATGCCGGCGGTGGCCATGCGGCGATTGGAGCGCGCATAGAGGATGCCGGCGACCGCGCTGCGCACCTCTTCGACGCGATCGCTGATCGGATCTATGACGTGCGCCAGCACCTGGCCGACCGCGATGCGCTCGCCCACCTGGGCCTTGAGCACCAGCACACCGCCCTGGGTGGTCGCCACCGGCTCCACGGCCGCCAGCGGCGTGGCCGGTTGCAGCAGCGGTGGCAGCGGGGCGGCGGTGCCGCTCAGGAAGCCCTGGTGGCGCAGGTAGTTGACGATGGCCTCGGCATCCGCCGCGGCGAGATCATCACGCACGTCCAGTTGGCCACGCAGCTCCAGGGTCACCGACAGGCTGCCCAGGGGCAGGCGCTCGCCAAAGCGCTGGTTGAGATTCCACCAGAGCAGGGTGAAGCATTCATCGAAGGACTGGCCGCCCGAATCGGTGGCGAGCAGGCTGGCTTCGGAACCGAAGTAGCGCGCCAGCGGTTCGACCTGGGGCCAGGCTTCCGGCGTGGTGTAGAGGTGGGCCACGGCGTCGAAATCGCAGTGCAGGTCGAGCACCACCTCGGCGTCGCAGGCCAGGCGCTGCAGGGTCAGGCGCTGACTGTCGAGCTGGGTGGTGGCGGATTCCGCGGCCAGGGCCGTGCGGAAGACCTCGCGCACCAGGGCCTGGTTGGCGGCCACGTCATCGCCGAGGCGCTCGGCGATGACGGCCTCCACCTGGGCGGTCATGTCGCGGAAGCGGCGATTGAAGTTCTGCCCCGTCTCCAGCTCGTAGCGACCGAGGTGGACGTCGGCGACCTGCTGGTCCTGGCCGATGGGGTTGGCTACCGGCACCAGCACCACTTCCGCCAGCAGTTCACCGGCGGCTTCCAGCGCCTTGAGGCGCTGCTTGAGGTGCCAGGCGGTGAGCATGCCGGGCAATTCATCGGCATGCAGCGAGGCCTGGATATAGACCTTGCGACCGCTGTCGGCGGGGCCGAAGTGGAAGCTGTGGATGCAGCGCTCGGTGCCCGGGACCGGGGCGACCAGCGGATGGGTGAGATGGCGCATGACAACTCCGGGGCCGCGCCGGGCGCGGCCGCTTGGGTCAGTGGGTCGGGCCGAGGAAGGCCAGCCAGCGGCGCTCCGCCAGGCGGAACAGGCCGATCAGGATGAAGGACACCGCCAGGTACAGCAACGCGGCCAGGCCGAAGGCCTGGAAGGTCAGGAAGGTGGCGGTGTTGGCGTCGCGGGCGATCTTGAGCAGGTCCGGCACCGTGGCGGTAAAGGCCAGGGTGGTGGAGTGCAGCATCATGATGACCTCGTTGCTGTAGAACGGCAGCGAACGGCGCAGCGCCGAGGGCAGGATCACGTGCACATAGAGGCGCCAGCCGTCCAGCCCATAGGCCTTGGCCGCCTCGACCTCGCCATGGGGCGTGTTGCGGATGGCCCCGGCGAAGATCTCGGTGGTGTAGGCGCAGGTGTTCAGGGCGAAGGCCAGGATGGTGCAATTCAGGCCGTCGCGAAAGAAACTGCCCAGCATCGGCTGGTCACGCACGAAGCCCAGGCTGTAGATGCCGGTGTAGCAGATCAGCAGCTGCAGATAGAGCGGGGTGCCACGGAAGACGTAGGTATAGAAGCCGATCGGCCAGCGCAGCCAGCGGCGCTCCGAAACCCGGGCTACCGACAGCGGCACCGAGACGATGAAGCCGATCACCACCGAGGCCACCAGCAGCCAGAGGGTCATGGCCAGGCCGGTGATGTGGTAGCCGTCGGTCCACAGCAGCGGTTTCCAGTATTGCTGCAGGAGTTCGATCATCGCTTGGCCTCCCGCACGCCGACGTGGTAGCGCCGTTCCAGCGCCCCGAGGATGGCGTTGGTCACGGCGGTGATGAGCAGATAGATGACGCCGGCGACGATCAGGAAGTAGAACAGCTTGAAGGTGCCCTTGCCGGCCTCCTGGGAGGCGCGGACCAGATCGGCCAGGCCGATGATGGAGACCAGCGCGGTGGCCTTGAGCAGCACCTGCCAGTTGTTGCCGATGCCGGGCAGGGCGAATCTCATCATCTGCGGAAAGGTGATCAGGGTGAAGGTCTGCCAGCGGGTCAGGCCGTAGGCCAGGGCCGCTTCGCCCTGGCCGCGCGGCACCGCGAGGATGGCGCCGCGAAAGGTCTCGGTGAAGTAGGCGCCATAGATGAAGCCGAGGGTGGCGATACCGGCGGCCATGGGATCGATGTCGATGTAGTCCCAGCCCATGTAGTCGGTGAGGGCGCCCAGCCAGTTCTGCAGGCTGTAGAAGATCAGCAGCATCAGCACCAGATCGGGCACGCCCCGGATCAGGGTGGTGTAGCTCTGGGCGATGAAGCGCAGGGGTGCGAGGCGCGACAGCTTGGCCGAGGCGCCGAGCAGGCCGAGGATGACCGCCACGATCAGCGCGAAGCCGGCGAGCTTGAGGGTCGTCAGGGTGCCTTCCAGGATCAGCGGGCCGTAGCCATGCAGGCTGAGCGTGCCCAGTCCGATGGACTGCAAGAAGGAGTCGAAGGAATTCTGCTGCATGCGTCTTGGGAGAATCGCCTGGTGAGGCCGCGGGCGCCACGGGCGCCAACGGTCATACGTAAAACGCCCCCGGTGGCACCGGGGGCGTCTGCCGAACCGACCTTACTTGGGATCGTAGAGGTTCAGGTCGCCGAAGTACTTCTTCTGGATCTTGTCGTAGGTGCCGTCGGCGTGGATGGCCGCGATGCCCTTGTTGACGAAGGTCTTGAACTCGTCGTTGCCCTTGCGGATACCGATGGCGGTATCGGCCGGCAGCAGCTCGTCGTGGATGGCGGTGTTGGTGTAGCCCTTGCCCTGGGGCGACTTCATGAAGCCACCTTCGGCCTGCAGCATGTCCTGCATGGCGACGTCGATACGACCGGACACCAGGTCGGCATACACCTGATCCTGGTTCTGGTAGCTCTGGACGTTGACGCCGTTGGGCGCCAGCTTCTGCTTGGCGAAGGTTTCCTGGATAGTGCCCTGCTGCACGCCGACGGTCTTGCCCTTCAGGCTTTCCGCGGTGGCCTGCAGGTTGGCGCCTTCCTTGGTGACCATGGAGGAGGGACCCGACCACAGCAGGTCGGAGAAGTCGATCTGCTCGGCACGCGCCGGGGTCTTGGTCAGCGAGGACAGGATGCCATCGAACTTGCGCGCGCGCAGGCCGGGGATCAGGCCGTCGAAGTCACTCACCACCCACTTGCACTTCACTTCCAGCTTTTCGCAGATGGCGTTGCCCAGCTCGATGTCGAAGCCGACGAAGCTGCCATCGGCGGCCTGGGATTCGAAGGGCGGATAGGTGGTATCCACACCGAAGCGGATCTCTTTCCATTCCTTGGCCATCGCCGAACCGGCGGCCAGACACAGGGCGAGCGCAGAGAGAGTCAGCCAGCTTTTTTTCATGTCGGATCCTAGTGCGAATGTGGATGAAATCATGGCGCCAGTACGACGCCCGTGCCCTCGCGGGAGCAATAAGCTTACCAGTCGGCGAAGATCGTCCCAAATCTGTACGCGGTTGCCGCGTTGGTTACATCCTGTAGCAGCCGACCCAGCCAAGCGGCGCGCATTATGCACCGGAAAGGCGCGGCTTTCCTGCCCGTGGCGGACGAACGCACTGCTTTGGGTCTAAAAAGACACGCGTGCGCCAAAGGTGGGCAAAAAGGTAGCAGAAGACCCAATTCGATAAGACATCGTATCTGCTCGGTAGCAATAGCGGCGTGCGGCTGTGTGCAAAGGAAACGGGAGCGAGGCGAGATGACCTTTCAGGGAGAAGCTGTGGTACCAGGCGATATCCAAGTGGCGACGGTTGATCAGGCTGCGGCGGTCGCCCGCGGTTTTCAGGCTTTCGTCAGCGCCCAGCATCCACAGTTGGCCGAGGAGTCGGCCGATATCCCGCTCCGATTGGTCGTCGTCGAGGATTCCAAGGTCATTGCTGGCCTCTCGGGTCGCGTGTTCTGGCAGGGTCTGGAGATCGAGGTGCTCTGGGTCGAAGAGCGGCATCGTCAGCGGGGATTAGGGCGGCAGCTCTTGCAGCGGGCGGAAGTCGAAGCTCGCGCCCTGGGGGCCCAGGTGGCCTATCTGCGTACTGCCCAGAGCGCAGCCTTCTATGAACGCTGTGGGTACCAGCACTGCGGCTTTCTGCCGCGACCGCTGGGGACAGGCCTGCACAGCTACCACAAGGCATTGGGCTAGCCGGTGGCGCGAGGCCTGGGCAGGCTACTGGCGCTGATCGCCCTGGCCGCCCTCTATGGGGCGCTGCATGATCAGGTCAGCTATGGCCTGGGTCCGGATTACTTCACCTGCCTGAAATTTCCGCAATTCGGCCTGCTCGACACGGCGCTGGCGCCTCATTGGCGAGCGGCCAGGGTCGGCCTGCAGGCCGGCGCGGTGGCCGGACTGCCGCTGGGCCTGGCGCTGCTCTGGCTCGCCCGCGGGCGGCCTGCCGGTGACCGCTATCTCTGGCGCGGCAGCGCGGCCGTGCTGCTCGGCGCACTGGGCTGCGCCCTGCTGGGCCTGGGCCTGGGTTGGCTCGCCCTGGAGCTGGGCAGCGTCCTGCAGGTGCCGGCCTGTGTGCAGGATCGTCGTGGTTTCCTGCTGGCGGCCTGGATGCACGATGGCAGCTACCTGGGCGCCTTGCTGGGGTTGCTGGTGTTCGCCTGGCGCAACCGACGTCGCCGTTGAAGGCGGGCGAGTCCCTGTTCGACGCCGGCCTCCAGCGCCAGAAAGAGCAGGGCGACCGCGCCGCCGAGCAGGGTGCTGCCGATCCGTTCGCGGGCGATGCTGGCCTCGGGCGCGCCGGCCAGGCCGACCATCAGTACCGTGGTGCCGGTGATGAACAGCGTCTGCAGCGAATAGCGCCCGTCCTGCAATAGATAGGCGCCCGCCGCGCACAGCAGGCAAGCGCCGGCCAGGACGGCGGGGGTGTCATCGAGCCAGACCACCGCGCCCGCCAGCAGGCAACCGGCCAGGGTGCCCCCCAACCGGCCGAGGCCGCGCCGCCAGGTGTCGCCCAGGCGCGGCTTGAGCACCAGCAGCGCGGTCATGGGCGCCCAGTAGCCGTGACCGTACTCCAGCAGGCCGGTCAGGGTCTGGCAGAGAGCGACCACGGCGGCGGCATAGAAGCCGTAGCGGCCGAGGCGAAACCTGTCCTCGAACAGCACCACGACCTCGTGGAGGTGGGCCCTCAGGTAGCCGGTGCGCAGCCGCCACTGGGAGCGGTAGAGCGCCTTTTGCATCAGGGCGAAGAGCACCAGTTGCAGCAGCCCGCCGCCCAGCACCAGGCCGCCCCGCAACAGCGCCTGCTGCAGGTCACCGGGAAAGCCACCGGCCACCAGCAGGGCCACCGTCCATTGCTGGGTGATCCACCAGGGACCGTTGCCAACGGCGAACAGCCAGGCACAGCAGGCGGCCCAGAGGGCACCGGCCAGGACCAGCGCCGGCAGCTGATGACCTAGCAGGGAGCCGACCACGGCGGAAAAGGCCATCCCCAGCGCCGCCACCAGCATCGGTGCCAGGGGTTCGGCGGCAAAGCTCTTGTAGGCGCCGAAGCCGACGGTATAGGCGCCGCCCAGGGCCACCACGCAGGGCAGCCAGGCACCCGTCCAGCCGCCGGCGAGCAGGATGATCGCCAACGCCGGCAGGCAGGCCAGCGCCAGGGCCCAGCGCGGTTCCCGCGGGGCCCCTATGGCGCCATCGGCGATCGGCGGCGCGGTCTGACCGGCCATGGGCTAGGCCAGCAGATTCTGCAAGATGTCGAGGGTATCGGCTTCGGCCACCGGCTTGTCGTGGCGCCAGCGCAGCATGCGCGGAAAGCGCACCGCGACGCCGCTCTTGTGGCGCTTGGACAGGGCGATGCCCTCGAAGCCCAGTTCGAACACCAGGGTCGGCTCGACGCTGCGCACCGGGCCGAACTTCTCCACCGTGGTGCGCCGGACGATGGCGTCGACCTTGCGCATCTCTTCGTCGGTCAGACCCGAATAGGCCTTGGCAAAGGGCACCAGGGTGCGTTCGCTGCTCTCCGGCGGACCGTCCCAGACGGCGAAGGTGTAGTCGGAATAGAGACTGGCGCGTCGCCCGTGGCCGCGCTGGGCATAGATGAGCACCGCATCCACCGAGAAGGGATCGACCTTCCACTTCCACCAGGTGCCCATGTCCTTGGTACGACCGACGCCATAGAGCGAATCCTGGGCCTTGAGCATCATGCCTTCGACGCCCAGGGTGCGGGAGGCCTCGCGCTGGCGGGCGAGATCCTGCCAGTCGCGCCCGTGCAGCAGCGGCGAGGGTCTCAGCAGCGGGCTGGCGCAACGGGCCACCACTTGCTCCAGCTCGGCGCGGCGCTGGCGTTGCGGCTGGCTGCGCAGGTCGTGGCCCTGCCATTCCAGCAGGTCGTAGGCCAGCAGGATGACCGGCACGTCTTCGAGAATCTTCTTGCCCAGGGTCTTGCGGCCGATGCGTTGCTGCAGCAGGGCGAAGGGTTGCACGCCGAAGGGGATGGGCGCGGCCGGATCGCGGCCATCCTGCTGCTCGTTCACCTCTTCGCTGCTGAGCAGGGTGTCGGGCGCGGCGTCTTCCTTCCAGACCACGATCTCGCCGTCGATCACGGTGCCATCGGGCAGCGCTTCCGCGAGGGGATGCAATTCGGGAAAACGATCGGTGACCAGGTCTTCGCCCCGCGACCAGATCCACAGCCGACCGTCGCGCTTGACCAGCTGGGCGCGGATGCCATCCCACTTCCATTCCACCTGCCAGTCCTCGGCCGGCCCCAGTTGCGCCTCGAACTGCTCCACCGGCAGTTGCAGGGCGTGGGCGAGAAAGAAGGGATAGGGCTGGCCGCCGCGCTGGGCGTGCTCGTCCGGACTTTCCGGGGCGACCAGGCGGGCATAGCCCTCGGCGGTGGGACGGTGGGAGAGATCGGTATAGCCCACCAGGCGCTGGGCGACGCGCTTGGGATCCAGATCCGCCAGGGTGGCCAGGGCCCGGGTCACCAGCAGCTTGGAGACACCGACACGGAATTCGCCGGTGATCAGCTTGATGCAGACCATCAGACTCTGCCGATCCAGCTGGCCCCACAGTGGCGGCAGGCGCTCGGCCAGCTCCTCCGGAGGCAGGCCGCGCAGGGGCAGCAGGTACTCCTCCAGCCAGAAGGCCAGGCCCTCGGCATTGGCGGCATCGGCGGTGGGAATCAGCAGGGCCATGGTCTCCGCCAGGTCACCCACCGCCTGGTAGCTCTCTTCGAACAGCCACTCGGGCAGGCCGGAGAGGGCCATGGTCAATTCGCGCAGCTGCCGGGTCGGCACCAGCCGACGGGGGCGGCCGCCGGCGAGGAAGTACACCGCCCAGGCGGCATCGGCGGCCGGGGCGCTGCCGAAGTAGTCCACCAGGGCCGCGAGCTTGGCATTGCTGGAGGTGGTGGCGTCGAGACGTCCGTAGAGTTCGGCGAAGGCCTTCATGCCTGGGCCTCCGCAGCGACGGGGGTGTCGTCTTCCTCACCGTATTCGGTGGTGAAGCCCTGGGCGTCCAGCCCCTGGTCGCGCAGGTAGCGCACCAGGGTGGCGACCGAGCCATGGGTGACCATCACCCGCTCGGCGCCGGTCTGCTCGATGGCCCACAGCAGGCCCGGCCAGTCGGCGTGGTCGGAGAGCACGAAGCCGCGATCCACGCCGCGTCGGCGGCGGGTGCCGCGCAGCATCATCCAGCCGCTGGCGAAGGCGTCGCTGTGCTCGCCGAAGCGGCGGATCCAGGTACTGCCCCCGGCCGAGGGCGGGGCGATGATCAGCGCCTGGCGCAACGTGGGATCGCTCTTCTTGAAATCACCGGCGTAGTGGGTCTCGGGAATGCGGATGCCGGCCTCGCGATAGACCCGGTTGAGGGGCTCCACCGCGCCATGGGCGAGGATGGGGCCGATCTCCGGATCGAGGCCGTGCAGCAGGCGTTGCGCCTTGCCGAAGGCATAGCTGTAGAGCACGCTGGCCAGCCCCTGGGCCTGGTTGGCGCGCCACCATTGGTTGACCTCGGCGAAGATCTCGGCCTGGGGTCGCCAACGATAGATCGGCAGGCCAAAGGTGGATTCGGTGATGAAGGTATGGCAGCGCACCGGCTCGAAGGGGGTGCAGGTGCCATCGGGTTCGACCTTGTAGTCGCCCGAGGCGACCCAGACCTCGCCACGGTATTCCAGACGCACCTGGGCCGACCCCAGCACATGGCCGGCCGGATGGAAGCTCAGCCTGACCCCGTGGTGGTCGATGACCTCGCCGTACTCCAGGGTCTGGAGGTTGATGTCGGCACCGAGCCGGGCGCGCAGGATGCCGGCACTGGCCGAGGTGGCGAGATAGTAACCGTTGCCTACCCGGGCATGGTCACCGTGGCCGTGGGTGATGACCGAACGTTCCACCGGATGCCAGGGATCGATGTAGAAGTCGCCGGGCGGGCAGTAGAGGCCGTCCGGGCGAGCGATGACGAGGTCCATGGGCGCCGCTCTGCTGGGGGATTACCCATAGGAACGGCGGCTGGGCTCCGGAGTTCGCCGCTCAGGCCTGGGCGGCGAAGCTCAGGGCCTGTTGCAGGGCGGCTTGGCCGACCACCTCGCCGATCACCAGGATCGCCGGGCTGCGCAGCTGGAAGAGGGCGGCGTCCACCTGCAGATCCTGCAGGGTCGAGCGGCACTCGCGCTGGCTGGGCAGGGAGGCGTTCTCGATCATGGCCACCGGGGTGGTCAGGGCCAGACCGCCGTCCAGCAGGCCCTGCTGGATCTCGGCCAGGCGCGCCACGCCCATGTAGACCACCAGGGTGGTGCCGGTGGCGGCCAGGGCCGGCCAATTGGGCGCGCTGTCGTCCTGGGTGTGGGCGGTGACCAGGGTCACGCCCCGGGCCACGCCTCTCAGGGTCAGGGAGATGCCGCAGGCGGTGGCGCCGGCCAGGCCGGCGGTGATGCCGTTGACGATCTCGCTGCTGACGCCACGGGCGGCCAGCCATTCGGCTTCCTCGCCGGCGCGACCGAAGATGCAGGGATCGCCGCCCTTGAGCCGGGCCACGCAACGGCCCTGGCGGGCATAGCGCAACATCAGTCGATGGATGAAGGCCTGGGGCGTGGAGCGGCAACCGCCGCGCTTGCCGACGCGGATCACCCGGGCGTTCGGGCAGTGTTCGAGCACCGCCGGATTGACCAGATCATCGATCATCACCACCTCGGCCTCGGCCAGGGCGCGCACGGCCTTGAGGGTCAGCAATTCGGGATCGCCGGGGCCGGCACCGATCAACCAGACTTTCCCGCTCATGTAGTGACCTCTCGTATCCAGGGTGGCGACTGTAACGCAAAAAAAAGGCGTCCCGCTGCAAGCAGCTGGGACGCCTTTGTCCGGAGGGTCTTTCCTCGCCGTTGAAGAAAGACCTATGTTGTCTGAGGATTTGCAGGCTTCGTGCCAGTTGCCCCTGCGAGACAAACCCTGGGTTTGCGCGCCCGGGAGACCGTAAAATCGCCCCGTTTCGAGGCGTGTTGCCTTGAAACGGTGCGAATGGTCAGGCTACGGCACCGGGGTGGCTGTGCTTCTCGTAGAGGAAGCTCAGCACCGCGTGGCGATAGCCGTTGTAGCGGGGATCGTCGACCAGGGTGATGCGATCGCGCGGCCGCGGCAGGTCGATGGTGAGGATCTCGCCGATGGTGGCCGCCGGGCCGTTGGTCATCATGACGATGCGATCCGAGAGCAGCACCGCCTCGTCCACGTCGTGGGTGATCATCATCACGGTGTTGCGCAATTCGCTCTGGATGCGCATCACCTCATCCTGCAGATGCGCCCGGGTGAGGGCGTCCAGGGCGCCGAAGGGCTCGTCCAGCAAGAGCACCTTGGGCTCCATGGCCAGGGCCCGGGCGATGCCGACCCGCTGCTTCATGCCACCGGAAATCTCGCTGGGTCTTTTGTGCAGGGCATGGCTCATGTTGACCATTTCCAGGTTGTGCAGCGTCCAGGCATGGCGCTCGGCCTTGCTCTTGGCGCCCCTGAACACCTTGTCCACCGCTAGGGCGACGTTCTCGTAGACCGTCAGCCAGGGCAGCAGCGAGTGGTTCTGGAACACCAGGCTGCGCTCCGGACCAGGACCGCGGACCTCGCGGTTCTCCAGCAGGATGGAGCCGGAGGTGGGTTCGATCAGGCCGGCGACGATGTTGAGCACCGTCGACTTGCCGCAGCCGGAGTGGCCGATGATGGAGATGTACTCGCCGCGTTCGATCTTGAGGTTGACGTCGCGCAGCACCGTGGAGGTCAGGCCGTTGCGGGTGAAGCTCTTGTCGACGTGCTCGATGCTCAGGTAGGGCTGGGCCATGGTGGGAGTCCTCTAGTTCGCGGTGCCGCGGGTGACCAGCCGGCCGATGAGGGCCACCAGCCGGTCGAGCAGGAAGCCGATGACGCCGACGTAGACCAGCGCCAGGATGATGTCGCTGATGCGCGAGGCGTTCCAGGCATCCCAGATGAAGAAGCCGATGCCCACGCCACCGATCAGCATCTCGGCGGCGATGATGGCCAGCCACGACAGGCCCACGCCGATGCGCAGGCCGGAGAAGATGTAGGGCGCGGCGGCCGGCAGCATGATCTTCTGGAAGTATTCCCAGCCATTCAGGCGCAGGACGCGCGCCACGTTGCGGTAGTCCTCGGGGATGTTGCGGATGCCTACCGAGGTATTGATGATGATCGGCCAGATGGCGGTGATGAAGATGACGAACAGCGCCGAGGGGTGGCTGTCCTTGAAGCCGGCCAGGGACAGCGGCAGCCAGGCCAGTGGCGGCACGGTGCGCAGGACCTGGAACAGCGGATCGAGGCCGCGCATGGCCCAGGCCGACTGGCCCACCAGCACGCCCAGGGCGATACCCACCACGGCGGCCATCAGGTAGCCGTAGGCGACGCGTTCGAGGCTGGCCAGCAGTTGCCAGGCCATGCCCACGTCATTGCCGCCGTTGTCGTAGAAGGGCTGGGTGATCAGCTCCCAGGTGTCGTTGACCACCTGGCTCGGCGGCGGCAGGGCCGCGCCGGGGCGACTGCACAGCAGTTGCCAGACGATCAGCAGCAGGGCGCCCACCACCAGCGGTGGCAGGCCATTGCGCAGCACCTGCTGGCCGAAGCGACGCAGACGGGTTTGCGGACGAAAGGTCGCGAGGGCCTTGGGCGGCCGGGTGTGGGCGTTCATCGGCGGCACTCCTTGAGGGATGGTGGACGTTAGGCCTTGAGCGTCAGGCTGGCGAGATAGGCCTTGGGATCGGCGGGGTCAAACACCTTGCCGTCGAAGAAGCTTTCCTTGCCGCGCGAGTTGCCGGCGGGAATGTCGCCGGCCGGGACACCAATGGCCGCCGCCGCTTCGCGCCAGAGATCGGCGCGGTTGACCTTGGCGATCAGGCCCTGGGCATCCAGGTCGCCGGGTAGATAGCCCCAGCGCTGGTTCTCGGTAATGAACCAGAGGTCGTGGCTCTGGTAGGGGAAGGAGGCATGCTCGTTCCAGAACTTCATCAGGTGCGGACTGTTCTGCACCACCCGGCCGGTACCGTAGTCGAAGGTGCCCTGCAGGCGGCCGACCACGTCCTCGGCGGGCGCGCCGATCCAGCGCCGCTTGGCGCAGATCTCGGCGACCTTCGGCTTGTTCGCCGCCACGTCGCAGTATTGCTGGGCCTCCAGTACCGCCTTGAGCAGCGCCACGGTGGCCTTGGGATTGGCCTGGACATAGTCGCCGCGCAGGGCCAGGGCCTTCTCGGGGTGATTGGCCCAGAGCTCGCCGGTGGTCAGGGCGCTGTAGCCGATGTTCTGCTTGATCAGCTGGGCGTTCCAGGGCTCGCCGACGCAGAAGGTGTCCATGTTGCCGACCTTCATGTTGGCGACCATCTGCGCCGGGGGCACCACCAGGGTGGTGATGTCCTTGTTCGGGTCGATACCGTTGGCCGCCAGCCAGTAGCGAATCCACAGATCATGGGTGCCGCCTGGGAAGGTCATGGCGGCCGAGGTCTTCTTGCCAGCGGCCTGGCGCGCGGCCAGGGCGGTCTTGAAGCCGCTGGCGTCTAGGCCGACCTTTTGCTCCTTGTAGTCGTTTGACAGGGAGATGCCTTGGCCGTCGACGTTCAGCCGTGCCAGCAGCGCCATGGGCAGCGGCTGGCCGTTGGGGGTGATCTTGCCGGAGGCCAGGTGATAGACCATGGGGGTGAGGATGTGGGCGCCGTCGATGCCATTGGCCGCCGAGCCCAGCACCAGGTTGTCGCGGGTGGTGCCCCAGGAGGATTGCTTGAGCACCTCCACCTCGGTCATGCCGTGCTTGGCGAACAGCCCCAGTTCGTCGGCGACGAACAGCGGCGCGGCATCGGTGAGGGCGATGAAGCCCAGTTTGGCCTTGGTCGTCTCCACGGCATCGCTGCCGGAGGCCCAGGCGGCGGACCTCAGCCCGGGTGGCAGCAGCGTGAGCGCGGCGCCAGCGCCCAGTACCCCGAGCGACTGCTTGAGGAAACTGCGGCGGGGGAGTCCGCGACCGGCCTGGTCATCGTTACGCGAGCTGTCGTCCATCGTCCTTCCTTATTTCGCGGGCACAAAAAAAGGCATCCACTCTCGGCAGGCTTGGGCTGCGAGCGTGGACACCTTCGTCCGGGGATTGCTGTGGGAGCGCGAGGCGCTCGCCAGGACTTTTGCAGGGACTGTGCCAAGCCCGGAATCCCGGGCGATCCAGGCCTTTGCGGGTCTTGGGCGCACAGTCAGGGGGCGTTTCTCTGCCAGGGTGCGCCCTGGCAGCGCATGGAGGGTGCCGAACGGGCCCGGGCAGCACGATGGCCAATACTGATCGATGAATAGTGCCGACCTAGGGCTCCTGGCCGAGTAGCTGCCGGACCAGCTCGGGCAGCGGCCGGCCGCTGCGCATCGCCAGCCGCTGCAGATGCTGGTGGGCGTCCGCCTCCGGCAGTTGCAGTTGCTGCATGAGCTGCTGCTTGGCGCGCTCCAGCAGCTTGCGCTCGACCAGGGAGCGGCGGGTTTCCTGCAGCTCCGCCTCCACCTCATGCAGGCGTCGGGTCTGCTCGTGCAGCAATTCGAGGATGCCGGGCTGACCTTCGCCTGGCCGGGCTTCACCCAGCGGATTGGCGGTCAGGCTGAACAGCAGCGGCGTGCTCGGCTCGCGGTCGAGCTCGGCCAGGCGGCGGGACAGCTTGCGATGGCTGTCCAGGTCCGCCCGGGCCTGGGCGATGCTCTTCGCACAGCGCGCGCGGAGTTCCAGGACCAGGTGCTGGGCGACCCCCTGCATGGCGTCCAGGCGGCGGGTATTGAGTTCGAACCAGAGTTCGGCCAGCGCCGGCTCCACCTGGGCACTCGCCGAGGTGCGCTGGGCGACGCCGCGCAGCCGTTCGATCTGCGGCCGCGAGGCGCACTCCTGCACCCCGTGCCAGAGGACCAGGGCCTGGGGATCGGCATGATCGAGGAAACCGGCGAAGCAACGGGCCTGGCCACTGTCCAGGTCGTCGAGACGGGCCAGCAGCACGGCATCGAAATGACCCTGGGCGAAGCCGACCACGCCGGTCGCCCGGGCCTGGCCCGCCAGTTCCTTGCCCTGCATGAAGTTGAACAGCGCCACCAGGGCCCGGCTGAGACCCGGGTCGCTCGCCGTGTCGGCCGCCTCGAAGATGACCGCCAGCAAGCCGCCGATCAGGTGCGAGAAGGCCGCGGTGGCCTCTTCCATTCCCAGGCGCCGGTCGAGCACGCCGCGCCTCAGACCCGGCAGGCCATCGAGCAGGTGCAGGACACAGGCGATGCGGTTGAGCAGGCGCGGGCGATCCTGGGCCAGGCTGGCGTCGAAGGTGTCCAGGCCTTCGCGCAGACGCGTCTCGCTGCAGCGCGTCGTCGCCGAATGCCGTTCCAGGGCGCCGCGATAGCGATCGCTGCCCGTCCCCAGCAGGATATTGCTGAAGCCGCGCTCGCGCTGCAGGTCATGTACCAGCGCGCTAGCGACCTCCACCAGCTCGCAGGTCAGGGCAAGACCCTCCAGTTGCTGCAGTTCGCAACGGCGGGCCGCCAGCATGAAACGCAGGGCAGGGGGCATCTGGCGATCGGACATGGGGCGAGACTCGAGCAGGAGGCTGGCCACTGGCCTGCAAAAGCTGCTCCAGACCGGGACGCCTCAGTGGCGATAGAGCCACAACAGCACGAGCACCAGGTTGGCCAGAAGCGACAGGGTCGCGACCACCTGCCAGGTGCGCAGCGGATCGCGGTGCAGCAGCGGCAGGGCGCGGACCGGCGGTTGCCGCTCGCCCTGCTCCAGTAGCAGCAGGGCTTCTTCCGCGGTTTCGAAGCGCTCGGCGGGGTCGACCGCCACGGCCCGCTGCAGCCAGTCGTCGAGCCAGGCCGGTACATCCGGACGCCGGCGCAGGGCGCTGGCCGGCGTGCCGAAGCGTGGGCGCTGGAAGGGCTCCACCTCGCCGTAGGGATAAGCACCGGTCAGCAGCTGATAGAGGGTCACCCCGGCCGCATAGAGATCCTGGGCGGGACTCGGCTCGGCACCTTCGAAGGATTCCGGCGCCCGGTAGCTGGGGGTGCCCGGACTGTCCTGCAGATCCTGGGACAGTTGCGGACAGTAGGCCAGGCCGAAGTCCAGCAGGCGCAGTTCACCATCCTGGCCGCGGTGCAGATTGTCCGGCTTGATGTCGCGGTGAAGGATGTTGCGTCTGTGCAACTGGCCGAGCGCACGCAACAGGCGCGAGGCGACGTCCAGCCAGTCGGCCAGGGCCAGGGGCCCGTCGCTGGTCAGCTGTTGCGCCAGGGTGCGCCCCGGATATTCGCGCTGCACGAAATAGAGGTGGGCGCGCCGTGGCAGCGGATGCACCTCGACGAAGGCGCGGCCGGCGACGCGCCGCAGGAACCACTCCTCCATGAGCAGGGCATGACCGGCCAGGGTGTCGAATTGCAGCGCCGCGGGGAGGGTCTTGAGCAGCCAGGGGCGGCCACCCTCGTCGGTGACCCGGTAGAGCAGCGATTGCCGCGACTCGGCCAGGCGCTCCACCACCGTCCAGCCTTCGAAGGCCTGGCCGGGCTTCAGGGCGGGCAGCGGCGGCCAGGTGTCGGCATTGGCCAGGGTATCGGCCAGGGAGATGTCCGGCAGGCGATCGACCCGCACCAGCAGTGCGCTGGCATTGTCCTGGCCGCCGGCATGCAGGGCGCCAGCCACCAGCGCCTGGGCGGTCGCGTCCAGATCGCTGACGCCGTCGACGAGGATGCGCCTCATGCTGTCTTCGCCCAGCGCGGCCCAGACCCCATCGCTTACCAGCAGCAGGGTTTCGCCGGCTTCCAGCTCGCCTTCGCGAAAATCCACCACCAGGTGGTTTTCCAGCCCCAGGGCGCGGGTCAGCACATGCTGCATGCCGGCCTGCTGCCAGACGTGGTCGACGGTGAGACAGGTCAGCCGTTCGCCGTGCCAGCGATAGGCGCGGCAATCGCCGACATGGGCCAGGGTGTAGCGCCGGCCGCGGATCACCAGGGCGGTGAGGGTGGTCAGCAGTGGCTGGCCATTGCCGGCGGCCTGCAGCCAGCGATTCTGCGCCAGCAGCAGCCGTTCCAGCGCCTGGGCCACCGGCCAGGTTTCCGGAGTGGAGTAGTAGTCCTGGGCCAGGGCCTGAAGGGTGGCGCGCGCCGCCAGGCCACCGTCCGGACAACCGCTGACGCCATCGGCGAGGGCGAACAGATGCCCCTTGGTCGCCGCCAGCGCCGCGCTGGGCTGGACACTGCGCAAGGCGTCCTGGTTTTCCTTGCGCGGACCGGTCGCAGTGGCTTCGGCGAAGGCGAGTTCTAGGGGCATGGACGGGGCGCCAGGGGAGAGAGAAGGCGAGCGATGCAAAAGCGATACCCGCTCGACCGACGCCCCCGGTCCGTCACCAGATTTCCACGCGCTGCTCGTCCGGCCGGACCATGGCATCGCCCGCCTTGCAGCTGAAGGCCTGGGCGAAGGCCGGCATGTTGGATGGCGCGCCGATGGCACGGAATCTCATGGGCGCATGGGGATCGGTGTTGAGGAACAGGCGCGCCTGCTCTTCACGGATCGAGCCCCGCCAGACCCGCGCCCAGTTGAGGAAGAAGCGCTGGTCCTGGGTATAGCCGTCGATCTTCCGGGCAGCCTCTTCCGGCTTCTTCGCCAGGGCCAGTTGCAGGGCGTCATAGGCGGCATTGATGCCGCCGAGGTCGCCGATATTCTCGCCCAGGGTGAGCTTGCCGTTGACGTGCAGTTCCGGATGGTCCGGCAGCGGCCGATAACCGTCGAATTGCTGCACCAGCTTGCCGGTGCGGGCCTCGAAGGCCTTGCGGTCGGCTGGGGTCCACCAGTCGACCTGGTTGCCGGCACCGTCGAACTTGCTGCCCTGGTCGTCGAAGCCATGGCTGGCCTCGTGGCCGATCACCGCGCCGATGCCGCCGTAGTTGATGGCGTCGTCGCCGTCCGGATAGAAGAAGGGCGGCTGCAGGATGGCCGCGGGGAAGTTGATGGTGTTGTCGGTGGGGCTGTAGTAGGCGTTGACCGTCTGCGGATACATGCCCCATTCCTTGCGGTCGGTGGGCTTGCCGATCTTGTCCAGGTCATGCCGGTAGTTGAAGCGCGAGGCGGCTTCCAGGTTGGCATAGAATCCCTGGGGCTGGAGGCTCAGGCCGCTCCAGTCACGCCAGCGCTCTGGATAGCCGATCTTGGGCAGGAAGCTGTCCCACTTGGCCAGCGCCTTCTGCTTGGTCTCAGGGCTCATCCAGTCGAGCTGCTCGATGCGCGCCTTGAGCGCCAGCATCACGTTGTCCACCAGTTCCTGGGCGCGGGCCTTGGCCTGGGGCGAGAAATGCTCCTGCACATAGAGCTGGCCGAGACCTTCGCCCATGGCGCCGTTGACCGCGCGCAGCACCCGCTTCCAGCGCTCGCTCTGCTGCTGCTGGCCGCTCAGGGTCTTCTGGTTGAACTCGAAGCTCTCCTGCTGGAAGGGTCGGGACAGCAGCGGCGCGGCGTCGTCGATCACATGGGCACGCAGATAGGCCTGCCACTGCTCGACGGGGGTCTCCGCCAGCATCCTGTCGAATTCGGCGAAGAAGCCCGGCTGGGACAGCGAAAAGCCCTGCTGGCCGGTGACGCCCTGGCTGGCGAAGAAGGCCTGCCAGTCGAAGTGCGGCGTCACCTGGTTGGCCTCGGCGAAGCTCAGGTAGTGATACTGGTTTTCCGGATTGCGCAGCTCCACCGGCTTGACCGAGGCGCGCGCCAGGCGACTTTCGAAGGCCAGCACCAGTTCGGCCTGGGCGGCGGCCCTGGCCTTGGGTACGCCAGTCAGAACCAGCAGCCGGGCGATGTGGCCCAGATAGGCCTGGCGCAGCTTGGCGTAGTCGGCTTCGGTGTAGTAGTCGGGTGTCGGCAGGCCCAGGCCGCCCTGGTAGGCATAGGCGATCTGCTGTTTGGCATTCTGGTAGTCGGCGCCGGAGCCGAAGGAGAACACCTGCATGTCGCCGCGGGCGAAGCTCTGTTGCAGGTACTTCACGACATCGGCTGTGGTGCGCAATCCGTCGATGGCCGCGAGTTGCGCCTGGATCGGCCGATAGCCGGCGCGCTCGATGGCGGCCTCGTCCATGCCCGAGCGATACAGCCAGCCGATCTTCTGTTCCACCGAGCCCGCTGCCGCGCGATCGGCCCTGCGGGCCGCCCGCTGCAGGATGGCGTGCTGGTCGTTGAGCGATTTCTCCCCCAGGGCCATGAAGGAACCCCAGCGCGACTTGTCCGGCGGGATCGGATTGGCGGCGACCCACTTCTGGTTGACGAAGGTGTCGAGGTCGCTGCAGGCGGTGGCGGGGTCACCCAGTTCGGTGACGTCGAAGACAGTGGCGGCTAAGGCCTGGCCGCCGAGCAGCAGGCCGATGGCGAGGGTGAGGGGTTTCAACGCAGGCATGGGAGAAAAGGGTCTCCAGGAAAGGACAGGAAAAGCAGGGTAGGGCGCCGAGGGTAGCGGTCGGGGCGCGACCCTGCCAAGGGCGGGTCTCTTGCGGACCCCAGAAACGACGATCCCCGCCGAAGCGGGGATCGTGGGCGACGTCCTGGATCAGAACACCGTCAGCTGCGCCAGTTGCAGCAGCGGCTGCGGATAGACGCCGAGGACGAAGGTCGCGATGGAAATGGCGATCAGCATCACGCCACCGGCGCGCTGACCCCAGTTCATCGGCGCATCGTGGCGCTGCAGGCCCTGCTCGGTCAGGTACAGGGTGACCATCACGCGCAGGTAATAGAACAGGCCGATGGCGCTGCCCAGCACGATGGCCGCGGTCTGCCACCACATGCCCGCTTCCACGCCCACGGTGATGACGTAGAACTTGCCGATGAAACCGGCGGTGAGCGGGATGCCGGCCAGGGACAGCATCATCACCGTCAGCGCCGCGGTCAGGTACGGACGGCGCCAGAACAGGCCGCGGTACTCGAACAGGGCATCGGCGTCACGCTGGCCGTTGCTCGGGCTGGACATCAGGGTGATCACGCCGAACGCGCCCAGGCTGGTGAAGACATAGGTCACCAGGTAGACCGCCACGGCTTCCATCGACAGGCCTTCGCCCGAGGCCACTGCCACCAGCAGGTAGCCGAAGTGGGAGATGGAGGAGTAACCCAGCAGACGCTTGAGGTTGCTCTGCATCAGCGCCAGCAGGTTGCCCACCAGCATGGAGGCGATGGCGATGAAGGCGATGGCATCGTGCAGCCAGCCGTCTTCGGTGGCCATGGGCATGGTCTGGAACACCCGTACCAGCACGGCGAAGACGGCGACCTTGCTGGCGGTGGCCAGGAAGGCGCCGACCGGCGCCGGGGCACCCTCGTAGACGTCCGGGGTCCAGAGGTGGAAGGGCACCAGGGACAGCTTGAAGCCGAGACCGACGATCAGCATGCCCAGGCCGATTTCCATCAGCAGGCCGGTGCTGGCCGGGGCGTCCATCTGCATGCCGATGTCGGCGAAGTTGAGGCTGCCGGACTGGGCGTAGAGCAGGGCCATGCCGAACAGCAGGATGGCCGAACCGGCGGCGGACAGCACCAGGTACTTCATGCCGGCTTCCAGGGAACGGCGATTGAAGTAGCTGTAGGCCACCAGGCCGTAGACCGGTACCGACAGCAGTTCCAGGCCGATGAACAGACCGGCGACGTTCTGCGCCGCCACCAGCACCAGGCCGCCGGTGGCGGAGATCAGCAGCAGCAGGTACAGCTCTTCGCGATTGCCCGGATAGCCTTCCATGTAGGCATGCGACAGGGTCATGCAGGCCAGGGTGGCGATCAGGATCAGCGCCATGTAGAAGCAGGTGAAGCCGTCGATGCGCAGCAGCGGGGTGACGTCGATGGCGCCGACGCCCAAAGCCGGAATGCAGGACAGCAGGGCCAGGTTGAGACCGATCACGCCCAGGGTCGGGATGATGGTGTGATCCCGCCGCCAGGCGATGCCCAGCATCACCACCACGGCGGTGAAGCCGGTGATGATGATCGGCAGGAGGGCGATGAAGTGTTCGTAGGTAAAGGTCATGGCGCTCTTACCGGGCGGAAACGAGAGAGGAGAAGGCTTCGCCGAGCCACTGCTGGACACCGGCCATGCTCGCGGCCGAGGTATCCAGCACCGGCTGCGGATAGACGCCGAGCAGCACCAGCAGCACGCCAAGCAACAGCAGCATCGACAGTTCCCGTGCGTTCAGACCCGGCAGGGCGCCTTCGGCCTTGGCCGGACCGAAGTAGGCGCGGTGGATCATGATCAGCGAGTAGACCGAGGCGAACACCAGGCCGAAGGTGGCGATGACGGTGATCATCGGCACCACCGGGAAGGCGCCCAGCAGGATCAGGAATTCGCCGACGAAGTTGCCGGTACCCGGCAGACCCAGAGAAGCCGAGGCGAAGAACAGACTCAGGGCGGGCAGGTAGGGCACCCGCGCCCAGAGCCCGCCCATCTGGCGCATGTCACGGGTGTGCATGCGCTCATAGAGCTGGCCGCAGAGGATGAACAGGCCGGCGGCGGAGAGGCCGTGGGCGATCATCTGGACCACCACGCCCTGCAGCGCCTGGGGGCTGCCGGAGTAGATGCCGATCAGCACGAAGCCCATGTGCGAGACGCTGGAGTAGGCCACCAGGCGCTTGATGTCGGTCTGGGCGAACGACAGGATGGCGCCGTAGAAGATGCCGATGATGCCCAGCCACATGGCGATCGGCGCGAATTCCGCCGAGGCGTTGGGGAACAGCGGAATGGCGAAGCGCAGCAGGCCGTAGGCGGCGGTCTTGAGCAGGATGCCGGCGAGGTCGACGGAACCGGCGGTCGGCGCCTGGGCGTGGGCATCCGGCAGCCAGGAGTGCACCGGCACCACCGGCAGCTTCACCGCGAAGGCGATGAAGAAGCCCAACATCAGCAGGTATTCCAGCTTGGGATCCAGTTGCAGCTGCAGCAGGTCTTCGTAGTCGAAGGTCAGGACGCCGGTCGCACCGTAGTTCACCAGCACCAGGGCGATGATCGCCACCAGCATGATCAGACCGCTGGCCTGGGTGAAGATGAAAAACTTGGTGGCGGCGGTGATGCGGCTCTTCTTGCCGTCCGCGGAGCTATGGCCCCACAGCGCGATCAGGAAGTACATCGGCACCAGCATCATTTCCCAGAAGAAGAAGAACAGGAACAGGTCCAGCGCCAGGAACACCCCCACCACGCCGCCGATGATCCACAGCAGGTTGAGGTGGAAGAAGCCGACGTGGCGCTGCACTTCGCGCCAGGAGCAGGTCACCGCCAGCACACCGAGCAGGCCGGTGAGCAGGATCATCAGCAGCGACAGGCCGTCGAGACCGAAGTGCAGGCTGATGCCGAAGCGCGGAATCCAGTTCATCTGGAATTCCGCGGTCCAGGCGGTTTCGGCGCCAGGGGCCGGAGCCAGGCTGTAGTCGCCGTGGGCCCACAGCCACAGGCCGAGCACCAGCTCCAGCAGCATGGTGAACAGAGCGATCCAGCGGGGCACCAGCGGGCCGGTCTTTTCCGTGAGGAAGCAGAGCAGGCCGCCGATGAAGGGGATCAGGATTAGCCAGGGCAGAAGCATGACGTGTACTTATCCTTAGTCAGGGGGTCAGGCCAGCAGCAGCGCGCCGAGCAGCAGCACGGCGCCTCCCACGATGGAAGCCGCGTACCAGCGCAGACGGCCGTTCTCGGTGATGCTCAGTGCCAGGTTGCCACCGCGCGCCAGCATCGGGATCAGGCCGATGGCCTGGTCGATGGGATCGCGGCGCAGCAGGCGGGCCAGCAGCAGGTACGGCTTGACGAAGATCAGGTCGTACAGCCAGTCGAAGCCCCAGGCGTGATACCACCAGGTCCCGAAGAAGCGACCCGGTGCGCTCTTGGCCAGGCCGTTCACGAAGGAACGCTTGCCGAGGAAGAGCAGGGCGGCCAGCAGGATACCGGCAATGGCGATGGCCCCCGAGGTGATCTCCAGCGAGTGCTTGGCTTCGCCACCGGCATGGCCGATGGATTCCGGCAGCACACCGGCCAGCGGCGGCACGATCATCGCGCCGACAAAGGTCGAGAGCACCAGCAGCACCGCCAGCGGCAGGTTGTGGGCGATGCCGTGGCCGGCATGGGCCTCGGTGTGCGCCTGGCCGTGGAAGGTGATGAAGATCAGGCGGAAGGTGTAGATCGAGGTCAGGAAGGCACCGGCCAGGCCTGCATAGAGCAGGTAGGTGTGACCGCTGGCCATGGCTTCCCAGAGGATCTCGTCCTTGGAGTAGAAGCCGGCGGTGACCAGCGGCAGCGCCGCCAGGGCCGAACCACCCACCACGAAGCTGGCGTAGGCCAGGGGAATCTTCTTCCACAGGCCGCCCATCTTGAAGATGTTCTGCTCGTGGTGGCAGGCCAGGATCACCGAACCCGAGGCGAGGAACAGCAGCGCCTTGAAGAAGGCGTGGATCATCAGGTGGAAGATCGCCGGTTGCCAGGCGCCGACACCCAGGGCCAGGAACATGTAGCCGATCTGGCTCATGGTCGAATAGGCCAGGATGCGCTTGATGTCGGTCTGCACCAGGGCGGCGAAACCGGCCAGCACCAGGGTCACGGCACCGACGATGCCGACCAGGTGCAGGATCTCCGGTGCCAGCAGGAACAGGCCATGGGTCCGGGCGATCAGGTAGACGCCCGCGGTCACCATGGTCGCCGCGTGGATCAGGGCGGAGACCGGAGTGGGACCGGCCATGGCGTCCGCCAGCCAGGTCTGCAGCGGCAGCTGGGCCGACTTGCCGACGGCGCCGCCGAGCAGGGCCAGGGTGGCCAGCACGATCAGCGGATCGCCGCTGGCGAAGACGTCGGGCGCCTTCTGCAGCAGCTCCTGGATGTCCAGGGTGCCCAGGGTCATGAACAGGATGAACAGACCGAAGGCCATGAAGACGTCACCGACACGGGTGACGATGAAGGCCTTCAGCGCCGCGTTGCCGTTGGCGCGCTCGCTGTAGTAGAAGCCGATCAGCAGATAGCTGCACAGGCCCACGCCTTCCCAACCGAAGTACAGCAGCAGCAGGTTGTCGCCGAGAACGAGCAGCAACATGCTGAAGATGAACAGGTTGGTGTAGGCGAAGAAGCGCGAGTAGCCCTCTTCACCGCGCATGTACCAGGAGGCGAACAGGTGGATCAGGAAGCCGACGCCGGTAACCACGCCGAGCATGGTCAGCGACAGGCCGTCCAGGTAGAGCGCCATGTTGGGCGCGAAGCCCTCCACGTTCATCCACTGCCAGAGGACGAGGGTCAGGTGACCGTCGGCGGGCGGCGCGACGTGGAAGTTCCAGCCGACCCAGGCGGCGACCAGCGCCGCCAGGCCCACCGAACCCACGCCGATCAGCGCGGAGAGATTCTCCGACAGCCGACCGCGGGAAAAGGCCAGCAGGAAGTAGCCGACCAGGGGAAAGGCGAAGGTGAGGGGTAGCAGGTTCATCCGTGCATCTCGCTGGCGGCATCGACGTCGAGGGTGTGGAAGCGGCGATAGAGCTGCAGCAGGATCGCCAGGCCGATACTGGCCTCGGCGGCGGCCAGGCTCAGCACCAGGATGAACATCACCTGGCCGTCGGGGGCGCCCCAACGGCTACCCGCGACCACGAAGGCCAGGGCGGCGGCGTTCATCATGATTTCCAGACTCATGAGCACGAAGAGGATGTTGCGGCGGACCATCAGGCCCACCAGGCCAAGGGCGAACAGGGCGCCGGCGAGGGCCAGGCCGTGTTCCAGAGGTATGGCGTTCATTGGCTGTTCTCCAGTCCTTGGCGACTCACTCGCCGATCCCGTCTTTGACGTCGCTGCGACCCAGGTGATAGGCCGCGACCAGGGCACCCAGCAGCAGCATGGAAGCCAGTTCGACCGCCAGCAGATAGGGTCCGAACAGGCTGATGCCCACGGCCTTGGCTTCCACCGAGGTGTGGCCGATGGCGGCGCCGCCCGGGGTGCGCGACAGCACCACCAGCAGTTCCACCAGCAGCGCACCGGCGAGGATCGACGGACCGATCCAGACCTTGGGGGTCAGCCACTTGCGCTCCTGCTCGGCGACGACCGGCCCGAGGTTGAGCATCATCACCACGAAGACGAACAGCACCATGATGGCGCCGGCGTAGACGATGATCTCCAGGGCACCGGCGAAGGGTGCGCCCAGGGCGAAGAACACCATGGACACGGCCAGTAGCGAGATGATCAGGTACAGCAGCGCATGCACCGGATTGGTGTTGGTGATAACCCGGAAGGTGGCCAGGACGGCCACCCCAGCGGAGAAATAGAAGGCGAATTCCACGACAGCTCCTTAGGGCAGCAGGCTCTTCACGTTGATCGGCTCTGCCTCGCTCTGCGCGGCACCCTTGGGCTTGCCCGCGATGGCCATACCGGCCACGCGGTAGAAGTTGTATTCCGGATACTTGCCCGGACCCGAGATCAGCAGGTCCTGCTTCTCGTACACCAGCTCCTGGCGCTTGAACTCGGACATCTCAAAATCCGGGGTCAGCTGGATGGCGGTGGTGGGGCAGGCCTCCTCGCACATGCCGCAGAAGATGCAGCGCGAGAAGTTGATGCGGAAGAACTCGGGGTACCAGCGACCGTCTTCGGCTTCTGTCTTCTGCAGCGAGATGCAGCCGACCGGGCAGGCCACGGCGCACAGGTTGCACGCCACGCAGCGCTCCTGGCCGTCGGGGTCACGGGTGAGCACGATGCGGCCGCGGTAGCGCGGGGGCAGGTACACGGGTTCCTCGGGGTATTGCAGGGTGTCGCGCTTGCGGAAGGCGTGGCCGAAGACCATCACCACGCTGCGCAACTGGGTGTAGGTGCCATGCAGGACGTGCAGGATTTCCTTGATCATGACGGATACCTCACTGGCCGATGGCCGGCGTGGCGCTATAGAGCACCACCGCACCGGTCACCAGCAGGTTGATCAGGGTCAGGGGCAGGCAGAACTTCCAGCTGAAGGCCATTACCTGGTCGTAGCGCGGACGCGGAATGGACGCACGCAACAGGATGAAGATCATGATGAAGAAGGCGGTCTTCAGGGCGAACCAGACAAAGGACAGCCAGGGCAGGGTATCCAGGAAGGGACCGTGCCAGCCGCCAAAGAACAGGGTCACCAGTAGCGCCGAGATCAGCACGATGCCGATGTACTCGCCGACGAAGAACATGCCCCACTTCATGCCCGCGTATTCGATGTGGTAACCATCGGCGAGCTCCTGCTCGGCTTCCGGCTGATCGAAGGGGTGACGGTGGGTGACGGCGATGCCGGCGATGAAGAAGGTGCAGAAGCCGAAGAACTGGGGAATGATGAACCACCAGCCCTGGTGCTGCGCCTCGACGATGTCCCTCATGTTGAAGGAGCCGGTCACCGCGACGATGCCCATTACCGACAGACCCATGAACACCTCGTAGGAGAGGGTCTGGGCCGAGGCGCGCATGGCGCCCAGCAGCGAGAACTTATTGTTGCTCGCCCAGCCGGCGAAGAGCACCGCATAGACGTTGACGCCGGCCATGGCAAAGAAGAACAACAGGCCGATGTTCAGGTCCGCCACGCCCCAGGTGGGGGTGATCGGGATGACCGAGAAGGCCACCAGCAGCGAGCCCATGGCGATCACCGGTGCCAGGGCGAAGATCATCTTGTCGGCGAACGGGGGCGTCCAGTCCTCCTTGAAGAACATCTTCAGCATGTCGGCGCCCAGCTGGAAGGCGCCGAAGGGACCGACCCGGTTGGGACCGTGGCGGTCCTGCCAGAGACCCAGCAGGCGCCGTTCGACGAAGCTCAGCAGCGCCCCGCAGATGACCACCGCCAGCAGGATGACGATGGCCTTGAGGACGCCGATCACCACGGCGATGAGGGTGGGGGTGAGCCAGGTCATGCCGCGGCCTCCTGCAGTCCTTCCACGGTGAGGCCGGCGAAGTCCACCGGAATCCCTTCGAAGCCGGCGGGCAGACCGACCAGGCCGGCGGACAGCTCGGGCTTGATCTGCAGCGGCAGGCGCAATTCCTGACCGGCGACTTGCAGGCGCAGCAGGGCACCTTCGTTGACGCCCAGGCGGTCGGCATCGGCCTTGGCCAGCGCCACGTAGGCGGCCGGGATGCGCTCACGCACCGGCTCGGCGCGCGAAGAGGTCTCTTCGCTGCCGAACAGGTGGTACAGCGGCACGGCCTGGAAGCCGGACGCGGTACCGCGCACGGCAGCGGCCGGGACGGCGAACCAGTTCAGGCGATCGCCCTGGGTCTCGATCAGGCGCACGCCCGGATCGCCGGCGCGCAGGTGACCACCGACCTCGTCCTGGAACTTGTTCCAGGCCTGGGGCGAGTTCCAGCCCGGGGACCAGGCGAAGGGGATCTGCTGACGCGGCTCGGCGCTGCCGGCATAGCCTTCCATGGAGAAGGCGAAGGCGGTGTCGGCGTCCTGGGGCGCGCGCGGCTCGTGCACGCTGAGGTTGGCGCGCATGGAGGTGCGGCCGCTGTAGCGGTGCGGTTCGCGGGCGAGCTTGAGGCCCTTCACCCGGAAGCTGGCGTTGGGCGCGGCGTCACGGATGCCGTCCAGTTGCGGCGCGGCCGTGGCCACGGCGTCGGTGACATGATCCAGCTGGGTCCAGTCCACCGGACGGTTGTCCAGGGTGTTGCGCAGGGCGTGCAGCCAGCGCCAGCCTTCGCGGACCAGGCTGGAGGGATCGTAGTAGCTCGGCTCATAGACCTGGAAGAAGCGCTGGGCGCGACCTTCCTGGCTGACCAGGGTACCGTCGCCTTCGGCGAAGCTCGCCGCCGGCAGCACCAGATCGGCGCGCTGGGCGGTGGCGGTGCGCTGGTGATCCAGCACCACCAGCACCTGGGCGCGGGCCAGGGCCTGATCCACCTGCTGGGCAGGGGCGCGGCGATAGAGGTCGTTCTCCAGCACCACCAGGGCATCGGCCTGGCCGTTTTCCAGGGCCGCGAAGGCGTCTTCGACGGACTCGCCGCCATAGAGCGCCAGACCCAGGCTGTTGGCTTCGGGCACCACCAGACTCAGGGAGCCGGCCTTGCCCTTGGCGGCCAGAGCCTTGGCCAGGTTGGCGGCGGCCTCGATCAGCGCCGGTTCACCCAGGGAGGTACCGGACACCACCAGTGGACGTTCGGCCGCCAGCAGGGTCTCGGCCAGCAGACGCGCCTGCTCGGCGACTTCGTCGCTCAGGCCGTCGACGGCCGGGGCGCTGGCGTCGATGGCATGGGCCACGGCATGGCCGAAACGGGCCAGTTCCAGCGGCGAGCCATGCAGACGGGCGTCGGCGACGTCGTCCAGGCGGGTGGCGGCGACGCTGGCGATGAACAGCGGATTGCGCTCGCTCTGGCCGATATTCTGCACGGCCGCGTTGAGCCAGGGCTGGATCTTCTGCGCCGCGGCCATGGCCTCGGGCTTGCCCTTGACGGACTGCCGCAGGGACAGCGCCAGGCGGGCCGCGGTCTGGGTCAGGTCCTCGCCGAGGACGAAGACGGCGTCATGCTTTTCCATGGCGCGCAGGGTCGGGACGGGCAGGGGGCTGTCCTTGAGCACCTGCAGCACCAGGCGCACATTGGCCAGGTCACGGGCGCTCATGCCGCTGTAGAAGTTCTCGGCGCCGACCAGTTCGCGCAGGGCGTGGTTGCTTTCCAGGCTGGCACGCGGCGAGCCGATGCCGATCACCTTCTTGCCGCGCAGCAGCAGGGCGGCGCGATCCAGGGCGGCGTCGATCCCGGTTTCCAGGCTGCCATCTTTCAGCAGGGCCTGGCGCGGACGATCCTTGCGATTGACATAGCCATAGCCGAAGCGGCCACGGTCGCAGAGGAAATACTGGTTCACCGAACCGTTGAAGCGGTTCTCGATGCGGCGCAGTTCGCCATAGCGCTCGCCGGGGCTGATGTTGCAGCCCGACGAGCAGCCATGGCAGATGCTCGGGGCGAACTGCATGTCCCACTTGCGGTTGTAGCGCTCGGAGTGGGTCTTATCGGTGAACACCCCGGTGGGGCAGACCTCGGTCAGGTTGCCGGAGAATTCGCTCTCCAGGACACCGTCCTCGACGCGGCCGAAATAGACGTTGTCGTGGGCGCCATAGACGCCCAGGTCGGTACCGCCGGCGTAATCCTTGTAGTAGCGCACGCAGCGATAGCAGGCGATGCAGCGGTTCATCTCGTGAGCGACGAACGGGCCGAGGTCCTGGTTCTGGTGGGTACGCTTGGTGAAGCGATAGCGGCGCTTGTTGTGGCCAGTCATCACCGTCATGTCCTGCAGGTGGCAGTGGCCGCCTTCTTCGCAGACCGGACAGTCGTGGGGATGGTTGGTCATCAGCCATTCGATGACCGAGCTGCGGAATTCCTTGGCTTCGGCGTCTTCGATGGAGATGTAGGTCTTGTCGCTGGACGGGGTCATGCAGGACATGACCAGGCGTCCGCGGGTGTCATTCTCGTCGGCGAACTGCTTTACCGCGCACTGGCGGCAGGCGCCGACGCTGCCCAGCGCCGGGTGCCAGCAGAAATAGGGGATGTCGAGCCCCAGGGACAGGCAGGCTTCGAGGAGGTTGTCCGCCCCGTCGACCTCGTACGTCTTGCCGTCTACGTGGATAGTGGCCATAGGGTTTTCTTCTCACCCGCGCAGGGCGGGTCTGGCTAATGGGAAAACGTTCGCGCCGCCCTGGCGATCGCCAGAGGCAGCGCCGGCCGGAGCGGGTCCGGCCAGAAAGCGATGGAAGCGGCCCCCGCGGGGGCCGATCCTCAGGTCACGCTCGCCGAAGCAGTCGGTCGCGGCTCGCTGGGCGCCTTGCGCACACCGGCCTCGAACTCTTCGCGGAAATACTTGATGGCACTACCCAGGGGCTCGACGGCACCCGGTGCGTGGGCACAGAACGTCTTGCCCGGGCCGAGGAAGTTGACCAGCTGCAGCAGGGTGTCCAGATCGCCCTGCTGCCCCTCGCCCTTCTCCAGGCTGCGCAGGAGCTTGACGCTCCAGGGCAGGCCGTCGCGGCAGGGGGTGCACCAGCCGCAGGATTCCCGGGCGAAGAATTCTTCCATGTTGCGCAGCAGCGAGACCATGTTGACGCTGTCGTCCACGGCCAGGGCCAGACCGGTACCCATGCGGGTGCCGACCTTGCCGATGCCGCCGGCGTACATCTGCGCCGAGAGGTGCTCGGGCAGCAGGAAGCCGGTACCGGCGCCACCGGGCTGCCAGCACTTGAGCTTGAAGCCGTCGCGCATGCCGCCGGCGTAGTCCTCGAACAGCTCCTGGGCGGTGATGCCGAAGGGCAATTCCCAGACGCCAGGGTTCTTCACCTTGCCGGAGAAGCCCATGAGCTTGGTGCCCATGTCTTCGCTGCCTTCGCGAGCCAGGCTCTTGTACCAGTCGACGCCGCCCGCGACGATGCCCGGCACGTTGCACAGGGTCTCGACGTTGTTGACGCAGGTCGGCTTGCCCCAGACGCCGACGGCGGCGGGGAAGGGCGGCTTGGAGCGCGGGTTGGCGCGGCGGCCTTCCAGGGAGTTGATCAGCGCGGTTTCTTCGCCACAGATGTAGCGACCGGCGCCGGTGTGGACGAACAGCTCGAAGTCGAAGCCGCTACCGAGGATGTTCTTGCCCAGCAGGCCGGCCGCCTTGGCTTCTTCCACCGCGCGCCGCAGGTTGGCGGCGGCGTCGACGTATTCGCCACGCAGGAAGATGTAGCCGCGATAGGCCTTGAGCGCCCGGGCACTGATCAGCATGCCTTCCACCAGCAGGTGCGGCAGCTGCTCCATGAGCAGGCGGTCCTTCCAGGTGTTGGGTTCCATCTCGTCCGCGTTGCACAGCAGGTAGCGGATATCGAGGGATTCGTCCTTGGGCATCAGGCCCCACTTCACGCCGGTGGGGAAACCTGCGCCGCCGCGGCCCTTGAGGCCGGAGTCCTTGACTTCCTGGACGATGGCATCGGGGGCCAGCTCGGTCAGCGCCTTGCGGGCCGCGGCGTAGCCGTCCTTCGCCTGGTATTCCTCCAGCCAGACCGGAGCGCCGTCTTCACGCAGGCGCCAGGTCAGGGGGTGGGTCTCGGGGGTACGGGCGATGCTGTTGGCAGGCCCGAAGGAGGTCAGTCTCATGCGTATCCCTCCAGCAGTTTGGCCACGCCCGCGGGTTGGACATCGCCATGGGTGTCGTCGTCGATCATCAGCGCCGGGGCCTTGTCGCAATTGCCCAGGCAGCAGACCGGCAGCAGGGTGAAGCGGCTGTCGGCGGTGGTCTGACCCAGGCCGATGCCCAGCTGGCGCTGGATCTCGCCGACCACGGATTCGTGGCCGCCGATGTAGCAGGTCATGCTGTCGCACACCCGGATGATGTGGCGGCCGACCGGTACGCGAAAGATCTGGCTATAGAAGGTGGCCACGCCCTCGACGTCGCTGGCGGGAATGCCCAGCACTTCGCCGATGGCGTAGATGGCGCCGTCCGGCACCCAGCCACGTTCCTTCTGGACGATCTTGAGGGCCTCGATGGACGCCGCGCGCGGGTCCTCGTAGTGGTGCATCTCGTGCTCGATGGCCGAGCGCTCGGTTTCGCTCAGGACGAAACGGTCGGTTTGGATCAGGGTTTCGGTGCTCATGCTCAGCGGTCCACGTCGGCCATGACGAAGTCGATACTGCCCAGGTAGGCAATCAGGTCGGACACCATGCTGCCGCGGATCACGGCCGGGATCTGCTGCAGGTGCGGGAAGCTCGGCGTCCGGATGCGGGTGCGGTAGCTCATGGTGCTGCCATCGCTCGTCAGGTAGTAGCTGTTGGCGCCCTTGGTCGCCTCGATCATCTGGAAGGCTTCGCCCGCCGGCATCACCGGACCCCAGGACACTTGCAGGAAGTGGGTGATCAGGGTCTCGATGTGCTGCAGGGTGCGCTCCTTGGGCGGCGGCGTGGTCAGCGGGTGATCCGCCTTGTACGGGCCCTCGGGCATGTGCTGCAGGCACTGCTCGATGATGCGCAGGCTCTGGCGCATCTCCTCGACGCGCAGCATGCCGCGGTCGTAGCAGTCGCCGTTGTGGGCGATGGGCACTTCGAATTCGAAGTTCTCGTAACCGGAGTAGGGGCGGGCCTTGCGCAGGTCGAAGTCCAGACCGGTCGCGCGCAGGTTGGGACCGGTGACGCCCCACTCGAGGGCTTCCTTGGTGTTGTAGACGGCGACGTTCTTGGTCCGGCCGATGAGGATGCTGTTCTTCATCGCGGCCTTTTCGTACTCGTCCAGACGCTTGGGCATCCAATCGAGGAATTCGCGGACCAGCTTGTCCCAGCCACGTGGCAGGTCATGGGCGACGCCGCCGATGCGGAACCAGGCGGGGTGCATGCGGAAGCCGGTGATGGCTTCGATCACCTTGTAGGCGCGCTGACGGTCGGTGAAGGTAAAGAACACCGGGGTCATGGCACCGACGTCCTGGATATAGGTACCCAGGTACAGCAGGTGACTGTTGATGCGGAAGAACTCGGCCATCATCACGCGGATGAAGTCGACCCGCGACGGCACCTTGATGCCGGCGAGCTTTTCCACCGAGAGGACGTAGGGCAGGTTGTTCATCACCCCACCCAGGTAGTCGATCCGGTCGGTGTAGGGGATGTAGCTGTGCCAGGACTGGCGCTCGGCCATCTTCTCGGCGCCGCGGTGGTGGTAGCCGATCTCCGGCACGCAGTCGACGATCTCTTCGCCGTCCAGCTGCAGGATGATGCGGAAGGCACCGTGGGCGGAGGGGTGGTTCGGACCCAGGTTGAGGAACATGAAGTCGGAATTCTCCGCATGCTCCTTCATGCCCCATTCCTCGGGCTTGAATCTCAGGGTTTCCTGTTCGAGGTCCTGCTTGGCGGCATTCAGCGCATAGGGATCGAACTCGGTCGCGCGCGCCGGATAGTCCTTGCGCAGCGGATGACCCTGCCAGTTGTCGGCCATCAGCATGCGCTTGGGCAGCGGGTGTCCGTCGAAGTGGATGCCGTACATGTCCAGCACTTCCCGCTCGTACCAGTTGGCATTGGGGAAGATGCCGGTGGCGGTGGGCAGGCGCAGGTCGTTGGCGGAGAGGGCCACCTTGAGCATTACATCGCTATTACGGTCGATGGACAGCAGGTGGTAGAAAACGGTGAAGTCCGCGTTGGGCAGGCCGCGGCGGTGGGTCCGCAGCCGCTCGTCCACGCCATGCAGGTCATAGAGCATGACGTAGGGGCGGGGCAGATTGCGCAGGAAGCGCAGTACTTCGATGATTCGTTCGCGTGCCACCCAGATCACCGGCATGCCGGTACGGGTGTCTTGCAGGGTCAAGGCGTCGGCGCCGAATTGGCCCTGGAGTTCGCCAACCACCGACGCTTCGCCGGCAGGGGCGAGCGCAGAGGCGGACAGAGCGGTGTCTGCGGTCATGATGTTCCGTCGCTAATCGATCGTCGTCAGCGTGCAGGTCCCGAAGGGGACTTACACTTCGTCTGGGCTGCGCAGGTTGGTGACCTGGATGCGGCGCTCGCGGTTCTGCTCGCGCTGCGAAGGCATCTCGGCGCGGTAGATACCCTGGTCGCCCACCACCCAGGAAAGGGGGCGGCGCTCTTCACCGATGGAGTCCTGCAGGAGCATTAGGCCCTGGAGGAAGGCTTCGGGGCGAGGCGGGCAGCCGGGCACATAGACGTCGACGGGCAGGAACTTGTCCACGCCCTGAACGACCGAGTAGATGTCGTACATACCGCCGGAGTTGGCGCAGGCGCCCATGGAGATCACCCACTTGGGTTCCAGCATCTGTTCGTACAGGCGCTGGATGACCGGGGCCATCTTCATGAAGGGGGTGCCGGCGATGACCATGAAGTCGGCCTGACGCGGCGAGGCCCGGATGACTTCGGCGCCGAAGCGGGCGATGTCGTGGGGCGCCGTGAAGGCGGTGGTCATTTCCACATAGCAGCAGGACAGGCCGAAGTTGTACGGCCACAGGGAGTTCTTACGCCCCCAATTGACCGCGCCCCGCAGGACATCTTCGAGCTTGCCCATGAAGATGCTGCGGTTGACCTGACTTTCGACGGGGTCGGCCACGGTTTCCCGCTGGCCGGCCGGATAGCGGTCTACTGCCGCATCGGGATCGATCCGGGTGAGATTGTATTGCATTGCCAAAGCCTCATTGTTTCGACTTCGCCTGCCGCTCGCGACGGCTCGCAGGCGCCCAATCGAGCGCTCCGATTCGCCACAGGTAGACAAGACCCGCCAACAGAATTGCTATGAAAATGGAGGCTTCCACGAAGCCGGCCCATCCCGATTCACGGATGGACACCGACCAGGCGAAGAGAAAGAGGGCTTCGACGTCGAAGATCACGAAGAGCATCGCGACCAGGTAGAACTTGGCAGAGAGACGGAGACGGGCACCCCCGGTGGGGACGATGCCGGACTCGAAGGGGTCGTTCTTGCTGCGGCCCACGGCTTTGCTGCCGAGCAGGCTCGAGACTCCGAGCATGAAGGCAATCAGACCAACCACGCCCAGGAGAAATACCGCGAAGCTCCAGTTGTGGGTCAGTAGGCTGATCGACTCAGACATGCTTTGAATCCTTAATTATTGGGTATCAGGCGCTATCAGTGCGACACGGTGTCGCAAGACAGACAGATTTTATGCTCTATCGATTCATTCTGTAAATTTATTGGTCCAAAAAGATTCTATTGGACTGCTTTGAATCAAACTAAACAGAACTTCCGGTTTATTTGAGAATGAATATAAGAATTATTCTCAAATAACTTCCTTCTGTTCCTGTGTCCTAGATTGCCAGCCGCGGCAGGAGTTCTGCCGTTCGCCGGTTTGCTAGTCGATGAGATCGGCGCGGATGCTCAGCTGACGGTCGTCACGGCCTTCGGTGGAGTAGTGGCGGACAAGGCCGCTCTGGTCGCCCTCGATCTGCTGCCGGAAGCCGCCCAGGTCCAGCCACTGGCCCAGGGGGCCGCTGATGCGGGTGGCGGCGCTCTGGGTCTGCACCGTGCCCGGACGCATGGCGGCGGCCCGGTCATCGACGCTGCTGATGTCCAGGTGCACCAGATTGCCGCTCAGGCGGGCGGTGACCTGAAAGCCCCGTTCGAGGCGGCGATAATCGGTCTGGGCGTAGCTCTGACCATAGGGCGAGGTCTGGTAGGTGGTCACCGGGACGTCTTCACCGAAGCGGATGAAGGCGGGGTAGCCCTCGGTGACCTGGACGCGCTGGGCGCCATCCTCCTTCTGGTCGGTGCTGTCTTCGATGATGCGTACCTGGGGCGCACGCACGTCGCCGTTTACCGAATAACCCTGACTGGCGCCCGAGCTGCCGGCGCGGGTGGCCAGGGTGATGAGCAGGCGCCGCGGTTGGGTGTCCAGCTGGGCGAGCAGACTCTTGAGTTCGGCCAGCTTGGCCGGCTCGGCATTGACGATCAGCTGATTGCCGTAGACGTTGATCTTGCCTTCGCTGCCAAGGACGGCTTGCAAGGTAGGCAGCAGATCGTCGGCGGTGCGGTATTGCAGGGGTATGACCTCGGTACGAGGCGCCGCCCAGGCGGTGGTCGTCAGCAGCAACAGGAACGCCAGCAGACCTTTCACAGCACCATCCTCCGCAATTCCTGATCCGGCTGGCTGCTGGCCCAGAGGCGATCGAAGACCTGCTGCTGAACCTTGACGGCGGCGCGGTCGCCGTAGCGGACGAAGCCGGTGGGCGCACTGCCCGTGCGGCGCAGCAGGGCCTGGTCGTCGACGATGAGGCAGCTGCCTTCCGGGTGCTGATCGGCCGGTGGCCGCCGGATCAACAGATTGCTGGTCAGGCGTTGCGCCAGGGCGATGAGTCGGTGCCCCTGGCGCATGGCGAGGGCGCTGTCGTTGATGAGGATGCGGACCTGATGCCGCGGATGGCCCAGCAGCAGACGCTTGATCGCCGCCTCGACGGCGAGATTGTCGTAGAGCGGTGCTTCCAGGTCGGGCGTCTGGATGCTCAGCTGGCGGCTGGCTTGGCCGATGAGGCGGACACCGTGCTCACGCAGGGCGTCCAGGCCTTCGAGGCGCAGGGCGAGGTCCTGGCCGAGCTGGGGTTCGGGCAATCCGTCCAGGGTCAGATCGGTAAAGGACTCGTCCACGGCGGCTCCCCATCACTCGTCGTCGTCTTCTCCGGCGAAGATCAGGCTGCCCTGCTGGAGCAGTTCGCGGATCAGGCGCATGGCATCGTCGTCCTGCAGCCAGGGCGCGAGATTGGCCTCGTGCAGGACGTCCGCCGAGCATAGCAGGTCGAGCAGCGGTTGCAGCCGCATGGGCAGCAGGCGGCTCTGGCCGCTGGCGAAGACCATCACCTCGTCTTCCAGGCGACTCCAGGCGATGCGGCCGCTGGGGTTGCGCATCAGCAGGGCGCCTTCGTCGAGTTCCTTGCGCAGCTGCTTGGCGCTGAGGTTTTCTCCGGCGACGCGCTCCGGGTAGCGCGGCTCGGTCATGTGCTGGCCGAACCAGGCCAGCAGCAGGCGATCGTCGCTCAGGTGACGCTCCATCAGGCCGCGCAGCCGCTCGATGGCCTCGGGCGGAATCTCCGCCGGATGCTCGCTGGCCGGGGCGCAGCCGGCGTCGCTGTAGCGCTCGTCCTCGGGGATGAACTGGTTGAGGAAGTCGGTGAAGTGGGTGAGCACCTCGCCGGCACTAGGGGCGCGGAAGCCGATGGAGTAGGTCATGCACTCGTCTTCGGCGATGCCGTCGTGGGCCAGGCCCGGCGGCAGATAGAGCATGTCGCCCGGTTCCAGCACCCATTCGTCGGTCTGCTGGAAGTCGGCGAGGATCTTCAGCTCCAGACCGTCGATCAGCGGGCTGTCGGCGGTGCACGGCTGACCGATGCGCCAGCGACGGCGGCCATGGCCCTGCAACAGGAAGACGTCATAATGATCGTAGTGGGGGCCGACACCGCCACCGGGGGCGGCGTAGCTGATCATGACGTCGTCCACGCGCCAGCTGGGCAGGAAGCGGAAGGCCTCCAGCACCTCGGCCACCTCGGGAACGAACTGGTCGACCGATTGCACCAGCAGGGTCCAGTCACGCTCGGGCAGGCTGGCGAAGGTATCTTCCGGCAGCGGGCCGCGGCGCAGCTCCCAGGTGCGGTCCTGGCCGATGATCAGGCGGGATTCGATTTCCTCTTCCAGCGACAGGCCAGCCAGCTCGTCCGGTTCCAGGGGGCTCTGGAAATCCGGGATGGCCTGGCGGATCAGCAGGGGTTTCTGCTGCCAGTAGTCGCGGAGGAATTCACGGGCGGTCAGGCCGCCGAGCAGTTGCAGGGGTTGATCCGGGTTCATGCACACCTCGCGCAATGAAAAACGCCCGGCGAGGCCGGGCGTGAAAAAGAAGGCAGCCTCAGACCCGACGGGCCTGCTCGGCCGCATTACCGATATAGCCGGCCGGGGTCAGCTGGCGCAGTTCGGCCTTGGCGGCTTCAGGGATTTCCAGGCCGTCGATGAAGTCCTGCAGGGCGCTGGCGCTGATGCCCTTGCCGCGGGTCAGCTCCTTGAGCTTCTCGTAGGGGTTGGCCACGCCATAGCGGCGCATCACGGTCTGCACCGGCTCGGCCAGGACTTCCCAACAGGCGTCCAGGTCTTCGGCGATGCGCGCGGCGTTGAGCTCCAGCTTGCCGATGCCCTTGAGGGTGGCTTCGTAGGCGATCACGCCGTGGGCCAGGCCGGTGCCCAGGTTGCGCAGCACGGTGGAATCGGTCAGGTCGCGCTGCCAGCGGGAGATCGGCAGCTTGCTGGCCAGGTGCTGGAGGATGGCGTTGGCGATGCCCAGGTTGCCTTCGGAGTTCTCGAAGTCGATGGGGTTGACCTTGTGCGGCATGGTCGAGGAGCCGATCTCGCCGGCCACGGTCTTCTGCTTGAAGTAGCCTAGGGAAATGTAGCCCCAGACGTCCCGATCGAAGTCGATCAGGATGGTGTTGAAGCGGGCGATGGCGTCGAACAGCTCGGCGATGTAGTCGTGCGGCTCGATCTGGGTGGTGTAGGGATTCAGGGTCAGGCCGAGGTCGTCTTCGATGAAGGTGCGCGCATTGGCTTCCCAGTCGACGTCCGGGTAGGCGGACAGGTGGGCGTTGTAGTTGCCCACGGCACCGTTGATCTTGCCCAGCGGGCGGATGGCGGCGATCTGCTCGATCTGGCGCTCCAGGCGATAGACCACGTTGGCCAGTTCCTTGCCCAGGCTGGTGGGGGAGGCGGGCTGGCCGTGGGTGCGCGAGAGCATGGGCACGTCGGCGAAGCGATGGGCCAGCACGCGGATCTCGCCGGCGATCTGGCGCATCAGCGGCAGCAGCACCTGGTCACGGCCTTCGCGCAGCATCAGCGCGTGGGACAGGTTGTTGATGTCCTCGGAGGTGCAAGCGAAGTGGATGAATTCACTCACCGCGGCCAGTTCCGGCAGGCCGGCGACCTCTTCCTTGAGCAGGTACTCGATGGCCTTGACGTCGTGGTTGGTGGTGCGCTCGATGTCCTTGACCCGCTGCGCCTGCTCGACGCTGAACTCGGTGGCCAGCTTGTTCAGCAGGGCATTGGCCTCGGCGGAGAAGGGCGCGACCTCGGGAATGCCCGCGTGGGCGGCCAGGCGCTGCAGCCAGCGGACCTCGACCTGGGCGCGGAAACGGATCAGGCCGAATTCGCTGAAGATGGGGCGCAGGGCGGCGGTCTTGCCGGCGTAACGGCCGTCGATGGGCGATACGGCGGTGAGCGAGGAGAGCTGCATGGGCATTCTCTTGGTAGCGGGGGAGAAAGGGGCGGAATTCTACACGCAAAGACCGGGGCTTTAGTACCGCCGCCGGCCGGTCCGGGATCAGCCGTTGCGCAGGGGATAGAGGTTGTCGAGCAGCTTGCGGCGATTGAGCACCAGTTGCCAGCGGTGACCGCCGAGCTGGCGCCACAGGCGGGCCGAGCGAATGCCGGCCAGCAGCAGGGCACGCACTCGCGAGGCGGTGGCTGATTGCTGCAGGTAGCGCATCTCGCCGTGCACCTGGATGCGCTGCTTGAAGGTGCTCAGGGTGTCCTCGTAGAGACCCCCGCAGGCAGCGATGACGTTCTCGTGAGCGACCCCGAAGTGCTCGACCTGGGACTGGATCTGGGTGAGGCGCCGACCGATGAGATCGAGCAGGTCGCCGCGCTTCTCCAGCTTGCGTTCCAGGGCGGTCATCGCCAGGGCGTAGCGCAGCGGCTCGCGCTGCAGGCTGTTGGGGTTGCGCTCCAGGGTGCTGGAAAGCGCGCCGAGGCCCTCGCGCAGAGGCGCGACCTGGCCGCCGTAGACCTCCAGGGTGCTGCCCGGATCGCGCACCAGCAGGCTGCCGAGCAGACAGGCGAGGGGTTCTTCCGCGACCTGGCCGGTGCGTGCCAGCTGGTCGACCAGCACGGCGGCCTGGAAGACGCCGCCCAGGGCGATGAGTTGTTCCTGGGTGCGATTCATGCGGCGGGCGCCTCGGCGCAGGCGGGTTGATAATGTTCGATCACGCCGCCGCCCAGGCAGACGTCGCCGTCGTAGAAGACCACCGACTGGCCGGGGGTCACGGCGCGCTGGGGTTCGTCGAAGACTACCCGGTAGCCGGCGCCCTGGCGCTCGATCCGGCAGGGCTGGTCCTGCTGGCGATAGCGGACCTTGGCGGTGAGGCGGCGCGGTTGGGCGAGCTCCAGGTCATTGACCCAGAACATCTCGCTGACGGTCAGGGCCTCGGCGAACAGCCAGGGGTGGGCATTGCCCTGGCCGACGATCAGCACGTTGCGGGTCAGGTCCTTGCTCAGCACGTACCAGGGATCGTCACCGGCGTCCTTCATGCCGCCGATGCCCAGGCCCTGGCGCTGGCCGATGGTGTGGTACATCAGGCCGTGGTGGCGGCCGATGACCTCGCCGGTGGTGGTCTCGATGTCGCCCGGCTGCGCCGGCAGGTACTGCTTGAGGAAGTCGCTGAAGCGACGCTCGCCGATAAAGCAGATGCCGGTGGAGTCCTTCTTGCGCGCGGTGGCCAGGCCATGCAGCTCGGCGATGGCGCGGACCTCGGGCTTTTCAAGTTCGCCCACCGGGAAGAGGGTGCGCGCCAGCTGCTCGCCGCCCACGGCGTGGAGGAAATAGCTCTGGTCCTTGTTGGCGTCCAGCCCCTTGAGCAGCAGGGTCTGGCCGTCGACGTCGCGACGGCGCACATAGTGGCCGGTGGCGATCAGGTCGGCGCCCAGGGCCAGGGCATAGTCGAGGAAGGCCTTGAACTTGATCTCGCGGTTGCAGAGGATGTCCGGATTCGGCGTCCGGCCGGCCTTGTATTCGGCGAGGAAGTGCTCGAAGACGTGATCCCAGTACTCGGCGGCGAAGTTGGCCGTGTGCAGCTTGATGCCGATGCGGTCGCAGACCGCCTGGGCATCGGCCAGGTCTTCCTTGGCCGTGCAGTACTCGGTGCCGTCATCCTCGTCCCAGTTCTTCATGAACAGGCCCTCGACCTGATAGCCCTGCTCCTTGAGCAAGAGGGCCGAGACCGAGGAATCCACTCCGCCGGACATGCCGACGATGACGCGGGTGCCGTTCACTTCAAAAACCTCTCATATCTACGATCATCGACAGGGGATAGCGGTGCCCGTCCAGGTACTTCTCGATGGCGTCCAGGACCAGGGGGCTGCGCAGCCGGGCCTGCTCGGCGCGGATCTCGTCGAGCGTCAGCCACACCGCGCGGGTGATGTCGGCATCCAGGGCGCGCTCCGGCTGGTGGGCCAGGGGGCGGGCATGGAAGGCCGTGCGATAGTAGGTGACGCCATTGGCCGGGGCGACATAGAGGCCGATGCCGATCACGCCCAGGATCTCCACCTGCCAGGCGGTTTCTTCCAGGGTTTCGCGCCGCGCCGCCTCGATCAGGCTCTCGCCCGGCTCCAGGTGCCCGGCCGGCTGGTTGAGCACCAGGCGACCCTGCTTCTCTTCTTCCACCAGCAGGAAGCGACCGGCGTCTTCCACCACGGTGGCCACGGTGACGTGGGCGTGCCAATCCATCTCGGACTCCGCTATCGGTAATCGCGCAGTATACGCCTTAAGCTTTGCGTGCCCCAAATGCAGCGAACCCCGGCCGGGGCCGGGGTTCGCTGTGATCACCCATTCAGGCTGCGGATGCAGCCCTCAGGTTCAGCCCTTGAGCTGTTCCAGGGCGGCATTGAGCGTGGCGCTCGGACGCATGGCCTGGCGGGTCTTGGCCTGGTCGGGGTGGTAGTAGCCACCGATGTCCACGGCCTGGCCCTGGACGCCGTTCAGCTCGGCGACCACCTTGGCTTCGTCGGCGGTCAGCGACTTGGCCACCGGCTCGAACTGGGCCTTGAGCTGGGCGTCTTCGCTCTGCTCGGCCAGGGCCTGGATCCAGTACAGCGCCAGATAGAAGTGGCTGCCGCGGTTGTCCAGTTCACCGGCCTTGCGCGACGGCGACTTGTTGCTGTCGAGGAACTTGCCGTTGGCCTGATCCAGGGTCTTGGCCAGGATCTTGGCCTTGACGTTGCCGGTGGTCTCGCCCAGGTGGTTCAGGGATTCGGCCAGGGCCAGGAATTCCCCCAGGGAATCCCAGCGCAGGTGGTTTTCCTGCACGAACTGCTGGACGTGCTTGGGCGCGGAGCCGCCGGCACCGGTCTCGAACAGGCCGCCGCCGTTCATCAGCGGGACGATGGACAGCATCTTGGCGCTGGTGCCCAGTTCCATGATGGGGAAGAGGTCGGTCAGGTAGTCGCGCAGGACGTTGCCGGTTACCGAGATGGTGTCCTCGCCCTTGCGGATGCGCTCCAGGGACACGCGGGTGGCTTCCTCGGGCGCCAGGACACGGATGTCCAGACCGTTGGTGTCGTGGTCCTTGAGGTAGCGCTCGACCTTGGCGATGACCTGGGCGTCGTGGGCGCGGTTCTGGTCCAGCCAGAAGATGGCCGGGGTGCTGCTGGCACGAGCGCGGTTGACGGCCAGTTTGACCCAGTCCTGGATCGGCGCGTCCTTGGTCTGGCACATGCGCCAGATGTCACCGGCCTCGACCGGATGCTCGAAGACCACCTTGCCCTGGTCGTCGGTCACGCGCACGGTGCCGTCGGTGGGGATCTGGAAGGTCTTGTCGTGGGAGCCGTATTCCTCGGCCTTCTGCGCCATCAGGCCGACGTTGGGCACGCTGCCCATGGTGCTGGGATTGAAGGCGCCGTGCTGCTTGCAGTCCTCGATCACCACCTGGTAGACGCCGGCATAGCAGCGGTCGGGGATGATGGCCTTGGTGTCCTGCAGGTTGCCTTCGGCGTTCCACATCTTGCCGGAGTCACGGATCATGGCCGGCATGGAGGCGTCGACGATGACGTCGCTCGGCACGTGCAGGTTGGTGATGCCCTTGTCGGAGTTGACCATGGCCAGCGCCGGGCGCTGGGCGTACTGGGCGTCGAAATCGGCCTTGATGGCGGCCTGGGTGGCTTCCGGCAGGCTGGACAGGCGGGCGTAGAGGTCGCCGATGCCGTTGTTGCGATCGAAGCCGGCTTCTTTCAGGGCGGCTTCGTGCTTGGCCAGGACGTCCTTGTAGAACTCGCCGACGATGATGCCGAACATGATGGGGTCGGAGACCTTCATCATGGTGGCCTTCAGGTGCACGGAGAACAGCACGCCCTGGGCCTTGGCGTCTTCGATCTGGGCGGCGATGAAGCTCTGCAGGGCCTTGCGGCTCATGGTCGAGGCGTCGACGATCTCGCCAGCCTTGACCGCGGTCTTCTCTTTCAGGACCTTGCTGCTGCCGTCCTTGCCGATCAGTTCGATCTTCAGGCTGCCGGCGTTCTCGATGGTGGCCGAACGCTCGCTGCCATAGAAGTCATGGGCGTCCATGTGGGCGACGTGGGACTTGGAGTCGGCGCTCCAGGCACCCATGCGATGGGGATGCTTGCGGGCGTAGTTCTTGACCGACAGCGGCGCGCGGCGGTCGGAGTTGCCTTCGCGCAGGACCGGGTTCACGGCGCTGCCCTTGACCTTGTCGTAACGCGCCTTGACGTCCTTTTCCTTGTCGTCCTTGGGCTCGTCCGGATAGTCCGGCAGGGCGTAGCCCTGACCCTGCAGTTCCTTGATCGCCGCCTTGAGCTGCGGGACCGAGGCGCTGATGTTGGGCAGCTTGATGATGTTGGCTTCGGGAGTGGTGGCCAGTTCGCCGAGTTCGGCGAGGTGGTCGGAGATGCGCTGCTCTTCCTTCAGGTACTCGGGGAAGAGGGCGATGATGCGGCCGGCAAGGGAGATGTCACGGGTTTCGAGGGCGACGCCGGAGGAGGCGGTGATGGCCTCGACGATGGGTAGCAGCGAATAGGTCGCCAGGGCGGGCGCTTCGTCGGTCAGGGTGTAGATGATCTTCGACGTGGTGGACATGTCTTGCTTTAACTCCTCTTTATCACAGCTGTGGCGCGAAGCCGGGCGAGCGAGGATCGACCCTTGAGTCGATAGACGCCCCAAGAAGGCGTTATCGGGCCGCGCGACAGGCGCGGCGGCGATGGACGTGCGATGCGACAAAGCGTCGCTGCGGAAATTGCGGGATCGGCCGATACAGCCAGCGGAACCGGCAGGGCCTGCAGCGACCCGTCAGTCGGCGGAGTATATCAGCGCGGCGCCTGGCGTGCATTCGTACTGCCGCGGCCTGGCTGTGGGCAGATGTTGCGGCTGTGACGGGTCTGGTAGAAGCGCACAGCTGCATCGAGCAACCAGGTCAAGAGGCTTGACCATTCGGCGGCTGGCGCTGCACGGCAGTTGCTTAAGGGACTAAACTATTGCCCCTCTTAATCTGATGAGGTCGTTATGAAAACCAAGGACAATGCGTCCAAGAGTCGTTCCTGGGCTATCGTCGGGCTGGAAACGCTCGTGATCGTCGCCCTGTCGCTGTACGTCGCCTTCGGCGCCGGGCTGTTCATCAAGCACCACTGCTGGGACACCCTGACCCCGCAGCAGCAAGACCAGATCCTCGAGCAGATGAGCCGCAGTGCTCAGGAAAATACCCTGCTCACCTGATTCGCCTTCGCTCGAATCCCTTCCTTTCAAACAATAAGAATCCTTCTTTTTCTCCCGCGCACTCCCTGGGTGTCGAGGGGGCCTCGTCACGTCCGCTTTTCTAGCAGACCAGGTGTTTGCCTGGACTCACGGGGGCGGTGGGGGTGGCCTTGGGCAGCACGCTGGGCGAGGAGGTCGCCACGGGTCTGGCGCGACGTGCCAGGCGCAGCATGGCCCAGAGTATGGCCAGCGCCAGGGCCAGCCAGCCCAGAATCAGAAGAAGGATGTAGGTCGCAGGAGTCATTGACGTTCACCGTACGGCTGTCTCGGAAAGGTGTCTCTGCTGGGACACATTTCACTAGACTCGTCAATAGCTATCCTGTTCAGGCTTTCCCGACGAGGGGTCCGACCGGGCGCCGCCGATGCGGCGCCCGGTCGGCGCGGATCACAGGAACAGGTGCGCCAGCCAGAACAGGCCGGCGGAGAGGGCCATGGAGGCCGGCAGGGTCAGGACCCAGGCCATCAGGATGTTGCGCACCGTGCTGCCCTGCAGGCCGCTGCGATTGGCGACCATGGTGCCGGCCACGCCCGAGGACAGCACGTGGGTGGTGGAGACGGGCAGGGCGAAGACGTTGGCCATGCCGATGGCGGCCACGGCCGTCACCTGGGCGCTGACGCCCTGGGCATAGGTCATGCCCTGGCGCCCGATCTTCTCGCCGACGGTCAGCACCACCCGGCGCCAGCCGACCATGGTGCCGATGCCCAGGGCCAGGGCGACCGCGATGATGACCCAGAAGGGCGCGTATTCGGTGGTGCTGGTGAGATCCTTGCGCAGGCGGCTCAGGTCGTCGCGATCGCGCGCGGTCAACACCGGCAGCTTGCTCACCTTCTTGGCGGTGTCGTCCAGGCACAGCAGGTAGCGGCGCACCTGCTGGCGATGGTCGTCGCTCATGGCCCGGTAGTCGGTGATGCCTTCCAGATCGGCCAGCAGTGCCTGCAGTGTCGGCACGGTCATGTGCGGGGCGCAGCGGAATTCCTGGGGCAGATCGCGATTGCCGGGCACTTCGGCGAGGAAGTCCTTGAGGTTGTCGCCCTGGCGCTCGTAGAACTGACCCAGGTGGATGGCGGCGTCGCGGGTGCGCTCGATCTGGTAGGTGGTGCTGTCCAGGTCCAGTACGAACTTGGCCGGGACGATGCCGATCAGCACCAGCATGATCAGGCCGATGCCTTTCTGGCCATCGTTGGAGCCGTGCACGAAGCTCATGCCCATGGCCGAGAGGACCAGCATCAGACGATTCCAGAACGGCGGGTGCTTCTTGGCGTCCACTTCGCGGCGCTGTTCCGGGGTCTTGTGCATCTTCGACAGCGGCCGCCAGCGCTTGAGGGCGAGCAGCAGCAGGCCGGCGACGGCGAAGCCGGCCAGCGGCGAGAAGATCAGCGACAGGCCGATGTCGATCGCCTTCTGCCAGTTCACCCCTTCGCTCATCGGGATGCCGGTGAGCAGGGCGTTGGTCACGCCGACGCCGAGAATGGAGCCGATCAGGGTGTGGGAACTGGAGGCGGGGATGCCGAAGTACCAGGTGCCCAGGTTCCAGGTGATGGCCGCGGCGAGCAGGGAAAACACCATGGCCAGACCGTGGCCGGTGTTGACGTTGATCAGCAGCTCCACCGGCAGCAGGTGGACGATTGCGTAGGCGACGCCAACGCCGCCGAGCAGCACACCGAGGAAATTGAAGATGCCGGAGAAGAACACCGCGAGGTGCGGCGGCATGGCCTTGGTGTAGATCACCGTGGCGACGGCGTTGGCGGTGTCGTGGAAGCCGTTGATGAATTCAAAGGCCAGCACAAAGGCCAGGGCCAAGACGAGGCTGATGGCGACCCAGGCGTGGAGTCCGCTGAAAAGTTCGAACATGGGGATACGTCGACAGTTGGCAGGCGCGAATTATGGCAGAAAAATGACTGCCGCCATCGCCACCTTGAATGGGAGGGGCGAATTAGTCGCCGCGGTAGATGCAGCCGCAGGTGCAGGTCTCATGGACGCGGACCTGGCTGAGCTCGGGCAGCTGGGGCTTGAGTTGTTGCCAGATCCAGCGGGCGAGCACCTCGCTGGTGGGGTTCTCGAGGCCCGGGATGTCGTTCAGGTAGTGATGGTCGAGACGCTCGTACAGGGGTTTGAAGACGGCCTTGATGTCGGCGAAATCCCGGACCCAGCCGGTATGGGGATCGACTGCGCCTTCGATGTGCAGGCCTACCTTGAAGGAATGCCCATGGAGACGGCCGCACTTGTGACCTGCCGGAACATTGGGCAGGAAGTGCGCGGCTTCGAAAATGAATTCTTTGAAAATTTCCACGATAACCACTCGCGTTGGGCCACGGGGTGTGGCGGCTGCGGGGCGGCAGTCTATCAGCTCGACAGCGCCTTGCCGAACCTAGCGCTGCCCGGCAGCGGCCAGCGGCTAGCCCGGCATCGACCAGGGTTCCAGCAGATGGCCGTCGTGCGCCAGTTCCAGGCGGGTCCGTTCGATCAGCGCGGCGAGGTGGCCGGCATGGCTGTACTGGCTGCGGGCGACGTGGGCGACCGAGGCCAGGACCTGGCTGCCGTCCGTCACCGCGAAGGAAAAGCTGGCGTCGCTGGGGTCTTCACGGACCTCGCCGTGCAGCGGCAGAAAGGCCTTTTCGACGATGTGGACGGCACGGGCGAGATCTATGGTCATGGACGGATTCCTCTGCAGATCGCCTTCTATAGAGGACCGGGTGGCGGAGAAATTCTGATTTGCCAACGCCTGCGGGCTTAGGCAGTCTCCCGGTCTTTGTCTGGACGTTTCCCCATGCGCAACAGCAATCCTCGTACCTTCTGGGCTCTGGTTGGCCTGGCCGCAGTCTTCGGTCTCGCCGGCCTGATCGGCAATCGGGTGGGCTGGGAGCGACTGGAGATCGGCTATCGGACGGTGCCGTCGCCCAGTGGCCTGGACATCGGCGTGGCGGGGCAGGTCATCACCGGTCTGCCGTCGCTGTGCATAGCCCTGGCGCTGGTCACCATAGTGACGGCGCTGATCATCCGCGGTGGCCGTCGCTTCCGTTCGCGGTTGCCCCTGCCGGTGACGGCGGCCATTCTCTGGGTGCTGCTGGCGGGCCTGCTGGTGCTCTTCTATCCCAGTACCCTAGCGTTCCAGTGGGAGAACCATCGCAGCGCGGCGGACATCGACTTCTATGTGCTGCAGGAGCGCCAGGGCCCGTTCCAGGGTACCGCGCAGAAAAGCCAGCGCCTGACCTACTACCGCGACTGCGGCGCCACCGGACAGGCGGCCTGCCCGGTGTTCGAGTGCGTGGTGGAAAGACGCAGCTGGCTGGGCGGCCTGCAGAAGATCGAAGGCTTCTACCCGGGGCTGGACCAAGAGCGTCAGTTGGAGCTGCTGCGCACCCGCTGCCTGCCCGGCACGCCGTGACCAACGAAACCGCCGGTCTGGTGGCGCCATAGGCGGGCATAGAGACCGTTGTAGGCGATCAGCTCGTCGTGGGAACCCATCTCGACGATCTGGCCGCGCTCCATGACCACCAGGCGATCCATGCGCGAGATGGTCGACAGCCGGTGGGCGATGGCGATCACCGTCTTGCCTTCCATCAGGGTCTCCAGACTCTCCTGAATGGCCGCTTCCACCTCGGAATCGAGGGCGGAGGTGGCTTCGTCGAGCAGCAGGATGGGCGCGTCCTTGAGCAGGGTGCGGGCGATGGCGATGCGCTGACGCTGGCCGCCGGAGAGCTTGACGCCGCGCTCACCCACCTGGGCGTCCAGGCCGGTACGGCCATGGGCATCGGTGATGCGGGCGATGAAGTCGTCGGCCTTGGCCTTGCGCAGGGCCGCGTGCAGCTCCTCGTCGGTAGCCTCGGGGCGGCCGTAGAGCAGGTTCTCGCGAATCGAACGGTGCAGCAGCGAGGTGTCCTGGGTGACCACGCCGATCTGGCATCTCAGGCTTTCCTGGGTGACGTGGGCGATGTCCTGGCCATCGACCAGGATGCGACCGCCTTCCAGGTCATAGAGGCGCAGCAGGACGTTGATCAGGGTGGACTTGCCGGCGCCCGAGGGGCCGACCAGGCCGATCTTCTCGCCCGGGGCCACGTCGAGGGTCAGGCCTTCGATGATGCCGGCGCCCTTGCCGTAGTGGAAATGGATGTCCTCGAACAGCACGGCGCCACGGCTCACCTGCAAGGGCTTGGCGTCCGGGGCATCGCCGACCTGGCGCGGCTTGGCGATGGTGCTCATGCCGTCCTGCACCATGCCGATGTTCTCGAAGATGCCGTTGACCACCCACATGATCCAGCCGGACATGCTGTTGATGCGGATCACCAGGCCGGTGGCCAGGGCGATGGCACCCACGGAGATGACGCCCTGGTGCCAGAGCCAGAGGGCGAGGCCGGTGGTGCCGGCGATGAGGAAACCACTGAGGATGGCGATGGTCACGCCCATGGCGGTGATCAGGCGCGCGGCGCTCTCGGCCTTTTCGGTCTGCTCTTCCATGGCCTGGCGGGCGTATTGCTCCTCCTGGGCGGAGTGGGAGAACAGCTTGAGGGTGGAGATGTTGGTGTAGCCGTCGACGATGCGCCCGGAGAGCTGCGAGCGGGCTTCGGAGGCGATGGCCGAGCGCTCCTTGGTCTGGGGCACGAAATACCAGAGGGCGATGACGTAGCCGATGATCCAGAGGACCAGGGGCACCATCAGCCAGACGTCGGCCTGGGCGAACAGGATCAGCGAGGTGACGGCAAAGATCAGCACGTGCCAGATGGCGTCCACCGCCTGCACCGCCGAATCGCGCAGGGAGACACCGGTCTGCATGATGCGGTTGGAGATGCGCCCGGCGAAGTCGCTGTGGAAGAAACCCAGGCTCTGCTTGAGCACATAGCGATGGTTCTGCCAGCGGATCAGGGTGGTGAGGCTGGGGGTGATGGTCTGGTGCACCAGCAGGTCATGCAGGCTGATGAACAGCGGCCGGATGACCAGGGTAACCACTGCCATCCAGATCAGGGTGCCGCCGTGCTCCTGGAAGAACACCGTGCTGTTGGGCGCGCTGCCGGCCAGGTCGACGATCTGGCCGATGAAGTTGAACAGGGCGACCTCGATCAGGGCGCCGATCAGACCGACCGCCAACAACAGGGCGAAGGCCGGCCAGGCTTGCTTGAGGAAGTGGAGATAGAAGGCGCCGACGCCAGTGGGCGGCATTTCATCGGGGGCTTCCCGAAATGCATCGATGAGGCGTTCGAAGCGGCGAAAGATCATGCGGGGTCCTTGTGAGGAGGAGACGGCGTCTCGCACTGGGGCCTCGCCTGGTTGACCGGACGACCGCCAGCGGATCGTCCGGCAGGACGGGTCGGCTACAGCCGTTTGGCAGCGAGAATCATGACCGGTTCACGGGGAATGTCGCGCAGCATGCCCTGGCGGGTGGTCTGCACCCCGGCGATCTGGTCGACGACTTCCATGCCGCGCACGACCTTGCCGAACACCGCATAGCCGAAGTCGCGCGAGCCGTGGTCGAGGAAGGCATTGTTCTCGACGTTGATGAAGAATTGACTGGTAGCGGAATTGACGTCCGAGGTCCGCGCCATGGCCAGGGTGCCACGCAGATTCTTCAGGCCGTTGTCGGCTTCGTTCTTGATCGGCGCCTTGGTGCGCTTTTCCTGCATGTCGCGGGTGTAGCCGCCACCCTGGATCATGAAGCCGGGAATGACCCGGTGGAACAGGGTGCCCTTGTAGAAGCCGCTGTCGACGTAGCCGAGGAAGTTCTCGGTGCTGACCGGTGCCTTGGCCGCGTCCAGCTCGACCTCGATGTCACCCTTGTTGGTGCTGATGAGCACGTGCGGATTGTCCGCGGCCCAGGTGGAGGAGGCGACGAACAGCGCGCAGGCGGCAAGCAGGGCTTTGAACATGATGGATCCTTGAGTGGCGGAGACGACTGGCGAACGATAGCAACCCGGCCGGCACCCCGCCACGGTCAGCGTGGCAGGGCATGCTTGCGCAGCAGGTTCATGAGGATCTGCGAGGCCGGGCCCAGCTCGTGCTGGCGGGTCTTGTAGAGCTGGAAGGGATGGAAGCGCTGGGCGCCCTGTTCCAGGGGCAGCGGCTTGAGCAGACCGGCCTCGAGATCGGTCTGGATGGCGTCCCGGGGCAGCCAGGCGAAGCCCAGGCCGTCACGCAAGAAGGTCGCCGCGGTGCTGATGCTGCCCACCGTCCAGCGCTGCTCGGCGGCCAGCCAGCCGGCATCCCGTGGCTGGGCGCGGCCGCTGTCGCGGATCACGATCTGCAGCTGTTCTTCCAGATCGGCGGTCACCAGGGTGCGCTGCAGCTGGTGCAGCGGATGCTCGGGATGGGCGACGGCGACGAATTCCACGGTGCCGAGGGAGGCCCCCAGGTGCGCGGCGATGACCAGCCCGGTGATCGCCAGGTCCGCCGAGCCGTCGAGCAGGGCCTCTTCCACGCCGGACAGCACCTCTTCGCGCAGCCGTACCCGGCAGCCACGACTTTGCGGCATGAATTCGCGCAGGCACAGCAGCAGGGGACGGGTGGGGTAGGCGGCGTCCACCACCAGCCGCACCTCGGACTCCCAGCCCTGTTCCATGTGGTAGGCCAGTTCCTCCAGCTGGCTGGCCTGCTGCACCAGGCGGCGCGAGCGGCGCAGGAGCACGGCGCCGGCATCGGTCAGCACGGCGCGGCGTCCCTCTAGGCGCAACAGCGGCACGCCGAGCTGCTCCTGCATGCGCGCGACGGTATAGCTGACCGACGACTGGGAGCGATGCAGCACCTCGGCGGCCTGGGCGTAGCCGCCGTGATCCACCACCGCCTGCAGGGTCCGCCACTGATCGAGGGAAACGCGAGGAGTCTTCATCAAGCGCTCTGGGCTCACGAAAGGGCGCATGTTAGTGCCTAGCCTGGCAATGGCAAAACGCGGCGTCCATCACGGCATGAAAAAATGTCGGCTGGCGGGTCAAATGTCCCGCCGGCGCCAGCCTCCAAGCCTGCCGATGAGTTTCCCACTCTAGGCAAGACAAGGAGTCTCCATGTCGTCATTCAAGGCGTTGCTGGGTTGCTGTCTGGTCATCGCGCCGCTGCTGGTCCAGGCCGAGGAATCTCGCGCGGCGGCCGCCGATCCCATCGATATCGAAGGCATGAACATCAGCCGGACCCTCGACTGCGAGGGGCGCGACGTGTCCCTGTCCGGCGAGGGCAATACCCTGACCCTGAAAGGCCAGTGCGGTGAGGTGTCGGTCTATGGCAGCCATCATCGCCTGGTGCTCGACAGCGCCCGGGCGCTGACCATCCATGGCCTGGGCAACGTGACCACGGTCAGGGGCGCCGTGGCCAGCCTGAGCATCGGCGGCGGCTATCAGCAGGTGCAGGCCAATGTGCGCGGCAGCGATGGCCTGGCCAAGGTCGATGCCTACGGCTACGGCGCCAAGGCGCGCCTGACCCTGCTCAGCCAGGCCGACATCGCCGTGGGTGGTTCCAGTCAGCAGGTCTACTGGTCCCGCGCGGCCGGGGTGGCCGAGCCCAAGACGCTGGTCTCGGGCGCCGACAACGTACTGCAGGCCAACCAGTCGGTGGCGGGCCTCACCGGCGGCGAACCCTCGGGCCTGAACGCCACCCGCTAGGCCGTGAAGGGCCGGGGGTTTCCCTCGGGCGGCGGGCACGTTAAGGTCGCGCACCTTTTTCGTGCGTCGCCGTCATGCCTTATCTCCTGCTCGTCACCCTCATCTGGGCGTTTTCCTTCAGCCTGATCGGCGAATACCTCGCCGGTCGGGTCGACAGCGACTTCGCCGTGCTGGTCCGCGTGGCCATCGCCTTCGTGCTGTTCCTGCCTTTCACCCGCTGGCGCGGGGTGCCGGGACGCTTCGCCCTGGGGCTGATGGCGGCTGGCGCGCTGCAATTCGGCATCACCTATCTATGCCTGTATCGCAGCTTCGCGGTGCTGACGGTACCCGAGGTGCTGCTGTTCACCGTGCTCACGCCCATCTACGTGACCCTGCTGGACGACGCCTGGCAGCGGCACTTGCGAATCTGGTCGCTGCTCGCCGCCGTGGTGGCGGTGGGCGGCGCGGCCTTGATCCGCTTCCAGCCGCTGACCGGTGACTACCTGCTGGGTTTTCTCCTGCTGCAGGTGGCCAACCTGACCTTTGCCGCCGGCCAGGTGCTGTGCAAGCACCTGGGGCATGCCTATGCCGGGCAGGGCGCCCTGCATCGCCATTTCGGGCTGTTCTTTCTCGGCGCCCTGCTGGTGGCGGCGCTGTCCTTTCTGCTGTTCGGCAATCCGGCGCGGTTGCCCGGCACCCTGTTGCAGTGGGGCGTACTGGTGTGGATGGGCGTCTTCGCCACGGCGCTCGGCCTCTACTGGTGGACCCTGGGCTCGCTGCGGGTCAACGGCGGCACCCTGGCGATCATGAACGAAGCCCATGTGCCGGCGGGCCTGCTGGTCAGCCTGCTGATCTGGCAGCACCCGGCCGATCTGCCTAGGCTGTTGCTGGGCGGTGGGATCATCCTGCTGTCGCTATTCATCAATCGTCTGGGGCGTCAGTCATGAACGTGCTGTCCGGCAAGGGCCTGGGCCTTTCGGTGCTGTCGTCGGTGCTGTTCGCGCTGATGCCGGTGTACTTCGCCTGGCTGGCGCCGTTGGACGGCCTGCAGGTGGTGGCCCTGCGGGTGGTCTGGTCGCTGCCCATGGTGCTCCTGCTGGTGCTGCTGCTGCGGGAGGGCAGGGCCCTGTGGGGCACGCTCAAGCGACTGGTGCGCGAGCCCCGGCTATGCCTGGCGATCCCGGCGGCGGCGCTGCTGATGGGCATCCAGTGGTGGGTGTTCGTCTGGGCGACCATGAACGGCGAGGCCATGGCCATGTCGCTGGGCTACTTCCTCTTGCCCCTGGCCATCGTGCTGACAGGCCGGCTGGTCTATGGCGAGCGGCTGCGGCCGCTGCAGCGCCTGGCGGTCGGCTGCGCGCTGCTGGGGGTGGTCAACGAGGTCTGGGTAACCGGGGCGCTGTCCTGGGTCAGCCTGCTGCCAGTGGTGGGCTATCCGCCGTATTTCGTCCTGCGCCGCTGGATGGCGGTGGACGCCTTGTCCGGGTTCGTCCTGGAGATGGTCTGCCTGCTGCCCTTCGCGCTGCTCGCCCTGCACTGGTTCTCGCCCGGCGTCATCCTGCAGCAGTCGCCCTGGCTCTGGGCGCTCCTGCCAGGCCTGGGCCTGCTCAGTGCCATCGCCTTCGCCGCCATGCTGGCGTCGAGTCGCATGCTGCCGCTGAGTCTGTTCGGCATCCTCAGCTATGTGGAGCCGGCGCTGCTGGTGTTCGTCGCCCTCTATGTGCTCGGCGAGCAGCTGCCGGAGGGCGCGATCTGGACCTATGGCCCCATCTGGCTGGCGGTGGCCTGGGTCTGTCTCGACAGTGCGCGCCTGCTGCGCAAGCAGCTCAGGCGCGCGCCAGTGGCGCCCTAGAGCGCCAGGGTCGGGCACTCTGCGGCCGCGAAAAAGAACTCGTCGCAGTTGGGCAGACTGCCGGCGCGATCGACGATGAGGAATTCGTCTTCGTCGCGCAGGGCCAGCACAGGGTGGTGCCAGACGCCGGCATGGTAGTTGATGCCCTGGCGACCATCGGTGCGGAAGACGCGGATGGCGCCGGCATCCGGGACCGTCGCCGGCGGCGCCACCACCACCAAGAAAGGCTCGCCGCGCAGCGGCACGAAGGCCTGGCTGCCGTGGGGATGGCGTTCGAGCATGGCGATGGTCAGCGGATAGTCCAGCCGCCGGGCGCGAAAGATGCTGATGATCGCCGCGCCGTCCGCCGGCCCCGTCTCGACTCGCGCCAGGGCGTGGTATCTCTGGGTCGAGCCGTTGTTGATGGGATACCAGTCCCGGTCCGCCGTCTCTATGACCTCGCCGAAGGGCGCGAAGCCCTCGGCGGTCAGCGGCTCGATGCGCAGTGGCCGGCTCATGCCTGGCCCCGCGCCACCTTGCCGAACAGTCGCAGTCGGCTGACGCCGCCGTCCGGGAAGATGTTCAGGCGCACATGGGTGATGGGGCCGAGGTCGCGCACCTGCTCGCGGAAGCTGTGCTCCTGGTGCATCTGCAGCTTTTGCGGCGGCAGCAGCTCCTTCCAGAACAGACTCTGGGTCTCGATCTGACCGTCGGTGCCGCCGCGCACATAGGCGCCCTGGATCTGGCAGCTGTCCGGGTAGTTGCCCTTGAAGTGCAGGGTGTCCACCAGAATTTCCTCGACGATGCCGGCGTGGCCCAGGGCGACGATCACCCAGTCGTTGCCGGGGGTGCGGCGGCGCGCGGTTTCCCAGCCGTCGGCCATGCTGGCGGCGCGGCCCGGGTTGAGGATGTTGCTCATGCGGCCATAGTGCTCGTCGTTGCAGGCCAGGGCGCGACCGCCGTTGAGGGCGGCGGCCAGATCCAGCACTTCGTCGTCGGCCTGGGCCGACCAGTCGCGGTGGGGAATGCCATAGACCCGCAGGCGGGCCACGCCGCCATCGGGATAGATGTTCAGGCGCAGGTGCGTCCAGGGGCGATCGTCGCTGATGGCATGGTAGTGATGGCTGTTGCCCTGCATCTCGATGGCCGGCAGCACCTCGGTCCAGGCGGCATCGGCGGCCGGGTCGCCCTCGGCGCAGAAGCAGGCTTCCAGGGAGGCCGAGGGCGGGTAGTTGCCGGTGAACCAGCGGGTGTCGATGTCGACGCCCTTGATCGAGCCGGGCACGCCCAGGCGGATGACCGCATGGTCGTAGCCTTCGAAGCGCTTGCGCCGCGACTCCCAGCCGTCCATCCACTTGCCGTTGTCGTCGTAGACGCCTTCCTTCCACTCCGGCTCGTGGGGCTGGAGCATGCGGTCGGCGGCGGCGAACCAGTCGTCGGTGACGCTGATGACACGGGTGCCGAGGCGGGCATCGGCGAGGTTGAGGTACTTCTCGAAGGGCGCAGCGTAGGTGCGTTTCATGGGGTGCTCTTGTCGGGGGAGGGGTCAGAGGGTCTGCAGGCGGAAGAGGGCGATGCGGTCGATCTCGGCCAGGGCGCGCTGGAATTCCTGCTCCGGACTGTTGGGCAGGCGTTCCTCGAAGGCGGCCAGGATCAGGTGCCGGTTGCTGCCCTTCACCGCCATGATGAAGGGGAAGCCGAATTTGGCGCGGTAGGCCTCGTTGTGGCGGGTGAAGCGTTCGAGTTCGTCCGGGGTGCATTGATCGAGGCCGGCACCGGCCTGTTCGCCACTGCTGGCGGCGGTCAGTTCTCCAGCCAGGGCGGCGCGTCCGGCGAGATCCGGGTGCGCCTGGATCAGCGCCAGCTGTTCGGCCTGGCTGGCGCGGGCGACCTGGGCGGCGAGGCGCTGGTGCAGGGCTTCGACGCTGTCCGGCAACGGCTGGCCCTCGTCGAAGGCGCGCTCGGCGACCCAGGCGGAATGCTCGTAGATGCCGCCAAAGGTCGCGACGAAGGCAGCGCGCTCCAACTGGCTGGGGGTGACGGTCTGGAAGGTGCTCATGCCGGCGGATGCTCACTGTGCCAGTGACGGGCGATGTCCACCCGCCGGGCGAACCAGACGCGCTCATGGCTCTGGGCGTATTCGAGGAAGCGCTTGAGGCCCACCAGGCGACCGGGGCGACCGATCAGCCGGCAATGCAGACCGATGGAAAGCATCTTGGGCGCGGTGGCGCCTTCTTCGTAGAGGGTGTCGAAGGCGTCCTTGAGGTACTGGAAGAATTGCTCGGCGGTGTGGAAGCCCTGGACCTGGGTGAATCTCATGTCGTTGGTGTCCAGGGTGTAGGGGATCACCAGGTGCGGCTTGCCGGTGGGCGTATTGGGTTCCCAATAGGGCAGGTCGTCGTCGTAGGTGTCGCTGTCGTAGAGGAAGCCGCCTTCCTCCATCACCAGGCGCCGGGTATTGGGCCCGGTCCGGCCGGTGTACCAGCCCAGCGGTCGTTCGCCGGTCAGTTCGGTGAGGATCTGGATGGCGCGCTGCAGATGGGCGCGCTCCTCGGCCTCGTCCATGTACTGGTAGTCGATCCAGCGATAGCCGTGACTGCAGATCTCGTGGCCGGCCTGGACCATGGCGCGGATGACCTCGGGGTGGCGCTCGGCGGCCATGGCCACGGCAAAGATGGTCAGGGGCACCTGGTGCTTGGCGAACAGTTCCAGGATGCGCCAGACGCCGGCGCGACTGCCGTATTCGTAGAGCGACTCCATGGACATGTTGCGTACGCCCGGCAACGGCTGGGCGGCGACCATCTCGGAAAGGAAGGCCTCGGACTCCTTGTCGCCGTGGAGGATGTTGCGCTCTCCACCCTCTTCGTAGTTGAGCACGAAGGACAGGGCGATGCGGGCGTCACCCGGCCAGCGTGGGTGGGGCGGCTGGGCGCCATAGCCGATGAGATCACGGGGATAAGTCATGGAAGGGGCATCCTGGCAGTCGAGATGTTTTGTATACAATGTTTGGAGACCTTTGCCGAGTCCCAGCAAGAATCCTGCCTAACTGGTCTGACCGGTCTGAAGACTTTCGGCCGGCTGGAACGCGCCCAGGCTGCAAACAGTGCCTCTGGCAGGGCTGTATACAATCGCTGGCTGAAAAACTGTTAGGCTGGCTCATCACCCTGCAGGAGCGCTCCCATGTCCGTTTCTTCCCCTGGCGGTTACCTGACGACCCATGTGCTGGACACCGCCGGTGGCTGTCCGGGCGCAGATATCGTCTTTCGCCTGTACCGTCTGGAGGGGGCCGCGCGGCAGGCCATGGGTGAAGGGCGGACCAACGCCGATGGCCGCAGCGATACGCCGCTGTTGCAGGGCGACGCCTTCACGGCAGGGGTCTATGAGCTGGAGTTCGAGGTGGGCGCCTACTACCGGCGCCGCCAGGTGGCGCTGGATGAGCCGGCCTTTCTCGATACCGTGGTCCTGCGCTTCGGCCTCGCCGACGAGGGCGCGCACTACCATGTACCGCTGCTGGTCTCCCCCTACAGCTACTCGACCTACCGCGGCAGCTAGCGGCAACTGCTCCGCGGCGGTGCGCTTCCGCCCGAATCGGCACCAGGGTAGGGCGTAGGTCCGCGGAGCTAGTGGAAGGTCGGCTCGGTGTTGAGTCGCGCGGTGGCGAGCAGCGGACGATCCGGCACGGCACTGCCGGGCCAGGTCTGGGCGATGCGTTCCAGCACTACCTGGGCCAGCATGCTGTGGGTACGACTGGCGAAATGCCCGCGGGCGCCAAAGATATAGGCCTGGTCAGCGCCCGGTTCGACGTAGCTGTCCGGATCGCAGAATTCGCGACCGGGGAGACAGGCATCCCCTTCGGCATGGGTAAAGCCGTAGTTTCCGTAGTGAGCGAAGACCTCTTCCATCACCCGATAGGCATCCACCAGCAGCAGACGGTCTCCGGCCGGCAGGTTGGCCTGCAGGGTATCGTTGTAGAGCTTGACCAGCTCATGGTTGCGCTGCGCCACCTGCTCGGTCCAGGGCTCGAGATAGGGCGCCTTGCCGTAGTCGGTATTGTTGAGCACCACCAGCCGCTGGGCACCCAGGCTCAGCAGATAGCGCAGCAGCTTGACCTCGTTCAGGGCCGTATGCCGGATCCGCGCCTCGACCTGTTCGCGGACCTCGGGGGGCAACGGGGCGTCGGCCATCAGCGCGGCCTTGAGCTTCTTGTCGTAGAAGGGGCCGATGATGTCATTGCCGCCGATCTGCACCAGCACCAGGTCCTGCTGGCGGAAGCGGCCGTGCTGCATCTCGAAGTTGCGGATCTGCTGGGAAAAGGCCAGTGGCGCCTCGTTGTGGTCGAAGCCCGGCTCGGTGAAGCTGCCGGTCACGGCGCCGCCCTCGGCGTAGCAGAGACCGTCGGGGTCGCTCGGCCCCTCGTGGCCATAGCCTTCCACCTGACGATTCGGGCCCAGCTCGATGCCGTAGGCGTCGGCGATTTCCTGCGGGTAGGTACGACCGGGATTGGTCGCATAGATGTGGCCGAAGGTGCCGCAATCCATGAGGCTGTCACCAAAGGCGATGACCCTCTGGATACCCCGCGCCTCGGCGATGGGCTCGGGGCTGGGTACGAGGGCGAGTAGCGCGGCGACACCTGCCAGTGCGGTCGCCAATCCCCAGTGCTTGCCCATCCTCTACCTCCCGGCAGCGCCCAGCGTCTGTGCTGCCCGTGCTTGTTGCAACCTTCATACCGGGAAGAGCGGAAAAAACGGCGGAGAGTTCCCCGCGCCCGGACCAGCCGAGACGGCAGGCGACGACAGGCAAGGACCTCGGGTGGGACGGGGCGATTGCGGCCCGCCCGCTGCCATTCAGGGTGGGTCAGTCCGGCTTAGCCGCGGGATCGGAAGACTGCGCCAGGATGGCGGCCATCAGACCGGGGAAGCGCTGATCCAGGTCTTCGCGCCGCAACTGGTTCATGTGCGTGGTGCCCGCGTTGCGGGTATGCACCAGGCCGGCGTCGCGCAGGACACGGAAGTGATGCGACATGCTGGACTTGGGACGGCCGCCGTCGAGTTCGCCACAGGTGGCCTCGGCGACCCGCGCCAGATAGCGGACGATATCCAGGCGCACGGGATCGCTGAGCGCGTGGAACAGACGCTCAAGGGAAAATTCGTCGGGACTGGGATGTTTGAAAGGGCGCATGCGCCAATCATACACCGGGGGTTGGCGATTATGTTATGTTCGATTAATATCGAATTAACGAACAAGACTTCAACGTACACCTTGTCACCATACGGGAGACCGCTCAGATGTCCGCATTGTTCCAACCCTTCACCCTCAAGGACGTGACGCTGCGCAACCGCATCGCCATTCCGCCCATGTGCCAGTACAGCGCCGTGGACGGCGTCATCAACAACTGGCACCAGGTCCACTATGCCGGCCTGGCCCGTGGCGGTGCAGGTCTGGTCGTCGTCGAGGCCACGGCGGTATCGCCGGAAGGCCGCATCACGCCCGGCTGCGCCGGCATCTGGTCGGACGCCCATGCCCAGGCCTTCGTGCCGGTGGTCCAGGCGATCAAGGCCGCCGGTTCGGTACCGGGCATCCAGATCGCCCACGCCGGTCGCAAGGCCAGCGCCAACCGGCCCTGGGAAGGTGACGACCATATCGCCGCCGACGACGCCCGCGGCTGGGACACCATAGCCCCGTCCGCCGTGGCCTTTGGCGCCAACCTGCCCAAGGTCCCCAAGGCCATGACCCTGGACGACATCGCCCGGGTCCGCCAGGACTTCGTCGATGCCGCCAAGCGGGCCTACGAGGCCGGCTTCGAGTGGCTGGAATTGCACTTTGCCCACGGCTACCTGGCGCAGAGCTTCTTCTCGGTGCATTCCAACCAGCGTGACGACCAGTACGGCGGCGACCTCGCCGGCCGCAGCCGCTTCCTGCTGGAAACCCTGGCCGCGGTGCGCCGGGTCTGGCCGGAGCATCTGCCGCTGACCGCGCGGTTCGGCGTGATTGAATATGACGGTCGCGACGAAGAGACCCTGGCCGAATCCATCGAGTTGGCCCAGGGCTTCAAGCGCGAAGGTCTGGACCTGCTGAGCGTCAGCATCGGCTTCTCCACCCCGACCGCCAACATCCCCTGGGGCTCGGGCCTGCTGGCGCCCATCACCGAGCAGGTGCGCAAGGCGACCGGGCTCAAGGTGGCCTCGGCCTGGAACATCGACACCCCGGCCCTGGCCAACCAGGTGGTGGCCGACGAGCAGCTGGATCTGGTGATGGTGGGTCGCGCCCACCTGGCCGATCCGCACTGGCCCTACTATGCGGCCAAGGCCCTGGGCGTCGACAAGCCGTCCTGGGTGCTGCCGGCGCCCTACGCCCACTGGCTGGAGCGCTATCGCACCAGTTGAGGCTGAAGAAATGGCGGCCGCGGACCGGCGGCCATTTCTACTGGCGAGTGGCCAGTATGATAGCTAGCTAATCGTTAGGCCCGCACCTTGCATGACGTCAAAGCGATCCATCGCTGCTCTATCGTCATACAGGGAAAATTGTCATGTCCGAGATGTCTCGTCGCTCCTTCGTCAGCCTGGCCACCCTGGCCTCCGCCGCAGTTCCGCTGGTGGGCTGGTCCCGTCTGGCTGCCGCGGATACGGCCGCGCCGCCCGTGCGGGAAAAGGTGCTGATCAACTACAACGAGAATCCGCTGGGACCTTCGCCCAAGGCCGTGGCCGCCATGCAGCGAGGGGCGGCCCTGAGTGGCCGTTATCACTTCGAGTATCAGGAGCAGCTGATCGAGCTGTTCGCCCGCCAGCACGGCTTGCCGAAGGATCATGTACACGCCTTTTGCGGCTCCAGCGAACCCCTGCAGTACGCGGTGATGGCCTTTACCGGGCCCCGCAGCCTGGTGCTGGCCAACCCCAGTTACGAAGCGGCCATGGTGGCAGCCAAAGCCAAGGGGGCACCGGTCCACGAGGTTCCGCTGGACGCCAGCCATGCCCACGACATTCCCGCGATGCTGGCGGCGGACAGCCAGGCCGGGCTCATCTACATCTGCAATCCGAACAACCCCACCGGCACCGTCACGGCACGCGAGCGCATCGAATTCGCCATCGCCAATCGCCCCAAGGGTAGCGTGGTGATGATCGACGAGGCCTATATCCACCTGAGCAACGAAAAGAGCTGCCTGGACCTGGCCGCGCAGCATGACGATGTTCTGGTCCTGCAGACCTTTTCCAAACTCTACGGCATGGCCGGCGCCCGACTGGGCTTCGCCGTGGGTAAACCGGATTTGCTGGCCAGGCTGGAGGTGTTCGGCGGCGAGAATGCCATTCCGGTCGCCGCCATGCTGGGTGGCATGGCCAGCCTGGAGGATCGCCAGCTGGTAGCGCAGCGCCGCAAGGAGAATGCCGCCACGCGCGACGAGACCCTGGCCTGGCTTCGTCAACGGGGCTTCGCCTGCACGGCCTCCCAGGGCAACTGCTTCATGGTCGATACCGGTCATCCGGGCCAGCAGGTGATCGCCGCCCTGGCCAGGCGCAACATCGTCATCGGTCGCACCTGGCCGGCGTGGCCGACCTGGGTAAGGGTCAGCGTCGGGTTGCCGAATGAGATGAAGGCCTTCCGCGAAGCCTTCGTCGCGGTGCTCAAGGACCCGACGGCGCTGGCCGGATTCACGCCTTTGGAACGCCAGGGTGGCCAATTGGCGCAGCTCGCCTGATCCGCCGATAAAGCGCTTGTAGGGTGGCTAACGGCGCAGCCTTATCCACCCTGCCGCGGGCCTGCCAGTGGAAAACGCGGCGCGGTTTTCCACGCTACCGGATCGAGGCTCGGGCTTGGTCGTTTGGGTTTGTTGGGCTTCGCTAGGCTCAACCCAACCTACGTTGATGGGTAGGTTGGGTTGAGGCGGCTCCAGCGGCGAAGCCCAACAGGTTCAGCTGTCGCGGCCATGCACCCGGCGACCTGCGGCATAGGTCTCGCGCACCACGCGGTCGTCGGCGAGGGTGGTAAGGACGAAGAGGGTTTCTTCCAGGCTCTTGGACTGCTGCAGGCGGTAGTCCAGCAGCGAGGTGGCCTTGAGGTCGAGCACCACGAAGTCGGCGTCGTGGCCGGGGGCCAGGCTGCCGATGCGGTCGTCCAGGCGCAGGGCGCGGGCGCCGCCGAGGGTGGCCAGGTAGAGCGACTTGAAGGGGTGCAGGCGATGGCCGCGCAGTTGCTGCACCTTGTAGGCCTCGCCGAGGGTCTGCAGCAGCGAGAAGCTGGTGCCGGCGCCGACATCGGTACCGAGGCCGACATTGACCTTGAAGGCTTCCATCCGCTCTAGATCGAACAGCCCGCTACCGAGGAAGAGATTGGAGGTGGGGCAGTGGGCCACCGCCGAACCGGTGTCGTGCAGGCGCTGGCATTCGGCGTCGCAGAGGTGGATGCCGTGGGCGAACACTGAGCGCGGACCGAGCAGCTGGAAGTGGTCGTAGACGTCCAGGTAGTGGCTGCGCTCCGGGAACAGCGCCTTCACCCAGTCGATCTCTTTGAGGTTCTCGGAGAGGTGGGTGTGCAGGTAGACGTCCGGGTGCTCGGCCAGCAGGCGGCCGGCGGCTTCCAGTTGCTCCGGCGTGCTGGTGGGGGCGAAGCGCGGGGTGACGGCGTAGTGCAGTCGGCCCTTGCCGTGCCAGCGCTGGATCAGCGCCTTGCTGTCGGTGTAGGCGGACTCGGCGGTGTCCTGCAGATAGTCCGGGGCGTTGCGGTCCATCAGCACCTTGCCGGCGATCATGCGCAGGTCGAGGCGTTCGGCGACCTCGAAGAAGGCATCCACCGACTGCGGATGGACACTGCCGAACACCAGGGCCGTGGTGGTGCCGTTGCGCAGCAGTTCGCCGACGAAGACCTCGGCCACCTCGGCGGCCTTGGCCGGATCGGCGAAGGCACCCTCGGTGGGGAAGGTGTAGGTGTCCAGCCAGTCCAGCAGCTGTTCGGCGTAGCTGGCGATCATGCCGGTCTGCGGATAATGGATATGGGTGTCGACGAAGCCGGGGGTGATCAGGGCGTCGCGATGCTCGATGACCTGGGTGCCCGCGGGCAGGGTGGGCAGCAGTTCGGCGGCCGGACCCATGGCCTGGATGCGGCCGTCCGCGACCAGCAGCAGGCCGTCAGCGTGGTATTCGTAGGAGGCGTCCAGCCCCACCTCGGCCGGGTCGGCGAGGCTGTGGAGCAGGGCGGCGCGATGGGCGATGGCAGTCATAACGATCTCTGAAAGACGAAGCGGCGGAAAAGGGGATCAGTTGGGCGCGACGGCGTTGACCAGGCGCAGCGGCTGGTCCGCCTGCTGGGCCTGGCGGCCGTAGTGGGCGATGACCTCGCCGGCCACGGCGATGGCGATCTCCAGCGGCAACTTGCCCTGGACCTCGGGCAGGCCCAGCGGGCAGCGCACCGTGGCCAGGCGGTCGGCGCCGTGGCCACGGGCGGCGAGGCGGTGGCGGAACTTGGCCCACTTGGTCCTGGAGCCGATCAGGCCGAAGTAGCCATGGTCGCCGCGGGCGAGGATGGCGTCGGTCAGCTCCAGGTCCAGGGGGTGATTATGGGTCATGACGATGTAGTAGGCACCCGCCGGCATGCGGGCGATCTCGTCGACCGGCTCGTCGGTAACGATCTTTTCCACGCCAGCGGGCAGGACGGCGGGAAACTCCTGGGGCCGCGAGTCGACCCAGCGCACGGCGCAGGGCAATCCCGCCAGCAGCGGCACCAGGGCGCGAGCGACATGGCCGGCGCCAAAGACGATCACCGGGACGTCCTGCGCCAGCTGAGGTTCGAACAGCAGGGTGGTGACGCCGCCACAGCACTGGCCGAGGCTGGCGGCCAGGGAGAAGCGTTCCAGGCGCGGCTGGCGGGTGCCGGCGGCGAGCATTTCCCGGGCGATGTCCACGGCGCGGTATTCGAGATGACCGCCACCGATGGTCAGGTGCTGCTCCTCGCGCCCCACCAGCATCTTGGTGCCGGCGTCGCGGGGCGTGGAGCCCTGTTCGTCGGCCACGGTGACCAGCACGCAGGGTTCGCCGCGCGCCTCGAAGTCGGCCAGCAGGGCCAGCCAGCCACGTTTGGAGTTCATGCGGGCTCCTCCGTGGCGGGGACCGGGGTGGTGTGCAGCTCGGCGGCCAGGCGGCGCATGCGCTCCACGCCCCAGAGTACCCGCTCGGGGGTGGCGGGCGCGTCCAGCGCGGGATGGAAGCGGTAGTCCGCCACGCTGGCCACGGCGTCCTGCAGGGCGCACCACACCGAGATGCCGAGCATGAAGGGCGGCTCGCCCACGGCCTTTGAGTGGAAAACCGTAGCCTCGGGATTCTGTCGATTCTCCACCAGCCGTACGCGCAGATCCGGTGGCACATCGCTCACTGCCGGGATCTTGTAGGTGGAGGGACCGGCGGTGAGCAGCTTGCCGGCGTCGTTCCACACCAGTTCTTCCATGGTCAGCCAGCCCAGGCCCTGGACGAAGCCGCCTTCCACCTGGCCGATGTCGATGGCCGGATTCAGGGAGGCACCGACGTCGTGGAGGATGTCGGTGCGCAGCAGGCGGTATTCGCCGGTGAGGGTGTCGATCAGCACCTCGGAGCAGGCGGCGCCGAAGGCGTAGTAGTAGAAGGGGCGGCCGCGCGCCTGGTCGCGGTCGTAGTGGATCTTGGGCGTGCGGTAGTAGCCGGTGCTGGAGAGTGACACCTGGCCGACGTAGGCCAGCTGGATCAGCTCCTCGAAGCTCAGCAGGCGATCGCGCACCCTGACATGGCCATTGCGGAAGTCGACCTCTTCGGGCCCGACGTGGAAGTGTCGACTGGCGAAATCGATCAGCCGGTCCTTGATGGTCTGGGCGGCATTCTGCGCGGCCTTGCCGTTGAGATCGGTGCCGCTGGAGGCGGCGGTGGGCGAGGTGTTGGGCACCTTGTCGGTGTTGGTCGCCGTGATCTGGATGCGGGCTATGTCGACCTGGAAGACCTCGGCCACCACCTGGGCGACCTTGGTGTTGAGCCCCTGGCCCATCTCGGTGCCGCCGTGGTTCAGGTGGATGCTGCCGTCGGTGTAGACATTGACCAGGGCGCCGCCCTGGTTGAGAAAGGAAGAGGTGAAGGAGATGCCGAATTTCACCGGGGTCAGGGCGAGGCCCTTCTTCAGTACCGGACTGTTCCGGTTGAAGTCGCGGATGGCCGCACGACGCGCCTGGTAGTCGCTGCTGGCGGCGAGGTCCGTGGTCATCTCCTCGAGCAGGTTGTCTTCCACCACCTGGTGGTAGTGGGTGAGATTGCGCGTCTCCTTGCCGTAGTAGTTGCGCCGCCTGACCTCCAGCGGATCGAGACCGCGATGGCGGGCGATGGCGTCCATGACGTTCTCGATGGCCAGCATGCCCTGGGGGCCGCCGAAGCCGCGGTAGGCGGTGTTGGACGCCAGGTGGGTCTTGCATCTGTGGCCGGTGATCTGGGCATTGCCGAGAAAGTAGGCGTTGTCGGCATGGAACATGGCGCGGTCGATGATGGCGTTGGACAGGTCCGGCGAATAGCCGCAGTTGCCTGCCAGTTCGAAGCGGATGCCCAGCAGCCGGCCGTCTTCGTCGAAGCCGACGTCGTACTCGACGTGGAAGGGATGGCGCTTGCCGGTCATGTGCATGTCTTCAAAGCGCGGCAGGCGCATCTTCACCGGGCGCCCGGTGAGATGGGCGAACACCGCGCAGAGCGCCGCCGGCATGCCGGCCTGGCTCTCCTTGCCGCCGAAGCCACCGCCCATGCGTCTCATGTCGACGGTAACCCTGTTCATGGAGACGCCGAGCACCTCGGCCACCTGTTTCTGCACCTCGGTGGGATTCTGGGTAGAGGAATAGACCAGCATGCCGCCGTCTTCGGTGGGCATGACCGAGGCCACCTGGGTTTCCAGGTAGAAGTGCTCCTGGCCGCCGATGGCCAGTTCGCCCTGCAGACGATGGGGGGCAGCGGCCAGGGCGGCGGCCGCGTCACCCAGGTGGTGGCTGTGGCTGGGCGAGATGAAGTGCTCGCGGCGCAGCGCTTCCTTGACGTCGAGGATGGCCTCCAGCGGCTCGTATTCGACGAGGGCGGCCTGGGCGGCGCGGCGGGCAGCGTCAAGGCTGGTAGCGGCCACCGCCAATACCGGCTGGCCCAGGTACTGCACCTCGCCATCGGCGAGCAGCGGATCGCCGGGGAGGACGGCGCCAATGTCCAGCTGGCCCGGTACGTCGGCGGCGGTGATGGCCAGGGCCACGCCGGGAATCGCGTAGCAGGGCGCGAGATCGATGTGTTTGATCCGCGCATGGGCGTGCTCGCTCATGCGCGCATAGACGTGCAACTGGTTGGGGAATTCCAGGCGATCGTCGATATACAGGGCCTCGCCACTGACATGCTTGTCTGCGCTCTCGTGCTTGAGCGATTTTCCGACGCCGGTGGCCAGGCCGGCGGCGAAGGCCGCGGCCATTTCCTCGGGGGTGCGAACAGGGAGGGTGCTAGACATGGGCGGTGACCCTCGTGGCGAGCGTGGGCTGGGTGGTCTCCAGGTGACATTTGCGCAGCAGATTCTGCGCCGTCAGCAGGCGGTATTCGCGACTGGCGCGAAAATCCGACAGCGGGGCGAAATCCTCGGCCAGGGCCTGGACGGCGCGTTCGATGGACGCGGTATTCCAGGGCTGGCCGAGCAGCGCCTGCTCGCAGTGAGCGGCACGCTTGGGCGTGGCCGCCATGCCGCCGTAGGCGATGCGTACCGCCGCGACGTGGTCCTGGTCGAGCTCCAGCGCGAAGGCGGCGCAAACCGCGGAGATATCGTCGTCCAGCCGCTTGGATACCTTGAAGGCGCGAAAGACCAGGCCCTCACGCGCCCGCGGCACCCGGACCGCCTGGATGAATTCGCCGGGCTCCAGGGCCGTCTTGCGGTAGTCGAGAAAGAAATCGTCCAGAGCCAGTTCACGCAGGCGTTCACCCTGGCGCAACAGCAGGCTGGCGCCCAGCGCCAGGAGCAAGGGCGGACTGTCGCCGATGGGCGAGGCATTGCCGATATTGCCGCCCAGGGTGCCCTGGTTGCGGATCTGCAGGGAGGCGAAACGCTGCAGCAGGGCGCCGAAGTCCGGGTAGTCGGCGGCCAGGGCGGCGGCACAGTCGGCCAGCGGAGTGGCGGCGCCGATCTCGATAGAATCGTCGCCGACGTTGACGCCGCGCAATTCCGGGAGGTTGCCCAGGTAGATCAGGGTCTCCAGACGGCGATGCTGCTGGGTGACTTCTAGGGCCAGGTCGGTACCGCCGGCCAGCAGGCGCGCCTCGGGGTGCGCCTGGTAGAGACCGGCCAGTTCGCTCAGGGTGGTGGGGCTCTGGCAGCGCCGGTTGGCGCCCTCCAGACGGGTGTCGGGTGATGGCGCCAGGGCCTCGAGGCGCTCCAGGGTCTGCTGCTCGCGGGCATCGAACTGATCCGGCTTACGGCCGGCGCAGGCCTGCTCGGCTGCGGCCAGGATCGGCCGGTAGCCGGTGCAGCGGCAGAGATTGCCGGCCAGGGCCTCGTGGGTGGCGGCGCTGTCCGGTGCGGCAACGTTCTTTTGCAAGGCGAACAGCGACATGACGAAGCCCGGGGTGCAGTAGCCGCACTGGGAACCGTGGCAGTCGACCATGGCCTGCTGCACGCTGTGCAGGCGGCCCTGGTGCTTGAGGTCTTCCACGCTGATCAGTTGCCGACCGTCCAGTGCCGCGACGAAGGTCAGGCAGCTGTTGACGGTGCGATAGCGCAGCTGGTCGCCGTCGGGCTCGGCCAGCACCACGGTGCAGGCGCCACAGTCGCCCGAGGCGCAGCCTTCCTTGGTGCCGGTCTTGCCGCAGCGCTCGCGCAGGTACTGCAGCACGGTAAGGTTGGGATCGAGCTGCTCTTCAACGCGCAGCTCCTGGTCCAGCAGAAACCTGATCACGGCCGCTCTCCACCTGGTCTCGAATGCCTTGATGGTGGGTAAAGCTGACCGATAGGTCAACATTTGCCCGGGTGAGTGGCGCCCCTCTGTCGTTTTTGAGCAAGAGGGGCAGGAAAGGCTGCGCCGTCCTGGCGCACTCGGTACGTCGGCGCCCATGGATGGTGCAAAAGCAGCCGCTCTAGCGAGCTCTTCTGCGGAATATTTATGCGGGGGCTTCAAGCCGCCCAAGGCAGTGCCGATATAAAGGCAGACGATTACGGCCTGGCCGCCTGCCGTCAGCACCCTCGTACAACCCGTTGCAACAGGTCGCTATCGTGCCTACCCAACTCAATCGTGTCGCCCGTCAGGCCTCCCTCGGCTTCTTCGCCCTGGTCACCCTCATCTTCGCCCTGGCGGGCTGGATGCTGTTCGACCTGTGCGCGCGCATCGACGAGCAGCAACGCCACCACAGCGAGGCGGACGCCCAGCGCGCGCTGGAAACGCGGGTGGACAAACTGGGTCGGGTGCTGACCGATTATTCCTTCTGGCTGGAGGCCTATGCGCGGACCAATAAGAAGGTCGACGTCAACTGGGCCTACGAGGAGGACAATGTGGGGCCGTCCCTCTACAGCGGCTACGGAGTGAACGGCGCCTTCATCCTGGCACCCAATGGCGTGACCCGCTATGCCGTGGTTGGCGGCGGCCGCAGCAAGATGCAACTGGACACCTGGCTCGGCGACGACCAGACGGCGCTGCTGGCGCAGGCGCGGGAACGCTCGCTCAAGGATGGCTATGCCCAGGGCTATTTCCTGATCGATGGCCAGCCGGCCAGCGTGCTGGCCGCGGTCATCCGCCCGGATGCGACCTACCAGGACTTCAAGCGGCTGTCCTATATGGTGTTCGTCGACATCCTCACGCCGGACAAGCTGGCCCAGCTCGGGCACGCCTTCGAATTGCCCGGGCTGACCGCGGAGCCCGGGGACCTGCCCGCCCTGGCGGAGCGGCCGACCCTGGTGGTGAGGTCCGATCCGGGTATCGCGGTGACCTTCCACTGGCTGGTGCATGGCATGGGGCATCGCCTGCTGACGCAATTCGTGCCGCTGCTGGCGACCATGTGTGGCCTGGCGCTGCTGCTGGTCTGGTACCTGCGCCGGCGGATCGCCCTGGCGGCGCGGCAGACCGACGTGGCCGAAGATGCCCTGAGGCACAGCGAGCAGCGCTTTCGTACCGTTTCCGAGGCCTCGTCCGACTGGATCTGGGAGAGCGACGCCGAACAGCGCCTGGTCTATCTCTCGGAGCGCTTCGTGGCCGTCACCGGCTTCAGCCGCGAAGACTGGCTGGGGCGTCCGCTGCACGAGTTGCTGGGCTACCCGCCGAGCCAGGTCGAGGAGGTGGCCCGGACGCCGCTGGCGGCCGGCCGCACCCGCCGTCCGCTGCCCTGCGAGATGCGCGATGCCCAGGCCAAGCTCAGGTACTGCCAGCTCTCGGCGCAGCCCATCATCAGCGGCGGCCTGCTGGCCGGCTTTCGCGGCACCGTATGCGACGTGACCGAGGAGATCGAGGCCAAGGCCCGCATCGAGCACATCAGCCGGCACGACGCCCTGACCGGACTGGCCAATCGTCATCAGCTGCACCGCTACCTGGCGCAGCGCTTCGCCGAGGGCGTCAGTGCCAGTCAGCCGCTGCATCTGCTGGCCCTCGACCTAGACCGCTTCAAGCCGGTCAACGACTCCCTCGGCCATGGGGCGGGCGATCAGGTGCTCTGCCAGGTCGCTCGCGAATTGCGCGCCAGCGTCCGGGAGGGCGATCTGGTCGCGCGCATCGGCGGCGATGAATTCCTGATCGCGGTGAACGGCTGCCTGAGTGCCGAGCAGGTGAGCCTGATGTGCAACCGGATGCTGGAGGGCATCGGCCGGACCATGCGCATCGACGAGCACGACATCAATATTGGCGCGAGCATCGGCATCGCCCAGGCGCCCCAGGATGGCCATGGCGCCGAGGATCTGCTGCGCTATGCGGACATCGCCCTGTACGAAGCCAAGGCCGCCGGGCGCAATACCCTGAGGTTCTACGAGCCCACCATGAACCAGCGCATCCTCGAGCGGCGCCAGCTGGAGACCGAGTTGCGCCTGGGATTGCAGCGGCTGGAATTCGAGCTGGATTTCCAGCCGCGATTCGACGCCAGCAGCCAGCGCCTGCTGGGCGCCGAGGCGCTGGTGCGCTGGAACCATCCCACGCGCGGTCGCCTGGCACCGGCCGAATTCATCGGGGTGGCGGAGGAGACCGGACTGATCCTCGGCCTGAGCGACTGGGTGCTGCAGGAAGCCTGCAGCCAGGCGGTGGTCTGGGAGCCGGAGCTGATCGTGTCCATCAACCTGTCGCCGCTGGAGTTCCAGCGCGACGATCTGGTCGCGCGGGTGCGCAAGGTGCTCGACCGCACCGGCATCGATCCGGCGCGGGTCGAGCTGGAGCTGACCGAGAACGTCCTGCTGGACGACGCCGCGGGCGCCCTGGAGTTGATGAAGAAGCTCAAGGCGCTGGGGGTGCGACTGTCCATGGACGACTTCGGCACCGGCTATTCCTCGCTGAGCTATCTGCGCACCTATCCCTTCGATTGCCTGAAGATCGATCGCAGCTTCGTCTCCAACATCGAGGTGAGCGAGAGCAACGCGGCCATCGTCGAGGCCATCGTCAGCATGGGCCGTGCGCTGTCGCTCACGGTGGTGGCCGAGGGCATCGAGACCGCCGGCCAACTGGCGCGCATCGCCGATCTCAGGTGCGACCAGGCCCAGGGCTTCCATCTGCAGCGACCGCTGTCCCAGGCGCGTTTCGCCACCTTGCGGCAGGAGCAGTCACGACCGCGGGAAGCGTCCAACGACGCCAGTCGCACCCTGGTCGCCACTAGGCACTAGGAGAGCCCAGGGCCGCACCCAGCAGCAGCGCGGCGAACAGCAGAAAGAGTCCGCCCGCCGCCCGGTTCAGGCGCGCCAGGGTGGAAACCGCGGTCAGGCGGGTACTCAAGGCTGCTGCGGCCCCGGCGTAGCTGCAGTGAATGAGGAGGCTCAACAGGCAGAAGCTCGCCACCAGCAGCACCAGCTGCGGCAGCACCGGGCGGTCGGCCTGGATGAAGGGTGGAAACAGCGCCAGAAAGAAGATGATCAGCTTGGGATTGGTGAGGGACACCAGCAGCCCTTGCCGGAGGCGTCTGGCGACGCCGATCGCCGGCCGGGTCGTGCCGGTCCATTGGCCTGGGAGCGAGCCCTGGCGCCAGCGATTCAGACCCAGCCAGCCCAGATAGAGCGCGCCGAGCAGTTGCAGCCCCTGCAGCGCCCGTGGCGAACTGCTCACCAGGGCGCCGAGCGCGGTGCTGGACAGAATGGCTACCAGGAGGATGCCCAGCACCACACCGAGGATGCCTGGCAGGGCGCCGCGCCACTGCAGCAGCAGGGCGTTGTTGACCGTGAGCAGCACGCCCGGACCGGGACTGGCAATGGTGAGGCCGCACAGCAGCAGGTAGAGGGCAAAGGTATCCATGGCGTTTCCAGGCGGTCTGGTGGCCGGTCCTGGGCTGGCCGGTCCCCGCTGCCGGCAACCAGTCGCTGACAGCGGCGCCCAGTCTGGCGACAGGGCGCGCCGGCGTCGCCATCCAGAGGGGCGGCTTTTCCACCGTACAGCGGCCGGCGCGGGGCTCAGGCCACCTGGAAGCGCCCCACCAATGACTGCTGGGCGTCGGCCAAGCGGGCCAGTTCGCGACTGGTGACCGCGGTCTGCTCGGCACCGGCGCTGACCTGGATGACCAGCTCATGGATGTCGCTGACGTTGCGGCTGATGTCTTCGGCGACCTGGCTCTGCTGCTCGGCGGCCGAGGCCACCTGGATATTGCGATCGTTGATCAGGGTCACGCCCTCGGCGATCTCGCTGAGCAATTCGCCGGCGCGGAGCATGTTGCCGGCGCCGGTCTGCACCTGGCCGAGGGTCTCCTGCATGGCCTGGGCGGCGCGGTCGGTGCCGCTCTGCAGGCGGCTGATCATCTGCTGGATGCTGCCGGTGGATTGCTGGGTCTTTTGCGCCAGGGAGCGTACCTCGTCGGCCACCACGGCAAAGCCGCGACCGGCCTCACCGGCGCGCGCCGCCTCGATGGCCGCATTCAGCGCCAGCAGATTGGTCTGCCCGGCAATGCCATTGATCACGTCCAGCACGAGGGAGATGGCGTCGCTCTCCTGCTTGAGTTCGGTGATGATCTGCGCGGTGCGCTCGGCCTGCACCGACAGTCCCTGCACCAGGCCGATGGTGGCCTGCAATTCGTGGCGACCCTGGCGGGTGCTGGCCTCCACCTGTCGCGAGCCCTCGGCGGCTTCGCTGGTGCTACGGGCGACATCCTTGACCGTGGCGCTCATCTCGGCGATGGCGGTGGCCATCTGATCGGTGCCCAGGCGTTGCTGGGTCACGTTTTCGCTGGTCTGGATGGCGACCGCCGAGGCTTCTTCGGCGGCGGTGGCGACCTGCTGGGTGGCCGCGCCGATCTCCTGGATGACCTGGCCGAGTTCCTGGCTCATCAGATTGAGGTTGCCGGTGATGGTGCCGAATTCGTCCCGGCCCTGGTAGACGCAACGGGCGCTGAGGTCGCGGGTCGCCAGGCGGTTGAGGGTGCCGTTGACCTGTTCGACCGCCTGCTTGATGTTGCGGATGACCAGCCACGCCAGCACCGAAACGGCCACCAGCAGCACCAGCATCAGGCCGAGGGTGGTCCAGAGATCGCGGCTGGCGCCGGCGCGTAGCTGTTCGGTGGTGGCGATGATGCTGGCGCCCAGCTCCGTTTCCAGGGTGCCCAGCTGATCGATGCGCTGGGTGGCCAGGTCGAACCAGGTGTCCGGCTGCACATTCAGCGGTCTACCCGGCGTCGTGTAGAGCGCGCGCCGCTGCAACTGCGCCAGCTCCAGGGCACCGGGCTGCTTGAGGAGGTTCTCGAATCGCTGGACGACCTCGGGCGCGGACCTCTGCCTGAAGGCGTCGGCGTAGGCGGTGAATTCGCCGAGATTGCGTGCGATCTGCACCAGTAGCGGCAATTCCAGCCGATTCCTGCTGAAGGCTATCCCCAGCAGCGCGCGCTCGCGGCCGGCTCTTTCCTTCATCTCGACGAACAGATTCAGGGCATTCAGGGCGCGCTTGATCGCCGGATCCTCGACTTCGGCTTCGAGCTTGCTGTTGTAGCCGATCAATGCCTGGATCATCTCGGTATAGGCGGCACTGGATTGGGTACCGCTGATCGTCAGGCCGTCCACGGTGGTGCGCACCCCGGGCAGGCCGTCGAGGAGCTTCAGCACGGGTTGCAGGGCGGTATCGTCGCTGGCCACCCGGGCGCGCAAGGCGCCTTGGGCCTGGTCGCTGTCCTGGCGATAGGTTCGCAGGTCGTCACGCACGGCCGTGCCGCCACTGCTGAGAAAGGCGCCGCTGGCGCCCCGTTCGCGTTGCAGGTAGGTGATCAGGGTGCTGACGTCTTGCGCCGTGGCGCTGGCGGTCACGGTGTGATCGAGATTCTCCAGCGTCTGGTAGCGCTCCTTGAGGAAGAGACCGCAAATCAGCAGAAAGCCGGTCAGGGGCAGGAGCAGGATCAGCAGCAGCTTGGTACTCAGGGCGGCGTTCTTCAGCATCGGTCAGTCCTTCTATAGATGACCCTCGCGCTTGCTGGGACGCGAGGGATCGGTTCCATGAGAGGTCACCGCGCAGGCATCGCCGGAAAGGATTCCGCTGCGCAAAGCCTGACTGTTGCTTGCGGAAATACCCGGGTAGCGGATGCGCGCGCATGACCGGCTGTAATGTCTGCAAGTAGCGTGCTAGAGCGGTTCGTGGGTGTTGCTTGCCGATTCCCTGCTTCGTCTGGAACCGCGGAGTCGCCACCGAGGCTGAAGGGCAATGGCGGCAAAGGCCTGCGGTGGAAGGATCAAGCCGGGGCAGACGGTAGAACTCGGTACAGAGCACTGACTTCCGGGTTGGGGGCAGGCTGGGCAGTGCCGAAGGGCGACCAAGCCCAACGACAGGGCAACGCGGGGAGGCGCGGAGGCGGGAGAGGATAGCGGGCGCGGGAAGAGCGAACTTGCAGCGGATGGCCAGAGAGGGGGACCTGGAGCTGTCCTCCTCGCTGGCCATCGAGTGCCTGGGTGGGGTCAGGCCACCCGGAAGCGGCCGACCAGCGCCTGCTGCTGTTCGGCGAGGCGCGCCAGTTCGCGACTGGTGACCGCGGTCTGCTCGGCACCGGCGCTGACCTGGATCACCAGGTCGTTGATGTCGTTGACGTTGCGACTGATCTCTTCGGCGACCTGGCTCTGCTGTTCGGCGGCCGAGGCGACCTGGATGGTGCGGTCGTTGATCAGGGTCACGCCCTCGGCGATCTCGCCCAGCAGCTCGCCGGCGCGAACCACATTGCTGGCGCCGGTCTGCACCTGGCTCAGGGTTTCCTGCATGGCCTGGGTGGCGCGGTCGGAGCCGGTCTGCAGATTATTGATCATCTGCTGGATGCTGCCGGTGGATTGCTGGGTCTTTTGCGCCAGGGAGCGAACCTCGTCGGCCACCACGGCGAAGCCACGCCCGGCCTCACCGGCGCGAGCGGCTTCGATGGCGGCGTTGAGAGCCAGCAGATTGGTCTGTTCGGCGATGCCGCGGATCACGTCCAGCACCGAGGAGATGGCATCGCTCTCGTGCTTGAGTTCGGCGATGATGTCCGAGGTCCGTTCGGCCTGCACCGACAGCCCCTGCACCAGGCCGATGGTGGCCTGCAATTCGCGACGACCCTGGCTGGTGTTGCCCTCGACCTGGCGCGAGCCCTCGGCGGCTTCGGTGGTGCTGCGGGCGACGTCCTTGACCGTCGCGCTCATCTCGGCGATGGCGGTGGCCACCTGATCGGTGCCCAGGCGCTGCTGGGCGACGTTCTGGCTGGTCTGGATGGCGACCGCCGAAGCCTCCTCGGCAGCGGTGGCGACCTGGACGGTGGCCGCGCCGATCTCCTGGATCACCTGGCCTAGCTCCTGGCTCATCTGGTTGAGGTTGCCGGTGATGGTGCCGAACTCGTCCTTGCCCTGATAGGCGCAACGGGCGGTGAGGTCACGGGTGGCCAGGCGGGTGAGGGTGCCATTGACCTGTTCGACCGCCTGCTTGATGTTGCGGATGATCACCCAGGCCAGCGCCGAGACGGCCACCAGCACCAGCAGTACCAGGCCCAGGGTGATCCAGAGGTCGCGACTGGCATTGGCGCGGGCCTGCTCGGCCTGGGCGCCGACGCTGGCGCCGAGGTCCGCCTCCACCTTGCCCATCAGGTCGATGCGCTGGGTGGCCAGGTTGAACCAGTCCTCCGGCTTGACGCCCAGGGCGTCGCCAAGGGGAACGGTAAAGGCCAGTTGCTGCAGGCGGCTGACTTCCTGGGCGCTGGGTTGCTTGAAGGTGTCGTCGAGCTGGCGGATGAACTCGGGCGTGGCCTTGCGCTGGAAGGCGTCGGCATAGGCAGAGAATTCGCCCAGGTTGCGGGCGAAGCGCGACAGCAGGCTGGCGTCGAAGCGATTCTGGTTGAAGGCCAGACCCAGGAGCACCCGCTCGCGACCGGCGCGTTCCTTCATCTCGACGAACAGATTGAGGGCGCCCAGGGCGCGCAGGATGGCCGGATCGTCGACCCCGGCTTCCAGCGAATGGGTATAGCCGATCAGCGTCTTGATCAGGTCGGTGTAGGCCGCACCGGACTGGGTGCTGTTGAGCGCCAGGCCGTCGACCTTGGTGCGCAGCTCCGGCAGACCGTCCAGGGCACGCAGCAGGGCCTGGATGTTTGCATCGCTACCGCTGGCGAGGGTCTTGAGTTCGCCATGGGCGTTGTCGCTGTCCTGGCGGAAGGTCTTCAGCTTGTCCTGCATCGACTTGCCGCCGCTGCCGAGAAAGACGCCGCTGGCGCCGCGTTCGCGTTGCAGGCTGGTGATCACGGCGCTGATGCGTTGCGCCGTGGCACTGGCGGTGACCGTGTGCTCCATGTCCTTGAAGGTTTCGTAGCGGTCGGCGGTGTAGAGGCCGGAGATCACCAGGAAGCCAGCCAGCGGCAGCAGCAGGATCAGCAGGAGCTTGGTACTTAGGGGGGCATTCCTGAGCATGGTGGACTTCTCTGAGGCGGTCAGCAGGGGCGCCGGCGGCAAAGCGATCAGCCGTCGTGGGCGAGGTCGATTGCGGTTATGTCGGCACCCCGGGACGAACCTTTATAGTCAGGTTAATCAGTGGTGCGAGTGAGGGTGCGCCAGGCTGTATGTCAGGCGGTACGCCGGGTGGTGCGTGCTGCGCCCGGGGAGGCCGGGCGCTAGGGTCGGACATCGATCAGCCCAGCTGCGCCCTGAAGAGCAGGGCGTAGCCGAGCACCAGCAGCGGCCAGCCCACCGCCGGCCCGAACACCAAGCGCCAGAGCCACAGGCGCGGCACGAAGCCGACGCCGTGGACCAGTCCGGCGGACACGCCCAGCATCACCGCCATCAGCAGCGGATGGCTGTAGTGGCCGCTGGCGTCGAGCATCAGCCCGGGGTGGATCAGCAGCAGCAGGGCCAGGGGCGCCGCCAGCAGCAGGGACAGCGTCCGCCCCAGCGGGTGGACGCGGGGCAGGGCTTCAGCATTCGGCGTCGTCATGGACGTCCAGCTCCCGGGTGCTTTCCAGCCAGAGGGCGTTGATGATGCCGAAGCTCGCGGCGAGCAGGACACCGAGGATCCAGGTGAAGTACCACATGGCGTGTCTCCTTGAGAGGCTGATCAGTAGAGGCCGTGGGGGTTGGCGTCGATGAAGCGGTCATCGACCTTGCCCCACATGCGGACGTAGCTCCACAGGGTGTAGGCGAGGATGAGCGGCACGAAGAGGGCCGCGGCGACGAACATGATGCCCAGCGTCTTGTGGCTGGAGACGGCGTCCCAGACGGTCAGGCTGGAGGCCGGATCCAGGCTCGACGGCAGCACGAAGGGAAACAGCGCGCAGCCGGCGGTGGCGAGGGTGCCGACGATGGCCAGGGCCGTGCCGGTAAAGGCCAGACCGGCCTGGCGCCAGCTGCTGCCCAGCAGCGCGAGGACGCTGCCGAGTACAGCCACGACCGGGGCGATCAGGGTCAGCGGTTGGGCATGGTAGTTGGCCAGCCAGCCCGGGTTGCCGGCTGCCACCACCTTGTGCAGCGGATTCAGGGCGGTGCCCGGATCGCCCTGGCTGATCAGCACGTAGCCGTCGATGCCATGGGCCAGCCAGACGCCGGCGAGGCCGAAGGTGGCGAGATGCAGCAGGGCGCACAGGCCGGTGGCGCGGCGGGCGCGCTCGCCCAGGGCCTGGTGGGTGCGCAGCATCAGCCAGCTGCCGCCATGGGCGCAGAGCATGGCCAGGCTGACCCCGCCGCAGAGCAGCGCGAAGGGGTTGAGCAGGGCGAAGAAGCTGCCGCTGTAGGTGGATCTGAGGGTGTCGTCGAGCTGGAAGGGCACGCCCTGGAAGAGATTGCCGAAGGCCACGCCGAACACCAGCGCCGGAACCAGGCTGCCGGTGAACAGGCCCCAGTCCCAGGCGCTGCGCCAGCGGGTGTTGTCCAGTTTGCTGCGGTAGTCGAAGCCCACCGGGCGCAGGAACAGGGCGAAGAGCACCAGCAGCAGCGCCCAGTAGAGTCCGGAGAAGGCGGTGGCATAGACCATCGGCCAGGCAGCGAAGAGGGCGCCGCCGGCGGTGATGAACCACACCTGGTTGCCGTCCCAGTGCGGGGCGATGCTGTTGATGGCGGCGCGGCGTTCCTTGTCGGTCTTGCCGATCAGGGGCATGAGGATCATGGCCCCCATGTCGAATCCGTCGGTGAGGGCGAAGCCGATCAGCAGCACGCCGATCAGCACCCACCAGATGAGCTTGAGGACTTCATAGTCGAACATGGCGGTCTCCTCAGACGTTGGCCGGGGCAGCGGGCTTGGCCACCGCGGCCTGGCGCAGGGCGTCGCCGACCTGGGCGGCGCGTTCATGGAAGTAGCGGCCGGTATGCAGGCTGCTCGGGCCGAGGCGGGCGAAGCGGATCATCAGGTACAGCTCCACGATCAGCAGCAGGGTGTAGAAGGTGACCAGGGCGCCGATGGAACCCCAGAGGTCGGCTGGGGCCAGGGTCGAGGCCGACAGGTGGGTGGGCAGCACCTCGCTGATGGTCCAGGGCTGGCGACCATGCTCGGCGACCCACCAGCCGGTCTGGGTGGCGATCCAGGGCAGGGGCAGGCTGAACAGCGCCCACTTCAGCAGCCAGGGTTTCCTGAGTTCGTTGCGCCGGGTCGAGGCCCAGAAGGCGCAGAGGAACAGGGCCAGCATCAGCACGCCGCTGGCGACCATGATGCGGAAGGTCCAGAACACGCTCGCCACGTTGGGGATGGTGTCCAGGGCGGCCTTGCGCACCTGCTCGTCGGAGGCGGCAGGCAGATCCTTGGTGTATTTCTTGAGCAGCAGGCCATAGCCCAGGTCATGCTTGCGGGCATCGAAGGCGGCGCGGGTAGCGGCGGAGTCGTCGCCGGCGCGCAGGCGCTCCAGCAGGGCATAGGCCTGGGCGCCGCTGCGGATGCGTTCTTCGTAGTGCTTGACCAGATCCTTGATGCCGGTGACCTGCTCGGTGGTGGAGCGGGTGGCGATCAGGCCCATCACATAGGGGATCTTTACCGCGTAGTCGGTGCGCATCTCCTGCTGGTTGGGGATCCCGAACAGGGTGAAGGAGGCAGGGGCTGCCTCGGTGTTCCACTCGGCTTCGATGGCGGCCAGCTTGACCTTCTGTACCTCGCCCACGCGATAGCCGGATTCGTCGCCCAGCACGATCACCGAGATGACTGCGGCCATGCCGAAGGCGGCGGCCACGGCGAAGGAACGCCGGGCGAAGCCGATGTCGCGGCCCTTGAGCAGGTAGTAGCTGGAGATCGCCAGGACGAAGATGGCGCCGGTGACATAACCCGAGGCCACGGTGTGGACGAACTTCACCTGGGCCACGGGGTTGAGCAGCAGAGCGCCGAAGTCGACCAGCTCCATGCGCATGGTGACGTAGTTGAATTCGGCACCGACCGGATTCTGCATCCAGCCGTTGGCCACCAGGATCCACAGCGCGGAGAGATTCGAGCCCAGGGCCACCAGCCAGGTCACCAGCAGGTGCTGCCCTTTCGACAGCCGCTCCCAGCCAAAGAAGAACAGCCCGATCAGCGTCGATTCGAGGAAGAAGGCCATCAGGCCCTCGATGGCCAGGGGCGCGCCGAAGATGTCGCCGACATAGTGGGAGTAGTAGGCCCAGTTGGTACCGAACTGGAACTCCATGGTCAGGCCGGTGGTGACGCCCAGGGCGAAGTTGATGCCGAACAGCTTGCCCCAGAACTGGGTCATGTCCTTGTAGACCTGTTTGCCGGTCATCACATAGACCGACTCCATGATCCCCAGGATCACCACCAGCCCCAGGGTCAGGGGCACGAAGATGAAGTGATACAGCGCGGTCATGCCGAATTGCAGGCGTGACAGGTCCACGACGGATTCCGAGATCATCCCGGCAATCTCCTCAAGCGAAGGGAAGGGGTACTAGTCCAGCAGGTGGGCGCTGACCGCCTGGGTGGCGTTGGGCGGCACCGTGGGGGCGCTGAACCAGAGGCTCTTGATCGCCATGAGCAGCGCCAGCTTGATCAGCAGGATGATCAGCAGTTCCTTGACCAGGCGTCCGTTCATGGCGACCTCGCGAGCCGTGGCGCCGCTCCAGGACGGAGTGGCGGCTGCATGCAGGATGCGCCTGCTGACCCTGGGCAAAACTGATCCAGATCAATTGGCCAGTGGCCATCGCCTGGGGCAGGTTGTCGCAGTCGTTCAGGTCGGGTTCAGAGGGGTTAAGACAGCGTTAAGACGCCTGGGCGCAAGGTGGAACCGTGACTGACGCCGGCCCGCTGCCGCGGCGACGCCAGCCCCCGTGTTCAAGACAGGAGGATCCACCATGAACGTCTTCAACAAGATGGCCGCTCTCGCCCTGCTCAGCACCGCCAGCTACACCGCCATGGCCGCCGAGATCAACGAAAGACGCGCCCAGGCCGCACTGCAGCCCAAGGCGGCCCAGTCCGAGGTCGTCGCAGTGCAGGCGCAGGCACCGGCACGCTGGGACCAGGTGCTCGATCCCCAGGCCTATGGCCAGGCGTCGGTGCGCTATCAGGCAAGGGTCGTGGATCCGGCGCTGCTGCGGACCGTGAACGTCGGCTAGCGTCGCGGCGGGTCGGGCGGATCCTGCCCCTGTCCGCATGCTATGTTGCATCCCTCGAGACGTGCGCAGGGGGACGCCGATGCAGCCGGTCACAGCCATAGCCGCGGGACTTGGGCCGATCCGCTGGGAGGCGCATGCCTGCCTGCCCCTGGTGCCGGGGCAGGACATGTCCGGCTTGCATCGCTATCGCGCGGCCGGCTTCCATCATGTGTCGATCAACGTCGGCATGGACATGACGCCTTTCGCGACGGTGGTGCAGACCCTCGCGGATTTCCGCGCCTGGCTGGCGCGGCATGAGCCTCACTTCCGTCTGGTCGGCACGGTGGCCGACATCCACCGGGCGCGTGAGCAAGGCAGGCTGGCCGTATCCTTCGATCTCGAAGGCTCGACCATGCTGCTCGACGACCCGGCGATGGTTGGGCTCTATGCCAGTCTCGGGGTGCGCCAGATGCTGCTCGCCTACAACCGCGACAACAGCTGTGCCGGGGGTTGCCATGGCGCGGGGGGCGGTCTGACGGCGCTGGGTCGCGAGATGGTGGCGGCCGGCAATGCGGCGGGCATCACCCTCGACTGTGCCCACGCGAGCGAGCGCGCCAGCCTGGAGATCATGGCGGTGTCGACACGGCCGGTGGTCTTTTCCCACACCAACATCAAGGCGCTCCACGAGCATCCGCGGACGGTGAGCGATCGCCAGATCCGCGCCTGCGCCGACCAGGATGGGGTGATCGGCTTGACCGGTCTGAGTCTCTTTCTGGGCGATCCCGCGGCTTCGGTGGCCAGCTTTGTCCGCCAGATCGACTACCTGGCGGAGCGGGTCGGGATTCGCCATATCGGCATTGGGCTGGATACCGAATTGTGCCCGGCCGACCATGACCTGCCCGCTGGCGTCGACGCCGAAGACTGGTGGCCCGCACGCCACTATGGACAGCCGCATGGTCATACCCAGCTGCAACCCGAGGCGCTACCTGAACTGGTACGCCAACTGGCGGATCGGGGCTACACCGCCGCCGACATCGACGCCATCCTGGGCGGGAATTTCCTGCGTATCGCGTGCCAGACCTGGCCGTCTGCGGCTGCCTGAGTCCAGGCGCAAAGCGCTTTCCTTTGGCCTAGACATACTGCGCCGCCGCGTAACCCGACGCCCAGGCCCACTGGAAGTTGAAACCGCCCAGGTGGCCGGTGACATCCAGCACCTCGCCGATGAAGTACAGGCCGGGCGACTTGAGCGACTCCAGGGTTTTGGACGACACCTCGCGGGTGTCGACGCCGCCCAGGGTGACCTCGGCGGTCCGGTAGCCCTCGGTGCCCGCCGGGACCAGTTGCCAGTCGTGCAGGCGGGCGGCGATGACCTTGAGTTCGTCCGGGGTGTATTGCTTCAGCGGCCGGGACTGGAACCAGCTGTCGGCGAGCAGCGTGGCCATCTTCTTGGTGAACAGCTCGCCCAGCAGGGTCTTGAGTTCGCTGTTGGGCCGCGCCTGGCGCTGCTCGGCGAGCCACTGGGCCAGGTCCAAGTGCGGCAGCAGGTCGATGCTGAGGCTGTCGCCGGGTTGCCAGTAGGAAGAGATCTGCAGGATCGCCGGACCGCTGAGGCCACGGTGGGTGAACAGCAGATTCTCGACGAAGCTCTGGCCGTTGCAGCTGATCCGGCAATCTTCCACCGCCGTGCCGGACAGGGCGCTGCAGAATTCCTTGAGCTGCGGATCGGTGATGGTGAAGGGCACCAGACCGGCGCGGGTCGGCAGCAGCTGATGGCCGAACTGGCGGGCGACCTGATAGCCGAAGCCGGTGGCGCCGAGGGTCGGGATGGACAGGCCGCCGGTGGCGATCACCAGGGACTCGCCACGCACCGGGCCCAGGCTGGTCTGCAGCTGATAGCCGCCCGGGTCGAGGCGGGCGATCTCCTGCACCGAGGTATTGAGGCGGATGTCGACGCCGCCCTGTTCGCACTCGTCCAGCAGCAGGGCAAGGATGTCGCTGGCCTTGTTGTCGCAGAACAGCTGGCCGAGCTTCTTCTCGTGATAGGGCACGCCGTGCTTGGCCACCAGGGCGATGAAGTCCCATTGGGTGTAGCGCGCCAGGGCCGATTTGCAGAAATGCGCGTTCTGCGAGAGGAAGTTGGCGGGCTCGCAATAGAGGTTGGTGAAGTTGCAGCGGCCGCCGCCGGACATGAGGATCTTCTTGCCGGCCTTGTTGGCGTGGTCGAGTACCAGTACCCGGCGCCCACGCGCCGCAGCGCTCAGGGCGCACATCAAACCGGCGGCGCCGGCACCGATGATGATGACCTGGGTATCGAACACTGTGACTCCTTACCGAGAGAAAGGGGCCACTGGCCCGCGGCGGCGCATGTTACCCGATCGCTCGCCCGGGGTGGATGGCCGCCGTCGCGTCGCGGGTCCGGCTGTCCGGCACCTCCCATAGGCGCGGGCCGGGGCGGGCGGCGATCCATGGGCACCCTCGGCCATGGCCGGACGCGCGGCAGCGGGCAGTCTCAGCGACGGCTGCCCGCCGCCCGTCCGCGCAGGTGATTGGTCGGTAGGGCGGTGGTGTACTTCACCTGGCTCAGGGCGAAGCTCGATCTGATGCTGGCGACGACGGGGATGGTCGTGAGGCAATCCAGCAGCAGCGTCTGGTACTTGGCCAGGTCCTCGCTCACCACCCTAAGCATGAAGTCGGCCTCGCCGCTCATCAGGTAGCACTCCATGACCTCCGGACGCTCCTTGATCGCATCCGTGAAGACCTCCAGCGACTGCTTGTCCTGCAGCTTGAGCGACACATGCACGAAAACGTTGATGGCGAGCCCCAGCGCGGCCGGATCGACCAGGGTCACGGCGCCGCGCAAGACGCCATGCTCCTTCATGTCCGCCACGCGCCGCCAACACGGGGACGTCGAGAGTCCGGCGATTTCCGCCAGTTCGGCATTGCTCAGTTCGGCGTTCTGCTGCAGGGCATCCAAGATGCGCAGGCTGGCATCGTCGAGTTTGGCGCGGTTCACGGTAGGAATTTCCTCTTTCCGAGCTCTACAGGGTTGGATGTACCGATCTTTCCATTTCTCACAAAGAGAAAGGTGCGTTTTCGCGCGCGAGCGGAAATAGCATAACTCCGAGTGATCCATGGGCAACAGGGTGGCATCGTGAGCGCTACGATTCGGCAAAACCTCGACCTTCCAGGCAAGGCCTTCGGGCTTTCCTCCACCTATGTCGCGCTCGGCGTCATGGTGCTGCTGTGGGGTAGCAGCTGGCCGGTGACCAAGCTCGCCCTGCAATCGGTGCCGCCGCTCTGGCTGGCGACCGTGAGATTCGCCAGCGCCGCGATCTGCCTGTGCCTCTACCTGGCGCTGCGGGGACAACTCAGGCTACCCACCCGGCAGGACCTGCCGATCATCGCCAGCGTGGGACTGCTGCAGATGATGACCTTCACCGGGCTTGGCATGGTGGCCATGGTGCAGATCGACACCAGCAGGGCCGTGCTGCTGGCCTACACCACGCCCCTGTGGTGCGTGCTGGTCGCCTGGCTGCTGTTTCGCCAGGCGCCGTCGCGCCTGCAGCTGACCGGATTGTCCATCGGCATGGCCGGGGTGGTCGTCGTCTGCAGTCCCGCGGAACTCGACTGGACGCAGCCGGGCACCGTGAAGGGGGCACTCTTTCTCCTGCTCGCCGCGGTGAGCTGGGCGCTCGTCATCCTCCACGTGAAGCGCCATCGCTGGGTGACGTCGCCGCTGGCACTGGCACCCTGGCAGATGCTGCTGGCCGTGGTGCCCCTGGCCTTTGCCGCCTGGCTGAGCGAAGGCTGGCCGACCGCCGTGACCCTGGATACCCGGCTGTTGCAGGAGCTGTTCTTTATCGGTCCGATCGCCACCTCGGCCTGTTTCGTCATCTCGGCGGAGTTCGGTCGGCGGATTTCCACCTTCGCCATGTCGACCGTCACGCTCGGGGTGCCCCTGGTGGGAACCCTGGCGTCCTGCCTGGCGTTTGGCGCCACCGTGTCGAGCCTGTTCGTCGCCGGGCTCGGCCTGGTGGTGGCGGGGGTGCTCGTCTCGGCCCTGGCGGTGCGCCCCGGCCGTGCCTGAGCCTGACCGTCCGTACCGCGGCGCCCTAGATGGTCAGGTGCGTCGCGGTTTCTTCGAGGATCTGCTGCAGCCGGCGTGACAGGGCCTCCGCCGAATAGGGCTTGTGGATCAGCTCGAAGCCCTGGGCGCCATTGGTCGCCAGGACGTGGCTGTAGCCGGAGGTCAGCAGGATCGGCAGGCAGCGATAGAGGCGTCTGATCTCGATGGCCAGCTCCAGCCCGCTCATGCCGGGCATGACGACGTCCGAGAAGACCACGTCGAATCGACCCGGCTGGTCGGCGAGCAGGGCGAGGGCGCGCTCGGCGTTGGTGGCCAGGACTGCGTGGTAGCCGAGATCGCCCAGCAGGTCGACGGCGAAGCTACCCACCTCGAGATTGTCCTCGACCACCAGGACGGTGATCCCACCGCCATCGACCGTTGCCGTGGCATCAGCGAGGGTCGGTTGCGGCCCGCTGGCCGGCGCGAGCGGCAGATAGAGGTGGAAGGTCGTCCCGCGGCCGACCTCGCTGGTGACCCGCACCTCGCCACCGGACTGCTTGATGAAGCCGAACACCTGGCTCAGGCCGAGTCCGGTACCCTGGCCGACTCTCTTGGTGGTGAAGAAGGGTTCGAAGATCTGCTCCAGGTGTGCCCGGGCGATGCCACTGCCGTTGTCCGCCAGGGTGATGGCCACGGCCGGGAGGTCCAGCGCTGGCTGAGCCCCGCTGGCCGGAATGCCGGCGACGGTCATTACGCCTATGGTCAGGCGTCCGGCACCGCTCATGGCGTCGCGGGCGTTCACCGCGATGTTCACCATCGCGGTATCGAACTGGCTGGGGTCGGCATAGACCAGGCACGGGTCATCGCCTACCTCGAGCTCGATGCCCACCTGCGAACCCAGCAGGGTTTCCAGCATGTCACCCATGGCCAGGACATTGTCCCGCGCGGAAAACACCTCGGGCGCCAGGGCCTGGCGCCGGGCGAAGGCCAGCAGTTGCCCGGTCAATCGCGCGGCGCGATCCACGGTGGTGGAGATCGCTTCCAGGTAGCGCTCGCGTCGCGCATCGCTGAGGTTGGGGCGCTTGAGCAGGTCGCAGGAGGTGCGGGCGACGGTGAGCAGGTTGTTGAAGTCGTGGGCCACGCCCCCGGTGAGCTGGCCGATGGCTTCCATCTTCTGCGCCTGGCGCAGGGCGTCTTCGGCGGCCGCGAGATCCAGCGTCTGCTGGCGTTGCTGGGTCACGTCGCGCACGGTGGCATAGATGAGTTCGCCGTTGCGCGTGGCATTCCAGGAAAACCAGCGGTAGGTGCCGTCGCGGTGGCGATAGCGGTTTTCGAAGCTGACCAGCGCCATGCCCTGCTTGACGTCGCGAAACGCCTGGCGCGTGGCGACGAGGTCGTCATCGTGGACGAAGGTCAGGAAGGGACGGGCCTTGAGCTCGTCGAGCGACCAGCCCAGGGTCGCCGTCCAGGCCGGATTGAGGTTGACGAAGAAGCCTTCGAGGTCGGCCACGCACAGCGGATCGGTAGAGCAGTTCCAGATCTGGTCGCGCTCGGCGGTGCGCTCCGAGATGCGTAGCTCCAGCTCGTCGTTGAGCGCGGCAATGGCTTCGGCACGGGCCTGCTGCGCCTGCTGGGCGAGGATGCGACTGCTGATGTCGCGCGAGATGCAGACGATCTTGACCTCGCCGGTGCCGGCCACCGCGAAGGGCGAACAGGACACCTCCCACCAGCGCGGCTCGCCCCGGGCCGTGGGGCAGAAACCCTCGACCCGGGTGCCCTGGCCTTCGACGGCGCGCCTGACGGCGTGGCGGATCTTCTCGACCTCCGCGTCAGGCCAGAGCGCGGCGTATTCGCAGCCCATCACCTGATCGACGGACTGCAACTGGTTGAGCTCCAGGCCCTGGGCGTTCATGAATTCGATATGGCCCCCGGCGGAGAGGACCTTGACGCAATCCAGGCTGGCCTGGAGCAGGCTGCGGGAAAAGCCTTCGCTGTGCAGCACGTTGCGGGCGGCCACGAAGCGGCGCTGGGCGCCGATCTCCAGCGCGATCATGCTGGCGAAGAGTTCGAAGGCGGGCAGGATCTCCGGGCTGCTGGGGTTGGCCGGCTGCGGATCGATGGCGCAGAGGGTGCCGAAGAAGCTGCCGTCCTCCAGCACGATGGGGACCGAGATATAGCTGCGCAGGCCGTACTGCCTGGGCGTGTGATGGTGGCGATAGAGCTCGTCCCGCGCCACGTCGTCGATCACCACCGGCTGGCGATGGTCGCGGATCTCGTCGCAGATGGTCGATTTGACGTCCAGTTCGCCACCGGGCTCCAGGCCGAAGCCGATCAGGTCGAGGGTACTGCAGGCGATCCAGCGATCGTCGGTCACCCGGGCGACGGCGGCGAAGCCCATCCCTGTCATCCGGCAGACCACGTCCAGGATCCTGGGTACCGCGGCGATCTCGGCAATGAGATCGATGTCCTGGGACAGGAGGTACGAGGGGACTGGAGTCGAGGTGAGGGTGCTCATCGGGTCGCTCGTACGGTGCCCTGCCGGGGCAGCGGGGAAGATGGCGAGCGACAGGTTGAAGCCTCCAACACGGATGCTAGAGGTATTCGTCACAGGCCGTGCGCGGCCAGTATAGCGAGCATCCAAGCGAAGCGGGTGACAGGATGCCCACCGGTTTGCGATGGGCGTCTCCGTCTCTAGCCTGAGGCCGCGGCGGGTATGGCCGTGCGACTGCCCAGGGGCTGGCTGGCACTGGCGTTGAACAGCGCGGTGAGGGGCGCGTAGTTGTAGAAGGCAGTGATGGCCTCGGCCAGGGAGGCGCTCTGCGTGCCCGCCAGCGGTTTCGCCGCTGGCGCGGGGAGAATCAGAGGAAGCCGTCCTGGTGCATTTGGGAAACCTTTGCAGCGGAAAAGGGCGGCCGCTCAGAGGCTAGGAGGTTCGTACCTCAGGGCAGGATTGCGGGCAAAGGTGCCCATTCTGGCTAGTGCGGCGGGTTCTGCTCGCCGTCTTTCCAGCAGGGCACCGCCGATTGGCTACCCTGGGAAGACCTCACAAGAAGGATGCAACCGATGCGCTACCTGTCCGCTGGAACCCTGCGCCCCTTGCTCGCGGCCATTGCCGGTCTTGCCAGTGCCACGGCTTTCGCCGCCACCGCGCCCGCTACCGATATCCCCGCTCGGCAAGAGGTGCTGACCTTCACCTCGCTGACCCTGAGCGATCAGCAATTCCTGACGGGGGACCAGGGCGGCACCGAGGTTCTGCTGGGCGGCGTGCTGTCGCTCCCGCCCGGCGAGGGCAGGGTGCCGGTGGTGATTCTGCAGCATGGGTCGGGCGGGGTGGGGGCCAACATCACCTATTGGCAGCGGCAGTTCAATCAGGCCGGCATCGCCACCTTTGCCGTGGATGGCTTCTCGGGCCGGGGCATCACCAGCACCGCCACCAATCAGGCTCAGCTGGGGCGGCTCAATTTCGTCCTAGATGACTATCGCGCCGGTGCCTTGCTCGCGCGGCATCCCCGCATCGATACAGGCAAGATCATCCTGATGGGCTTTTCCCGCGGTGGACAGGCCTCGCTCTATGCCGCCATGGAGCGCTTCGACAAACGCTGGAAAAGTCAGGACTTCCAGTTCGCCGGCTATCTGTCGTTCTATCCCGACTGCTCGATCAGCTTTCGCGAGCAGGACCGGGTCGTCGCCAAGCCGCTGCGCGTCTACCACGGCCTGGCCGACAACTACGATCCCTATTCCCGCTGCGAGGGCTATCTCGCCACACTCAAGCAGCAGGGCGCCGATCTCGGGGTGCACACCTATCCTCACGCCGAGCACGGCTTCGACAGCCCCTATGTCTGGAGTCCGGTGGTGGTCGCGAAGGGTAGCCAGACCGTGCGTGAGTGTCGGATCACCGAGAACGCCAAGGGCGAGTTGATCAACCAGCAGACCGGCAAGGTCTTTTCCTATCAGGATAGCTGCGTGGTGCTGGGGCCCAAGGTCGGGCCCGATGCGGAGGCGACCCGGCAGGCCACCCGGGATGTGCTGGCGGCGGTCAGGGCCATCGTGAAATAGGGCTGACGCTCGACATCGGCCCTGGCGGAGGAGGGCGCAGGACCGCATCGGGGTTCGAGCGGATCGCCTGGCGGGACCGGCACGCATCCAGGCGGCGAGTCAGGCCCGCTGGTCGAAAAAGCGGCCAATATCCCGGTGTAGAGCCTTCACGCGTGAGCGAGACGGCACTTTTACAAGATGTGTCCAGTCGTAATTCAGGCCTCGCGGGGTCGCTTGAGCGGCCCCGCGTCTCTCCCATGCTCCGCTCCGAGACGACTCCTGATGAATACTGCGAACTGGGCTTATATCCTTATCGTCGTTGCCGGATTCCTGCAGGCTGCCGGTGCGGCCATGAACGGCTCGCTGAACAAGGCGCTGGTCAATCCCTGGCTGGCGACCTCGGTGTCCTTCGTGATGGTCACCTTCGTCGCGATCGGGCTGTTCATCTGCATGCCCAGGCCGCTGCCTTCGGTGAGCCAGATCGGCGACATGCCCTGGTGGGCACCCCTGGGCGGCATCGCCGGTGCGGTGGCGGTCTTTGCCGGTCTGCTGTTCATCCAGCGCCTCGGCGCAGCGCCGGTGAACGGCGTCACCATCACCGCCAACCTCATCGCCAGCCTGGCCATCGATCACTTCGGCCTGTTTTCCATGGAACAGCATGCGGTCAACGGCTGGCGGCTGCTGGGCGCGATCCTGATGATCGCCGGGGTGGTGCTGATCGCCCGGTTTTGAAGCCACACCCCGGTAATCCCGGGACAGCGGAGGCCTTCGAAGCGCCTCCGGATTCATGGGAACCGGGCTAGCCGTCAGCCCTTTCCAGCCAGGCGCGGGCGATCTCCTCGCGGGTCGCGAACCAGACCCCTTCAAACTGCCTGGCGTATTCGATGAATCTCTTGATCGCCCGGACCCGACCCGGACGACCCACCATGCGTGGGTGCAGTCCGATCGACATCATGCGCGGTCCGGTCGCGGAATCCTCGTAGAGGACCTCGAAGCTTTCCTTCATGTATTCGAAGAAGTCCGAGGCCTGGGACAGGCCGGGCGAATTCCAGTAGCGGAAGTCGTTGACGTCGGCGGTATAGGGCACGACGAGATGGCGGCTGCCCTCGACCTCGACGAAGTAGGGGACGTCGTCGTTGTAGGCGTCGGAGTCGTAGAGAAAACCGCCTTCCTCGGCCACCAGCCGGCGGGTGTGGATGCTGGCGCCGTAGCGGCAGTACCAGCCGACCGGCCGCTTGCCACAGGTGCGCTCGAAGGATTCGACGGCGAGGCGGATATGCTCGCGCTCCTCTGCTTCGCTGAGGCGAAAGACTTCCTCCCAACGATAGCCATGGCTGCAGATCTCGTGGCCACCGGCGACGGCCGCCTGGGCGACGTCGGGATTCTGTTCGAAGGCCACCGCACAGGCGTGGAAGGTCGCGCGTACCGATTGCTCGTCGAGGATGTCGAGGATCCGCCAGATGCCGACCCGGGAGCCGTATTCGTACATGGATTCCATGGCCAGGTTGCGGGTGCCGGCGGGGATGGCGTAGCTGCCCCATTCGGTCATCGACTCCTGGTCCGGATCGCCCATGGCGAGCGAGCGCTCGGAGCCTTCCTCGTAGTTGATCACCAGGCTGATGGCCAGACGGGCGCCGTTGGGCCAGGTGCCTTGCGGACGTTGTCTTCCATAACCGACCAAATCGCGTGCAGGTGACAGCATCGGGATCTACTCCTGAAGTGATTGTTGTGAACTACCCGGTGAGCGCTTGGGCTCAGCAGTCGATGTCCTTCAGCCGTTCATGGTCGAAGGCGCCATCGGTATCGCCCTGGCTGAAGGCGAGTCCCATGGCCAGGGTCTGGGCGATACAGAAGGAGGCGGTGAGGGAGCGAAAGCCCAGCAGCTCGGCATCGTTGACCTCTATCACCGTCTCCGCCATCTTTCCGATCGGACTTAACACGGTGTCGGTGATGGCCACCAGCGTCACACCCGCCTCGCGCGCCTGCCGGCAGGCTTCGACGGTGTCCCTCGCGTAGGGTGGAAAACTCACCGCGATCAGCAGGTCGTCCTGGGCGATGGCGCTGACCTGTTCCGGCAGGGTGCCGCCGCCACCGCTGATCTGCACGGCGCGTCGGCCCACGCGGGCCAGGGCGTAGCTCAAATAGGCGGCCACCGGAAAGGCCCGCCGCAGACCGATGACGAAGGTTGTGCGCGCCAGCTGCAGATGGGCGATGGCGGCTTCGATATTGGCCTGCTGGTCGCCTTCCGCCAGGTGTTCCAGGGACACGATATTGGCCTGGCTGAATTCCCGCAGGATCGCCCCGACGTCGCTGGGGTCATCCAGCAGCTTTTCCCCACCGTAGTGCCGGATGCGCTCGCTGTGGGTGGCCGCGGCCTGTTGCAGCGGCGCGCGAAACAGCCGCTGCAGATCCTTGAAACCGGCGAAACCCAACGCCTGCGCCAGCCGGATATAAGCCGCCGGGGCGATGTTTGAGCGCTTGCCCAGTTCGGCGACCGTGCTGAGGGCGATCTCGTGGGGATTGTCGATGAGGAAGCGGGCCGCATCGCGCAGGCGCTCCGACAGGTGTTCGTGCTGGGCGGTTATGCAATCGCGCAGCTCCGCAAGGGTTTCCGGTAAGGCCATGAAAAACGCTCGGCAGGTGGAAAGGAGAGGCGCCGGTCAGCGCAATTCGGTGATTGCCTGATCGAGCGCGGCGATGAGACGGTCGATTTCTTCGAGCGTGTTGTAGTGCGCCAGCGACACCCGTACCACACCGCCCTGGGGCGCCAGGCCCAGGGCTTCGATCAGGCGTCGGGCATAGAAGTCGCCGAAGCGGATGCCGATGCGCTGCTCGTCGACCTTGAGCACCACGGCTTCCGAGCGCACGCCTTCCACCACGAAGCTGATCGTGGGCACGCGCGCCTGGACGCTGGTCTTGCCGATGATGCGGACCCCGGGGCGCTGGCGCAGAAAGCCCAGCAGTCGTTCGGCGAGGGCATCTTCCTGGATCTCGAAGGCGTCGAATGCTGCCTGCATCCGCTCTCGCTCGCTACCCTGGATGCCCAACTGGTTGGCGATGTCGAGCAGGTAGTCGGAGATGCCGATGCAGCCAAAGGACAGCTCGTAGTTGACGTTGCCGGGCTGCAGTTTGTAGGGCACCACGTCCTGGCCGATGAAGAAGTGGTTGAGGCTGGGAAAGTCCAGCAGCAGGTCACGACGGCCCCAGAGCACGGCAAAGTGCGGTCCGAAGGTCTTGTAGAAGCTGTAGACATAGAAGTCGGCGCCGCTGGCCTGTACATCGACCAGCCGGTGTGGCGCATAGGCCACCGCATCCACGCACAGCTGCGCCCCCACGGCATGCACGCGGCGGGCGATCTCGGCGACGGGATTGATCGAGCCGAGGATGTTGGAGGCGTGGGTCACGGCTACGTAGCGGGTCTTGTCGCCGAGCAGCGCCTGCAGGTCGTCCAGTTCCAGCTCGAGGCTGTCGGGATCGACCTCCCAGACACGCAGGGTGGCGCCGCGGTCTGCGCAGAGCCGGACCCAGGGGCCGATGTTGGCCTCGTGGTCGCAGTTGGTGACGATGATTTCATCACCGGGCGCGATCGAGGGGGCGATGGCGCGGCAGAGTATCTGCAGCAGGTGGGTGGTCGAGCCGCCCATGATGACTTCGTCGGGATGAGCCGCGTTGATCAGCTGCATGACCGAGCGGCGCGCCTGCATCACCCGTTCGCCGGCCGCGACCGAGGGCGCGTAGGAGGCGCCCAGCTGGACGCTGCTGTTGAGCAGGTAGTCGGCCACCCGGTCGGCGACCCCTTGCAACACCATGGAACCGCCGGCGTTGTCCATGAAGGCGTAGTCGCCGGCCAGACCGGGAAACTGCTTGCGAACGTATGCGATATCGAGGGGATTCACGCGACTCTCTCCAGCCAGGATCAGTGGTGCAGGATGGCCTGCAGGAAGGCCCGGGTGCGGGGTTCCTGAGGGGCGGTAAAGAAGGGTTCCGGGGTGTTCTGTTCGACGATGCGGCCGCTTTCCATGAAGATCACCCGGTCGGCGACGCGCCGGGCGAAGCCCATTTCATGGGTCACCACGACCATGGTGACGCCGGAGCGGGCCAGGTTCTGCATGACGTCGAGCACCTCGCCGACCATCTCCGGGTCCAGCGCCGAGGTGGGCTCGTCGAAGAGGATGGCGCGCGGCTCCATGGCCATGGTGCGGGCGATGGCGACCCGCTGCTGCTGGCCGCCGGACAACTGGCTCGGGTACTTGTGGGCGTGATCGCCCATGCCGACCTTGACCAGCAGCTCCCGCGCGCGGGCGTGGACCTCGCGCCGGTTCAGGCCGCGCACCCGGATCGGCGCCAGCGAGACGTTGTCCAGGACGTTCAGGTGCGGATAGAGGTTGAAGCTCTGGAAGACCATGCCCACTTCGCTGCGAATACCGGCCAGGCGCGGTCCGTTCTCGACCCGTTCCCCGGCCACGCGGATATGGCCCTGCTGATAGTTTTCCAGCAGGTTGATGCAGCGGATCAGCGTCGACTTGCCGGAGCCGGACGGGCCGAGGATGACCACCACCTCGCCTTCCTCCACCTGCAGATTGATGTCGCTCAGCGCCTGGAAATTGCCGTAGTACTTGTCGAGGTGTTCGATGTCGATCAGGGTGCTCATGCGGTCTTGCCTCCCATGGCATTGCGTCTTTCGACCCAGCTGACCAGTTGCACCATGGGCAGGAGCAGCAGCAGATAGAGCAGGGCGGCGCCCACCAGCGGGGTAGGGTTGGCCGTCAGGGCCTGGGCCTGGGTGGCCTGCTTGAGCAGGTCCGGCATCGCCACCACCGAGGCGAGGGCGGTGTCCTTCATGACGTTGATGCAGTTGCTGGTCATGGGCGGCAGCACGATGCGGATCGCCTGGGGCAACACGACGTCGCGCATGGTGTTGAAGAAGCTCATGCCCTGGGCGGCCGACGCCTCGAACTGACCGCGGGGAATGGCTTCGATGCCCGAGCGAAAGATCTCGGCGCTGTAGGCGCAGGACACGAGGGACAGCGCGCTGGCCGCTGCCGCGAAGGAGGACAGGCGGATCCCGACGAAGGGCAGCGCGTAATAGATCAGGACCAGCAGGACCAGCAGCGGGATGGACCTCATGATGTCGATGTAGATGCGTGCCAGCAGCCGGACCGGGGCGTAGGAATACAGCCGCAGCAGCGCCAGCAACAGCCCGCCGACCAGCCCCAGGACGATACTCACGAGGCCCAGCAGCACGGTTACGCCCAGGCCCCGGATCATCAGGGGGAGCGATTCGACGAGCACGTTCCAGTTGAAGAAGGTTTGCAGAAGATCCATGGGATACCTCGGTCACGGCCCGGGGCGCGCGGACGGCGTCCCGGGCCTGCAGCAGCGGCAGGACTCACTTGGGCGCGGCGGAGACCTTCAGGGTGCTCGACTCCTTGTCGGCCTCGGTACCGAACCACTGTTTGTGGATGGCGCCCAGGGTGCCGTCTTCCTTCATCTTGCTGATGATGTCGTTGACCTGATCGCTCATGGCCCAGCCCTTTGCATGCATCAGCGAATAGCGTTCCCCTGTGGGGATGCGGGCGACGACGGTGAATTGCGGCTTGTCCTTGATGTAGTAGAGGACGGCGGGGATATCGCTCAGGTAACCATCGATGCGCCCGGAGCCCAGGTCCAGCATGGCCGGTGACAGCCCTTCGTAGCGCGAAACGTCGGCGAACTTGTATTCGTTCCTGTGCTGGCCGATCCACATGTCGCCGGTGGAGCCGGTATCGACACCCACGACCTTGCCATTCATGTCCGCCAGGCTTTTCACCTTGGAGTTGGTCAGGGCGGTCAGCGACTGGTCGCTGTCGAAGTAGGGTTGAGCGAAGGCGACCGATTCCAGGCGTTTGGGCGTGATGGTGATGGACGAAATCGCGATGTCCACGCGTTTCGACTGCACCGCGCTGAACAGCCCGTTGAAGGGAATGTTGACGAAATCCACGGTCTTGCCGGCCCGTTTCGCCACTTCCTTCACCACATCGACTTCAAAGCCGACGAAGTCACCCTTGGCGTCCTGGAACTCCCAGGGCACGTTGCCGACGTTGGCACCCACCGTCCAGTCGGCTGACCAGGCGGGCAGGGCTACGGCGGCGGTCATGAGCAGACCCAACGCTATCTTCGCTTTCATCTTCACTCCCTATTTTTCGGTGCGGTCAGTGGCTTGTTCCTTACGACGTCGAGCCGAGAGTAAGGCGATGAATTTTTTTATTCAATAGTCTTTTTTGATGAATATTTTGCTCCAAAATTGTGCGAAGCAGCTCGATGAATGCGCTGCTGTAGGGGCTTTGCGCGGGTTTTCCTGGCTGCATTTTCAATCGATGGCCGGCGCTAGACACCTCCAGCGTCCGGTCACGCGTATGCCCGAAAATGAGTCACGAGCCTTCTGGCTAGACGCTCGGGCCTACAGCTCTCTTGTTGTCAGCGGACGAATGACAGCCTCCTCTGCAGCAGTGCGGCCGGAGCGTGGGCGACTGGCCTTGGGCTAGCTCTGGCTACGGGCGTGTCTGGTCCCTGGATACTTCCTCAGGACAAGCACCACCGGCAGCCAGCTACGGGCTCTGGCCGGTTTGGAACGGCGCGAATTTCCCCTATGTCCTTGTTGCGACTACAGTTGTCTGACTAATCCAACAATGCCAACAAGGAAAGCCCGATATCCGCTCCGTTCTTCCGCACCACCCTCGCTGCCGTTCTCGCCTGCTGCATCGCCTTGCCCGCCAGTGCCGCGCTCGATGCGCGCATCCAGACCGCTGCGGAGCAGGCCAAGGCGCCGACGCTCAAGCTGCTGGAGCAACTGGTCAACATCGACTCGGGTTCCGGCTACGAGCCCGGCCTGAGCGAGGTGGGCAAGCTGGTCAGCGCGGAATTGAAGACACTCGGCGCCACGCTGCAATAGGTGCCCAATACCGCGCCGGACAAGAGCCAGCACCTGGTGGCCACGCTCAAGGGCAGCGGCAAGGCGAAGATTCTCTTGCTGGCGCATATGGACACGGTGTTCAAGGAAGGCACCGCCAAGGCCCGGCCGTATCGCACCGATGAAAAACGCGCCTATGGTCCGGGCGTGTCCGACGACAAGGGCGGCATCGTGGTCGCCCTGGCGGCGCTGGAGATCCTCAAGCAGCTCGACTTCAAGGACTACGGGCAGATCACCCTGTTGCTGGACGCCAGCGAGGAAACCGGCTCCCAGGCCGCCACCGAGCTGATCGCCAGTACCGCCAAGCAGCACGACGTGACGCTGAATCTGGAGCCCGGTCGACCGGCCGATGGCCTGGTGGTGTGGCGCAAGGGCAGCGCCACCGCCGTGGTGGAGGTCAAGGGCAAGTCGTCCCACGCCGGCGTCTCGCCGGAGCTGGGGCGCAACGCCGCCACCGAGGTGGCGCACCAGGTGCTGCAACTGGGCAACCTGGGCGATGCGGAAAAGAAGACCTCGGTCAACTTCACCGTGATCGAGGCGGGCGAGCGCATCAACGTGATTCCCGATCACGCCGTGGCGAAGGCCGACGTCCGCGCGGCGCTGCCCGAAGAATTCGACCGGGTGGAAAAGGACCTGGCGCGCATCGCTGCCAACAAGCAGATCCCCGATACCGAGGTGACCACGCGGCTGGAGCGTGGCCTGCCGCCGATGCCGCAGACGGCGGCGAGCGATCGGCTGCTGGCCATGGCCCAGGGCATCTATGGCGAGCTGGGCCGCAAGCTGACCGTCGAAGGCAGCGGTGGCGCCGCGGATGCCAGCATCGCCGCCGGTGCCGGCGTGCCCACCCTGGACGGCTTCGGCATCGTCGGCGGCAAGCTGCATACCCCGGAGGAGTACGTCGAACTGGACAGCGTGGCGCCGCGTATCTATCTGCTCACGCGCATGCTGGTGGAGCTGTCCAAGGGTCAGTGACGGCCTGGGCCCCCTGATGCATGGGGGCCAGCGCCCAGCGGCCAGCGATCAGGGCGCGCAGTTGCCCGCCTTGGTGAAGCCGGCCGCCTTCGCCTCGGCTTCCGAGGCGAACGTGACCTGGTTCTTCGGCGACACCTGGGCGTAGCTCGGGCAGCCTTGCGGCAGGTGATAGACGTGGCTGTTGCGGTTGCCGATGATCGCGCCCTGGCTGGCAGCGGCAGGGCTATCGGTCCTGGCCGGTGCCTTCGGCGCCGATTTCGGTCCGGGCAGCGGGCTGACGATGCCGTCGCCGACCGGCTGGTAGCCCAGCGTCCAGTGCCGCTCGCCGGACACGAAGGGATTGCCGTAGCCCATCACCGCGGCGATGCGTCTGTCCCGTTCGCGCTCCCAGGCGGTGACCGGCTGCTGCTTGTCCCAGGCCATGAGCAGTTGCTGCTGCTGGCGCGACATGTTTAGGCCGTAGCGATCGAACATGTAGAAGGTGACCCGGGCGACCAGTCCCTTGACCTCGTCGCGCGGTTCGGCGGCGCGTTCCTGGAAGTCGATCCTGGTCGTGCAGCGGCCATATTGGGGCTGCACGCCCTGGGCCATGCCGTAGTTGAAATTGGCCCGGTCCCCATTCACCTCGCCCACGGCGGGGTAGAGGTTGAAGAGGTCGGCCTCCATGGCCCGGAACACCGGGTCATCCGCCACGCAGTGTTCGCGGCCGCCGTTCTGCCAGCACTGGCGCTGATGACCAAAGGTCCAGGCCGGCACGATGTGCTCCCATTCGGTGCGCTCCCCACGGGTTTCCTGCTTGCGTGCCTGGAAGCCGCAGGAGGCGGCATCGACGCGCCCCCCGGACTTGCCGACCCACTCCCATTGGCAGCCGCAATAGAGGTCGCCCTGGGCGCTGGTGTTCTGGTCGAAATAGACTTTTTGTTTGGCGATTACCTTGGCTTCGACAAAGGTATCGGGCGCAGCGGCGAACGCGGAGGAGGCCAGCAGCGTGGCCAGGAGAAGCGAGAGCAGAGGACGCATGTATCTTCACGGCTTATCTAGGGCGCCGAATTGTATAGCTTTTGCCGGGCTGATGGCGGGTGCAAAGGTTCGGGGGACTCAAGGAAGCGCTCTAGCCCGAGGGGTCGGGAAACACCGCGGTGGAACGCATATTCAGCAACAATGAGATTCGCTACGATTTGTGAACCAAATCTCAAAAACTTGTCTGATGACGCAGTCTGCACATCTGTCCGGAGTTTTTTATGAATGGCCCCAACCCCTGCTGTGATCTGGGTATGAGCACCTCGTTGCTGGAGCAGGAGCTGGCCGAGCGCAAGACGCGTCTGGCCCAGGCCCATGCCCATGCCCAAGCCCAGGCCGATGCCCAGCGCCAGTTCCTGTCCTATGCGGACGAGCACGCCTGCATCGCCGTGCTGGAGCGGGCGCTGGCCAAGGCCTATCGGTTTTTCTAGTGTCTGGCTGCCGGCGCCTGGCGTGAGGCGCCCGGAGTCCGGCTTAGGGAGGCGCCTATTCAGGCGCTCCTTCGGCACTGGGTCGACTAGCGCCTCAATTCTGGTTGTAGCAGCCGTTGCCGAACACCTGGTAATCCAGCTCATGCTCCCGGCCAGCGTGATCCAGGTAGTCGAGGCGGGCCGTGACGATCCCGCATTGGGCGCTCAGGTCGGTCTGGCTGACAACCCGGTCGACGTCGAGGGGAACGAAGAAGCCGGGCTGGTCGTGGATCAGGGCGGGATGGTCGGGAGCGGCCAGGGCGGAGCCGGTGGCGAGCAGACCGAAGAGACCGAGCAGCAGTGCTTTCATGATGAGTCCTCTTGAGTGGGGTAGCTATTCGCTGACCGGGCCACTCTAGGAGGACAGGGGGGACGTCAGCCTGACCTGCGCATGACAAATTGGTCATGGAGGCTGCGCGGCGTCTAGGGAATGTCGGCAGGACCGGCACTACGCGCGGGTACGGGACCAGCGAGGTCGTACGCAAGGTGCAGAAGCACACGGCATTCCTAACGGGCAACCTGTACCTGCTACCCAGACCTGGCGGTCCCCTAGGCGAGCCGCTCCCGCAAATAGTAAATATCCCATTCCGCTTCGCTCACCTGTTGGAACCCATGACGCCGGTAGAAGGCATTGGCCTTGCTGCCGCGCAAGGCGCCCAAACGGATGGAGAGCTTCCGGGCATCGGCATCCGCGAAGATCCTGCCCAGTACCTCACTGCCTATGCCCTGGCCCTGATGCTCAGGTAGCACGTAGAGGTGATCGAGCAGCAGATGATCCGGAAACGGGCGGACGACAAAGAAGCCAACGTTGACGCCGTTGATCTCGACGAAGTGACAGTATTCAGGATCAAAAGCGTTCAAAAAGCGTGCTCTGGCGCGCTCGGGATCGAACCGGCCAAGCTGCTCCAGGCTTTCGCGCATCGCCGCAATGCGTATGCCTACCAGCAAGTCTGCGTCGGCAGACGTTGTGGGTTGGAAGGTGAGCTGCATGGGATACCGGTCTGAGAGGGCTGGAGGAATATTCGACTATACCAAGCGAGATCGAAGGCGGACGGCGGAAGGTGCACGTTGCCGCTCCCTAAGGTTTCGATCGATCGTGGAGACTGCAGGAACGCTGGTGCGCGGCAACCCCTGCCGTGCGCTACGGCTCAGACCGAGCAATCCAGCGTCTTGCCCGGCACCTGGCGCCGCCCCCAGGAGAGCATGACCATCACGAGGACGCAGCCGACCAGGATGGCGCCCGACCAAGGCGAGCGCCTCTCACCTATCCCGGCAGGGAGGTGCCCAGCCCTTTTCAGATGCGCCTATAGTGAGTCCGCGCGTAGCAGGTGAATGTTGAAGCGCCTTATCGGCAGCGATCGATACTCCTGCCGTATCCAACGGGCCGGTGCGGCGCGTGCGGGCTGCGCAGAACAACAAGGTAATGGAGTGCTTATGCCTATAGCGGGCTTCTTGATGCTGGTGGGTTGCTATCTGGCGGGTGTCTATCTGACGACTCATATAGGCGGCATTCCGGCCAGCGTCATAGGAATCATCGTCCTCTTCGCCCTGCTGATGCTCTTGCGTCGCGTGCCGGAAGGCGTGGAGACCATGGCCGGCAACCTGCTCAAGTACCTGCCGCTGATGCTCGTGGTGCCGGCGGTGGGCATCGTCGATTTCAGCGGTCTCGAGGCGTCGGTGTGGTTGCGCCTGGTACTGGTCATCGCGCTGTCTCTGCTGGTCACGGTGCCGCTGTGCGGCTGGTTGCTGCAGTACCTGATCGGACGGAGCAAAGACCATGGCTGATCAATCCCTTGCACCCCTGCTGGCCCTGTCCCTGACGCTCGCGGCCTATCAGCTGGCGCTCGTGCTGCAGCAGCGCCTGCGCCTGGTCATGCTGCAACCGGTGCTGGTCACCACGGCCATCGTCGCCACCGTGCTCTGGATCGGTGGCATTCCCTACGAGCAGTATCGAAGCGCCAGCGGGATGCTCGCTATGCTGCTCGGGCCCACCACCGTGGGCCTGGCCGTTCCGCTCTACAAGAATGCCCAGCGGGTGAGGGCACTCTGCACGCCGCTGCTGATAACCCTCGTGGTCGGTGGCGTGGTGGGCGTCTCCCTGACCCTGGCCCTCGGCTGGCTGTTCGGCTTGTCCGAGACCCTGCTGATGAGTCTGGTGCCCAAGTCGGTCACCATGCCGATCGCCTTGCCGCTGGCGGATCATTTCGGTGGCATCGCGCCCCTGACCGCGGTGATCGTCATGCTGACCGGCGTGATCAGCACCACGCTGGCGCTGCCGCTGCTCAAGATCTGCAAGGTGGAGGATCCGGCGGCCCGCGGCCTGACCCTGGGTATGAACGGCCATGCCATAGGCACCGCCCATGCGTTGCGCGAAAGTCAGGAGACGGCGGCCTTTTCGGCACTTGGCATGATCCTGCTCGGCATCCTGACGGCACTGGTACTGCCCTGGGTGCTAGGTACCTGAGCGACCTTGCCCGAGCGGGCGGGAAGGGGCGTGGCAGGCCAGTCCGGGCGTCACGGCCTCGGGGGCTCCTGCAGGGCTCGCCGCAGACCGGCATGGCCCAACGAAAAGGCGATGCCGTCCTCGGCCAGGCCCAGACCCGCGTTGATCCAGGTGTCAGCGGCGTAGCGCTTGCGCAGTCCTATCGCGACCCGGGCGGCGACACAGGCCGCCGTCGCCCCGATCATGGCAGGCAACAGCCGCGGTTGCCGCCGCGCGCCGGCGAGAGCTGCCGCGCTGAGGCCGCCGGACAGGGCACGGACCAACATAGAGGGCGCTATGGTACGGTCCGGGGCGAAGGGCAGTTTGTCGCCCAACAGCTCGCCGGCCGCCAGGGGCAGCAGGTACTGCCGTACGGGCTGCGACGCGAGCGTGCGAGCGGGTTCGCAAGCTTCGTCGAGGTCCGCACGTTCCGCCAGTGCCCGGCTGACCAGGGTCGGCGCCAGCATGCTGCGCATGCCCGTCACCACGCCAATGGCCAAGGCGCCCCACAAGACATTGCGGGCTGTCGTCATCGTCGAGTCTCCCAATGGTCGTTCCAATAGGGACCGAATCCACGGGTGGCTGTTCAGCTGGATGGCACCACGGGTCGCACGCCTGCTCGTATCCAGGGATGCCCGCCTTCCGGTCTCGCGGCGCGGACGCTCTCGCTACCGGTCCTGTCGTCAGGAAGCGGCGACGCTCCTGCCGGATGGGGTGTGATCAGGCACTTAGCAGTGCCCGGACGTGGGGCCGCCAGGGTTTGTGGACCAGCCGGCCCTTGAGCAGGTCGGCATCGGTATCCAGCAGCCGCGAGGTCCGGAAATGGTCCCAGTCGTGCTGGAAGGCCGAGCGCGAACGCAACAGCTGGAGCTGCGCCAGCACCACCCGTTCTTCCTCGGCCGAGCTGCAGGGGTCGATCCAGTCGATGCGATGGCGCTCGCGATCCACCTTGCCGGCCATGACCAGGTGGCCGTGGCGATCGGAGACGGAGATCCGCTTGGGGTGAAAGTCGAGCGCCGCCACGGGGGTCGGATAACGATCCTGGCGGACCGCCGCCAAGGCGATCCGGAGGACGTCATCGAGCACGCCGCACTGGCCGAGCTGGACATGCCCGGCGACATGGAAGGTGCCATGCCCGGCGTCTTCGAAGCGCTTCATCGTCCCGTGCAGCAGGATGGTGAATTGCCGCTCGAACAGATCCTGGCGAAGCGAAGTGCCCGGTACATAGGGGTTGCTGACGAAGGGCTGGCCTTCGAAGTGTCGAATGATCAGATCCATGATGCCTCCAGCGTCCTGGAATCCATCATGCCCCCGAAAGGATGATGGATTCCTTAAGGGTAGACGACGCAGGCGGGAAGCCAAGTCGGGCCGGTGATCCGCACCCCGCCCGGCGGAGGGAGTAGGGACCTTGCCATCTGATCATCGCCGCACCCCATGGCTTGCCTGGAGCAGGGACGGAGGGTGCGCGCCCGAGCCGTCCACCTGAATTCGGCGGGCGGCTCGTGAGGAGGCAGGTGCGCGCCCGAGGCCTAGGCGAGGTTCAGTGACTGCTCGGGGCTATCAGAAGCGAAAGGCCTGGCGACCGATCAGCAGCCAGTGGCCGTTCTGTTTCTGCCAGATCTGGAAGTTTTCGATTTCGGTGGGCACGACCTTCCCGCTGTTCACGGCCTGGGCGGAAAAGTGATTGCGCACCAGGGCGACGTCGCCGGACAGCGTGATCTTCTGATTGAGCATCTTCAGCTCGTTGAAGGCGCTTTTGCCCGTTTCGATGTCGGCGATGAAGGCCTTCTTGTCCTGAATGTTGCCGCTCGAATGGCCGTAGGTCAGGTTGTCCGCGGTCAGGGCATCGAGTTGCGCGATATCCTTGTGCCACATGGCTTGGGTCAGCTTGTCGACCGCAGTGGCGACATCGCCTTCATCGCCGGTAGCCGCGGCGACATAGCCGCTGAACAGACACAGGAAACCTACCGCCAATTTCAGCTTTTTCATGCGCGTATCCTTTTGTTGTAGTTGTCGGAAAGGGGGCGTAGCAGACGTCACAGGACGACCCTTCTTGTCGGTCATCGTATGACTACTGGATTGTGCCTGGCGGAAAGGCGTAAGGCCAGCCCTGGCCACATTCCGCGGAAGGCGGAATGCCTGGCCTGTTGGCTGCGACTGGCTGGCACCTGCAGGTGCCCGCAGAACCCAACCCGAGGCCGGCAAGCGCCGGGATGCTGGGCCCGAGGCACCTCATGAGTGGTCATTGCCGCGACCGCAGCGAGTCGACAGCGATTGACGGCGGTGCAGGGCTAGAAGGCGAAGCACGAGCAGCCGAAGGCCCCCCAGAAGCCCTGGTGGTCACTGACCGGCACCGAGCTGCGGCGTGCGCGATCGTGCTGGTGCTGGTGAACGGCGCAGGAGCCGATGCACTGGTGGAGGCTGGCCGCCAGCGGGGCCGCGGGACGCCAATGGCCAGGTACGATGGCCACCGGTGACCAGTCCGGCATGACCGGTACGGCTGGCGGTGCCAGGTCAGCGAATTCGCCGGCGGCATGCACCACCTTGCCCCCGACCACCGTCAGCACCGATTCGAGCCATTTGATCTGCTCTTCCTCGACGCTGAAGAAATCGGCCGAGAGCGCCACCAGATCGGCCAGCTGGCCGACCTTGAGCTGTCCCTTCTTGCCTTGCTCGCTGGAGAACCAGGCGCTGCCGTGGGTGAAGAGCTGCAGGGCGGTGGCCCGGGGCAGGCCTTCCGGATAGAGGGTCATGCCGCCGACGGTCTTGCCGCTCACCAGCCAGTAGAGCGCGGTCCAGGGGTTGTAGCTGGCCACCCGGGTGGCATCGGTACCCGCCCCGACCGGTACGCCTTCGGCGAGCATGCGCTTGATCGGCGGGGTGGCCTCGGCCGCCTGGGCACCGTAGCGGTCGACGAAGTATTCGCCCTGGAAGGCCATGCGATGCTGGATGGCGATGCCGCCGCCCAGGGCCCGGACACGCTCGATGTTGCGCGGGCTGATGGTTTCGGCGTGATCGAACAGCCACGGCAGGCCATTGAAGGGGATGTCGCGATCGACCTTTTCGAAGACATCGAGCATCCGCGAGATGGACTCGTCATAGGTGGCATGCAGCCGGAACGGCCAGCGCTGCTCGACCAGATGGCGCACCACCGGCTCCAGTTCGTCTTCCATGCTCGGGGCCAAATCCGGCCGGGGTTCGAGAAAGTCCTCGAAGTCGGCGGCGGAAAACACCAGCATCTCGCCGGCGCCGTTGTGTCGGAGAAAGTCGGTGCCTTGGTGCAGGGTGACGCTGCTCGTCCAGTGCTTGAAGTCGTTCAGCTCTTCCTTGGGCTTCTGCGTGAAGAGGTTGTAGGCGATGCGCACGGTGAGCTGGTCGTTGTCGGCCAGCTGCTGGATCACCTGGTAGTCCTCCGGGTAGTTCTGGAAGCCGCCGCCGGCATCGATGGCGCTGGTGACGCCCAGGCGATTGAGTTCGCGCATGAATTGCCGGGTGGAGTTGACCTGGTATTCCAGCGGCAGCGTGGGCCCTTTGGCCAGGGTCGCGTAGAGGATGAGGGCGTTGGGCCGGGCGATCAGCATGCCGGTGGGATCGCCCTTGGCATCGCGCTGGATCTCGCCGCCGGGTGGGTTGGGGGTGTGACGGTCATAGCCCACCGCCCGGAGCGCCGCTCGATTCAACAACGCGCGATCGTAGAGGTGCAGCATGAAGACCGGCGTGTCCGGCGCGGCCCGATTCAGTTCCTCGACAGTAGGCATGCGCTTTTCGGCGAACTGGAATTCCGTCCAGCCACCCACCACCCGCACCCACTGCGGCGTGGGCGTGCGCTCGGCCTGCTCCTTGAGCATACGCAGGGCATCCGCCAGCGACGGAACACCCTCCCAGCGCAGCTCCAGGTTGTAGTTGAGGCCGCCGCGGATCAGGTGCAGGTGCGAGTCATTGAGGCCGGGGATCACACAACGCTGCCGCAGATCGATCAGCCGCGTCGCCGTGCCACGAAAGGCCATGGCCTCGGCATCGGTGCCCACCGCGATGAAGCGGCCATCCCTGATCGCCACGGCGGTGGCCTGGGGTTGCTGGGGATCGACGGTGTGCAGGCGGCCATTGAACAGAATCAGATCGGCGCTCATGGGTAGGGTCCTTGTGAACGAACGGAAGGGTTGTAGAGGGCGAAAGGGTGAGGGCAGGGGCCGGGGCCACGCCCTAGGCGGGGTCGGCGGTCAGCCAGGGACCCAGCATCCGCGTGGCCAGCGGCATGAACAGGTACACCACCAGCACCACGATGCTCAGGGTGATCAGCAGGTTGCTCATCAGGTAGCCGGACAACCAGGGCGCCACGCCGAATACCGGTTGCCAGAGCGCGGGTACCAGCAGACTCAGGGGCAGAATGACCAGGAAGCTGACGACCACCTGCTTCCATCGCGGCGGTGCCTGCTCGGCCGGCCGGGGCGCGAACCAGAAGTCCTTGCCGAGCCGGACCTCGGTGTTGTCGCCGTCCTGCAGCCATCCCTGTGCCTGGCTGACCAGCCACTGACGGGCGGAGGACGCGAGCCAGTCCTGCAGGTGCTGCATCTCGTCGAAGCGCAGCACCGAGGTGAATTGCAGGGCATCGCCATGGCGTTCCCGGCCGACGTCCACCCCGAGGTGCCCGGGGAATTGACTGGCGGCCTCGATGGTCTGGTGCAGCCAGGTTTCGTAGCGTCGTTCGTGCTGCGGATGGACCTGGTGGCGGACGACCAGGGTCGCGGTAGTAAGAGCGGGGTTCATGAGCAGGACTCCTGCCTGGACTGGGGAAGCGCCAGCCCCGCCTGATACGGTGGGGCTGGCAGGGGCTCAGACGGCGGCGGCGACCGGGGCCAGGGTGGGGCCGTGGGCGATACGCTCGGGGGCCTTGTGCACCATGGTGTAGGCGTAGTCGACGCCCATGCCGTAGGCGCCGGAATGCTCCTTCACCAGGGCCATGACGGCGTCGTAGGTCTCGCGGTTCTTCCAGTCGCGCTGCCATTCCAGCAGGACCTGCTGCCAGGTCACCGGAATCACGCCGGCCTGGATCATGCGCTGCATGGCGTAGTCGTGAGCGGCCTGGGTGGTGCCACCCGAGGCGTCGGCGACCATGTAGATCTCGTAGCCGGCATCGTGCATGGCGGAGAGGGCGAAGGTGGTGTTGCAGACTTCCGTCCAGAGGCCGGAAACGATGATCTTGTTGCGGCCATTGCGCTTGAGCGCATCGCGCACCTTCTGGTCGTCCCAGGAGTTCATGGAGGTGCGCTCCAGCAGCGGCGCCTCGGGGAACACGGCGAGCAGCTCGGGATAGGTGTGGCCGGAGAAGCTTTCGGTTTCGACCGTGGTGATGATGGTCGGCACGTTGAAGATCTTGGCGGCCTTGGCCAGGCCGACGGTGTTGTTCTTCAGGGTCTGGCGATCGATGCTCTGGACGCCAAAGGCCATCTGCGGCTGCTGGTCGATAAAGATCAGCTGGCTGTTCAGGGGGGTCAGGACTTCGGTTTTGGAGTTGTTCATGGCTTCACCTATCGATTGAGTGTGGTTTGGGATGTGCTCCGGGCGGCGATCTGGGCGGCTCGCCTTCAAGGGGGCGATGGCCTCGTTCGCAGCGGTTGTGACCGGAACTGCTATCCAAGGTAAGGGATCAATCGAGGCTGTGCTTGTGCACTTTTGCGCCTTTGAAAGCGCAAATTTGCGCCATTGGATTCGCCAGGGGGCTGCTAGGGTGTGGCCTTCCAATCACCCGGATTCCACAGCGCGAATCCACTTTCCGCGAGGAACAGGCAATGGCAGCAGCACAGTTGAGGGACAAGGACACGGCGTACTGGGGCGTACCCTGGGAGCAGGCCTACGGCTATCCGCAGGCCCGTCGGGTGGGTGACGAAATCTTCGTCTCGGGGCAGTTCAATCACGACGCGGACGGCAATCTGGTAGCGCCGGCACCGCTGGACAGCGAGGGCCGCCCCAGCGACTTTTCCACCATGGGCGAGCAGATGCGCACCGCCTACGACAACATCGCCACACTGCTCGCGCTCTATGGCGCCACCCTGCAGGACGTCGTCGAGGAAACCCTCTATGTGCTGGACATGGACGCCGCCTTCGCCGTCGTCGGCAAGGTGCGCAAGGCGGCCTACGGCTGCGAGGCACCGCGCTGCGCCAGCAACATCATCGGGGTTTCGCGGCTGGCCCAGCGCCCGCAGCTGATCGAGATCGCCTGCCGGGCGGTGATTGGCAGTCGCGCGCGCTAGGCAGAGGCTTCGCGCTCTTCGGGCGCAGTGGCAAACGGGCGCTGACCTTCCACCAGCGCCTTCTGCTCGGCCACCGCCGCCGCACAGAACGCCATGAAGGCCTTAACACGCCAGGACTTGCGGATGTCCTGATGGGTCAGCAGCCAGAGTTCGTCGTTGAGCTCCGGCACCACCGGCCCCACGCGCACCAGGCCGGGCGTGGTATCGCCCAGCATGCAGGGCAGAAAGCCGAAACCCAGCCCCGCCACGATGGCCGCACTGGCGGCGGCGACCGAATCGGTACGGTAGGAGACATCCTCAGGCGCCACCCGGCATTCCAGATAGGCAGCTGCCTTGAGGTTGGCCAGGGCGGAGGTGTAGGACACCCAGGCCTGACCGGCCGCATAGGGATCCTCCTGCCGCGCACCGCCACGACTGCCATAGGGGGCCCAGGCGATGGTGGCCAGCTTGCGCCCGACCAGGCTGTCGGCGGGCTTCCTAGTGGCCCGGATCGCGATGTCGGACTCGTCGCGGGCCAGACTCAAGGTCTGATTCCCCACCAGCACCTCGATGGTCATGCCATCGTTCGCCGCCTTGAAATCGGCGATGATGGGGGTCAGGAAGTACAGCAGCAGCGAGTCGCTGGTGGTGATGCGCAGCTTGCCCAATGGCCCCTGGGCGGCGCGGGATACCCGTCGGGCGACGCTGACGATATCCAGTTCGACCCGCTCGCCCAGGGCGCGGAGCTCTTCGCCTTCGACGGTCAGCTGGTAGCCGGAACGCCGATGGTCGAACAGGGCGACACCCAGGGTTTTCTCCACCTGCGCGACCCGTCGGGAGACGGTGGAGACGTTGATGCCTAGTTTCTTGGCGGTCGCCGCGCGATTGCCGGACTCGCTGAGGGCCTTGATGATGCGCAGGTCGTCCCAGGACAGCTGGCTGACCGCCGCCCCCACATCCCAGCGCGCTGCAGCCTGATCAGGTTGGCTTGGAGAAGCCGGTTTTGCTGAGGCGTCCACACCTGAGGTTCCGTCGGTTGTTGTCGGGCATCATACGAAAAAGGCCATGGCAGAACCACGGTCGGGCAAGGGCGCTGGCGGTACCTGCAGCCATGCGGGCCTTCCACGGGCGTATTTGGCGGGCGGTCACTGGCGATTCCCCCCGGCCAAGTGCCGCTCAGTCATCAATATGGACAGTTCATGCGATAACTGATGTATTCATCAGGCCGTCACGAATGATGATGGCAATAAGCCAGTCGGCAATCGACAGCAGTGCGTTCAGGTAAGACCACCATGGGCATCGACGACACCGAATTTCCGCCTCGCTTCACCCTGACCAGTCCGCTGGACCTGAACCGGGTCATGGATCAGGCCCGCCTCGATCAGGGCTTCATGCGCCGGGTCATCACGGTGCTGGAAGAGTGTGGTGTGGACGATCGTACCGACGACGAAAATGCCCTGCTCGAATGGGCACGCAGCTTCCAGCGTCGCCAGCCGGACGAGGCTGAAGGCTAGAAGAACAGAGGTGCCCGCGCCGGGCGTTGGCCCACCTGGTTCAGGCATTGCGCCTGGTCCGGGCCTTTCCGCGGCCGACCGATCCTTGGAGGGGCAGCCACGGCCTCCCGATCCGGCGTAGACGTGGCGTCAGCCCTGATCCGGGCTTCCCGTGGGAACCGTTTCCGCCACCAATCCCAGAGGCACAGGCGCCAGCAGCGCCGTCTCGGCCACCATGTCGGCCACCCGTTCGTTGAGATCCTGTACGGCCTGGAGCACAGCCTGGACGTTCGGATCGTCGCAATCGACCTTGCCCAGCCGCCTGGCATTTTCCTGTAGCTGACGATGGAGGCCGAGCAGGGCCTCCCGGGCTTGGCTCTGGGGATCAGGATGCATACTGGGTCTCGGATTCTTGTCTGGTTGATGTCACCGGGCCACTATGTCTACGTTGCTTTGGTATCGCAATAAACATTAATACGATGCTGCTATGTTTCGACGAGTGGTGGTAGGGGCAGGGGCAGGGGCAGGGGCAGGGGAGCGGATAGGCACGGTGTGGCTGAAACGTTCTGGTCAGATTTCCAGCCACACCCTGTCACGCCCAAGTCTGACCAATCTCGGCACCTCAAGCTGAGGTCGAGTAGCCTGAGGCGCCGCGCCTGGCCTGCGGGGCCGCCGCTTTCGGCTTCAGTAGCCGGCCACCAGGCCATCCTTGCGCGGATCGGAGCCGCCCACGTAGCCACCGGCAACGCGCTGGATGATCTGGGCGCCGCCGAAGGCGAACACGCCGGAGGGCTCTTCCACCGTCACCTCGTGGCCCAGGGCCCGCAGTGCTTCCAGGGTGGCCGGGTTTAGGCTGCTTTCCACCGCGACCCGGCGGCCACCTTCGAGGCGCCAGCGTGGTGCGTCGGCGGCGGCCTGGGGATTCTGCCGGTACTTGAGGATGCGCAGCATCAGTTGCAGGTGCCCCTGGGCCTGCATGGGGCCGCCCATCAGGCCGAAGGCCATCAGCGGGGTGCCGTCGGCGTTCATGGCGAAGCCGGGGATGATGGTGTGGAAGGGTCGCTTGCCCGGCGCCACGCTGTTGACGTGATCCGGCGCCAGGGTGAAGCCGGCGCCGCGATTCTGCAGGCTGATGCCGGTACCCGGCACCACCACGCCCGAGCCGAAGCCCATGTAGTTGGACTGGATGAAGGAAATCATCATGCCGCTCTCATCAGCCGCCGACAGGCAGACGGTGCCGCCGGGGCGTGGGGCGCCATAGCCGGGATCGCCGGCACGCGACCCGACCAGCCCGGCGCGTTCGCGCAGGTAGGCCGGGTCCAGCAGGTGTTCGGCCTGGACGCGCATGTGCGCGGAATCGGTGACGTGCTGGTAGAGATCGGCCAGTCCCAGCTTCATGGCCTCGATCGAGCGATGCAGGGTGGCGGGGCTGTCCACGGGATCCGCGCCGATACCGGCGGCTTCGAGGATGCCCAGGCCGGCGAGGGTGGCGATGCCCTGGCCGTTGGGCGGCAACTCGTGCACCACGGCGCCGGCGAAGGGTACCGAGAGGGTGTCGATCCAGTCGGCCCGGTGGGCGCGCAGATCCTCTTCGTCCAGCACCGCTCCGTGTTCGCGGGCATGGCGGGCCATGGCCTGGGCCAGTTCGCCCTGGTAGAAGGCAGCACCGTTGCTTTCAGCGATGGCCTCCAGGGTTCGCGCGTGCTCGGGCAGGCGTACCAGGGTGCCGGCCCGGGGTACGCCGTTGGCCAGGAAGCAGGCGGCGAAACCGGGTTGGTCCTTGAGCTGCTCGGCGCCGCGGCGCCAGAGTTCGGCGATCACCGGGGTGAGCAGGAAGCCGTCGCGGGCATAGTGGATCGCCGGGGCGGCGAGGGTGGTCAGCGGCAGCTTGCCGTAGCGCTGGGCCAGGGCGACCCAGGCCGAGACAGCCCCGGGCACCGTGACCGCGCCCCAGCCGCGCGCCGGCATGGCGCTCTGGCCGGCGAAGTATTCCGGCGTCCAACCGCGCGGTGCGCGGCCGGAGGCATTGAGGCCCTGCACCTTCTCGCCGTCCCAGACGATGGCGAAGGCGTCGCTGCCGATGCCGCAGCCGGTGGGTTCCACCACGGTGAGCACCATGGCGGCGGCCACCGCGGCGTCCACCGCGTTGCCGCCGCGGCGCAGCATCTCCACGCCGGCCTGGGCGGCCAGCGGCTGCGAGCAGGCCACCAGGTTGCGGCCCATGACCGGCGAGCGAGCCGAGGAATAGGGGTTGTGATAGTCCAGATCGGGCATGGCGAAGGGTCTCATTGGTGACGAGGATCAAGGGCGTCGCGCAGGCCGTCGCCCAGCAGGTTGAAGCCGAGGACGGTGAGGTAGATGCAGACGCCCGGGGCGATGGACATCCAGGGCGCCTGCTCCATGAAATTCTTGGCGGTGTTCAGCATGGAGCCCCAGGAGGGCATCGGCGGTTGCTGGCCGAGGCCGAGAAACGACAGGCTGGCCTCGGCGAGGATGGCGGCGGCGATGGTCAGGGTGGCCTGGACCACCAGCGGCGAGAGGATGTTGGGCAGGACGTAGCGCCAGAGAATCCAGCGATCCAGCAGGCCGATGGCGCGCGCCCCCTCCAGATAGTCCTCGTGGCGGATGGCGAGCACCTGGCCGCGGGTCAGGCGGGCGAACACCGGCATGGCGGACAGGCCGATGGCGATCATGGCGTTGCCCAGACTCGGGCCGAGAAAGGCGCCCAGGGCGATGGCGAGGACCAGGAAGGGACAGGACAGCAGGGCTTCGACCAGGCGTGAGACCACGGCGTCTAGCCAGCCGCCGAAGTAGCCGGCGACCAGGCCCAAGGGCACCCCCACCAGCAGGGCGATGGCCACCGAGACCACGCCCGCCAGCAGGGAACTGCGCGCGCCCCACAGCAGGCGCGAGAGCAGGTCGCGCCCGAGTTCGTCGGTGCCCAGCCAGTTCAGCGCCGAGGGCGCCTTGCGTACCGCCAGGAAGCTGGTCTTGAGCGGATCGAAGGGGGCCAGCCAGGGTGCCAACAGGGCGGCCAGGGCGAAGGTCAGGATCAAGGCGGCGCCGAGCAGCGCGCCGCGATTGGCGCTGAACTTGCGCCAGAAGGGCGAGCGCGCGGGTCTCAGGGTGGCCGGGCGGGGCAGGGTCAGGGCGTTCATGCGGCGTGCCTCAGGCGCGGGTTGATCAGGCGGTAGAGCAGGTCGGCCACCAGGTTGAGCAGCACGAAGCCCACCGCCACGCAGAGCACCACCCCCTGGACCACCGCGTAGTCGCGGTTGAACACGGCGTCGACGATCATCTTGCCGAAGCCGGGGATGCTGAAGACCTGCTCGGTGAGCACCGCACCGCCGAGCAGTTCGCCGAACAGCAGGGTGGTGAGGGTGACGATGGGCATCAAGGCATTGCGCAGGGCATGGCGCAGGATCACCACGCGCTCGCGCAGGCCCTTGGCTCGGGCGGTGCGTACGTAGTCGGCGCGCAGCACCTCCAGCATGGCCGCTCGGGTATGGCGCATCAGGGTGCCGGAGAGGCCGGCGCCCAACACGAAGGCCGGCAGGATCAGGGTGCGCAGGTTGCGCAGCGGGTCCTCGTGGAAGGGCACGAAACCGGAGGCCGGCAGCCACTGCAACTTCACCGCGAAGAGCAGGATCAGGAGGATGCCGAGCCAGAAGTGCGGGATGGAGATGCCGGACAGGGCCACCAGATTGGCGCCGTAGTCGACCGCCGTGCCCCGGCGTACCGCGGCGAGGATGCCGGTGGGGATGCCGATGAGCAGGGCGATGACGATGGCCAGCAGCGATAGCTCCAGGGTCACCGGCAGCTTTTCGGCGATCAGCGCCGTCACCGGCTGGTCGGTGCGCAGCGAGATGCCCAGGTCACCCCGCAGCACCCCGCCCATCCAGTGCAGGTACTGCACCGGTACGGGATCGTTCAGCCGGTATTTCTCGCGCAGGAATTCCAGCACCTGGGGATCACGCTCCTCGCCGGCCATGGCCAGCACCGGATCGCCCGGCAGCAGTTGCTGCAGGGTGAAGACGAACAGCGACACCAGCAGCAGGGTGGGCAGGGCACTCAGCAGGCCACGCAGGAAGAGGCGCAGCATGGCTATTGCCCGCGGGTGACGCCGGCCAGGCGAATTAGGCCGTCGGGATTGGGGACGAAGCCCTTGAGATCGGCGCGGGTGGCGATGATGCGCGGGTCGAAATAGAGATAGAACACCGGCAGCTCCTCGCGCAGCAGGGTCAGGGCCTGGGCATAGAGCGCCTGACGCTGGGCCTGGTCATTGATGGTGCGGGCCTGGTCGAGCAGTTGATCCAGCGCGGCGTTGCAGTAGCGGCCGTCGTTCTGGTTGCCCTTGCAGGTGACGAATTGATGCACGTTGCCATCCGGATCGGGGCGGCCGGACCAGGCGCTCAGGCCGAGCTGGAAGTTGCCGGCGTGCTGTTCGGCCAGCAGGGTGGCGTATTCGGTGGCGACCAGGTTGACCTCGAAGCCGGCCTCGGCGGCCATGGCCTGGATCAGCTGGCCCACCTGCTGGGCGATGGGGTTGTTGGCGATCTTCAGCTCCACCTTGACCGGCAGGCTGACGCCGGCGGCCTTGAGCAGTGCCTGGCTGCGCGCCACGTCGCGGGCCGGCACGGCGAAGGCCTTGTCGTAGTAGGGGCTGCTCTGCGGGAAAGGCTGCACGCTGGGCGCATAGAGGCCCTCGAACACCACCTGGTTGAGCGCTTCGCGATCCAGCGCCAGGTCGAAGGCCTGACGCACGCGCTTGTCGCCGGCGAAGGGATTCTTCGCCCGGTCGCCGTTGGCCATGTTCACCATCAGCTGCATGTAGCCCAGGCCCGGGGTGTTGTAGAGGGTGAAGCCGGCCTGGCCCTGCAGGCCCTTGACGTCGGTGGGCGCGACCCGCTCGACGATGTCCAGGTCGCCCGAGCGCAGGTTGGCGAGGCGCACTGAGGTGTCCGGGATGGGCAGGAAGATCAGCCGGTCGAAGTGGTAGGCGCTGGCGTTCCAGTACTGGGGGAAGCGCTCCAGCACGATGCGGTCCTGCTGCACCCGCTGCACGAAGCGATAGGGACCGGAACAGACCGGCTTGCTGCCAACGTCGCCGGTGGACGCCTTGGGCGCCAGCATCATGCCGGCGCGGTCGGAGAGCTGGGCGAGCAGGGTGGCGTCGGGTTGCTTGAGGCGGATGCGCACGGTCTGGGGATCGACCACCTCGACGGTATCCACCGAAGCCAGTTCGCTCTTGCGCAGCGAGTCGGGCAGGCTGCGGGCGCGGTCCAGGTTGAATTTCACCGCGGCGGCGTCGAAGGTCTCGCCGTCATGGAAGGTCACGCCCTGGCGCAATTGCAGCGTCAGGCTGCGGTTGTCGTCGCTCCACTGCCAGGCGGTGGCCAGTTGGGGCACCAGCTCCAGCTGTGGCGAGACGTCTACCAGCTTGTCGCACAGGGCGGTGTAGACCAGCCGCCCCGAATAGGTCCGCGAGCGGTGCGGATCGAGCACGTCGGGATCGTCCTGGATGCCGATGCGCAGGGTGGTCTCGGCCAGGGCGGAGCCGCCGGCCAGGAGCAGAAGGGTGGCGGTGAGCCAGGCGGAGGCTTTCATGGGGTGGACTCCAGAAGGGATTGATGACGGTTGAACAGGGCCAGGCGGCGCGTGAAGGCGGCGCTGGTGGCGATCAGCGGCGGCGGTGAGGAGCCCGCGCCGGCGATCTCGCGCCAGAAGTGGCAGGCCACCCGGCCTTCGCCGGCGGCGGATTCCAGCAGCGGCTTGGCCTCGCGGCACAGCGGCCGGGCGTGGGGGCAGCGGGTGTGGAAGCGGCAGCCGCTGGGCGGCGCCGTGGGGCTGGGCAGGTCGCCGCCGAGCAGGGTGCTTGGCCGCCGCGCCCGCGGATGGTTGACCGGCACCGCGGCCAGCAGCGCCTGGGTGTAGGGATGCAGGGGCGTCTCGAACAGCGCCTCCACCGGCGCCAGTTCGACGATCTCGCCCAGGTACATCACCGCCACCCGGTCGCTCATGTGGCGGATCACGCCGAGGCCGTGGGCGACGATGATCAGGGTCAGGCCGAAGCGTGCCTTGAGGTCTTCCAGCAGGTTCACCACCTGGGCCTGCACCGAGACGTCCAGCGCCGACACCGGTTCGTCGCCGAGCAGCAGCCGCGGCTCGGCGGCCAGGGCCCGGGCGATGCCGATGCGCTGCCGCTGGCCGCCGGAGAATTCGTGGGGGTAGCGCCCCGCCAGCTCCGGCGCCAGGCCCACGGTGCGCAGCAGCTCGGCCACCCGCTCGGCGCGCTGGCCCCGATTCAGCGGCTGGTGCAGCCACACGGGCTCGCCAACGATGTCGGCCACGCTCATGCGTGGATTCAGCGAGGCGAAAGGGTCCTGGAAGATGATCTGCAATTCCTGACGCACCTGACGCAGCGCCGCCGGGCTGAGGTTGCCCAGGTTGCGGCCTTCGTAGATGACGTCGCCAGCGGTGGGCGCGAGCAGGTTGAGCAACAGGCGGCCGAGGGTCGACTTGCCCGAGCCGGACTCGCCCACCAGCGCCAGGGTCTCGCCGCGGCGCACCGTGAAGGAGACATCGCTCACCGCCTGTACCGGCGGCTTTGGGCGTTGCAGGAAACCGGCCTGGCCACCGAAGTGCTTGGTCAGGCCGATGGCTTCGAGGATGGGACGTTCCACGGCATTCATGCGGGGGTCTCCAGGTGCTGTTCCAGGGGCGCGCGCAGGCAGGCCACCTGCTGCCCAGGAGCGAGTTCCACCAGGGGTGGCGGCGCGACGCGACAGGCATCGAGGACGAAGGGGCAGCGGCTGGCGAAGCGGCAGCCCGCCGGCATCTCGGCGGGCGTCGGCACCCGGCCGGCGATGGTCGCCAGGCGTCCCGTGCGCGGTCCCAGCGAGGGCATGGAGCCCATCAGGCCGAGGGTGTAGGGATGCTGCGGATCGTCGAACAGCTGGGCGACCGGGCCGGATTCCACCACCCGGCCGGCGTACATCACTGCCATCTCGTCGGCGACCTCGGCGACCACGCCGAGGTCGTGAGTGATGAGGATCATGGCGCTGCCGGTCTCGGCCTGCAGACTGGCGATGAGTTCGAGGATCTGCGCCTGGATGGTCACGTCCAGCGCCGTGGTGGGCTCGTCGGCGATGATCAGCGCCGGGTCGTTGGCCAGCGCCATGGCGATCATCACCCGCTGGCGCATGCCGCCGGAGAGTTCGTGGGGATAGGCCGCCAGTCGCTGGGTCGCCGCCGGCACCCGCACCTTCTCCAGCATCTCCAGGGCGCGCTGCCGGGCAGCCGACTGACTGCCACCCCGATGGCGCAGCACGGTTTCCATCAACTGTTCGCCGACTGTGAAGGCCGGATTCAGCGAGGTCATCGGCTCCTGGAACACCATGGCCAGGCGATCGCCGCGCAGGTCGCGGCGGCGCGCCTCGGGCATGCCCAGCAGGTCCTCACCCATGAAGCTGGCTTGATGAGCGCGGACCTGGGCGCTAGCCGGCAACAGCCCCATCAGCGCCATGGAGGTCACGCTCTTGCCACAGCCGGATTCGCCCACCAGGGCCAGGGTACGGCCTGGCTGCACGGTAAAGCTCAGGCCTTCCACCACCGCGGCCGGCGCTCCAGCGAAGCGTACGCTGAGGTCGTCCACCACCAATACCGGGGCGCTCATAGGGCCTGCTCCAGGGTCTGTTGCAGCACGCTGTCCAGTGCCAGCTGCAGGGCGCGCAGATGGGCGCGCATCACCGCCGCGGCGCGGACCGGATCGCGGGCATCGAGGGCTTCCACCAGGGCCTGGTGGTCATCGTGGTAGGCCAGCAGGCGCTGGGCATTGCGCGCCCGGTGGCGCAGGTCGCGCCAGATCGGGTCCAGGCGGATGGCGTCGAGCATCTCGAACAGGTCCAGCAGCAGGCGATTGCCGGCGGCCTCGGCGATGCTGCGGTGGAAGGCGCTGTCCCACAGCTCGATGGCATCGGCATCCTCGCTGCTGCCCAGGCGTTCGAAGGCGGTGCGCTCGGCCATGCGGCGAATCAGGGCGCGCTGTTCGCCACTGGCGCGCTGGGCGGCCAGGGCGGCGAGATTCGGCTCCAGGTGCAGCCGTGCCTCCATCACCTCGCTGAAATTGGTGCGCGCCGACAGCTGGGTCAGGGTGAGGGCTGCGCTCGGCGGCGTGGGCCCGACGTAGGTGCCCTTGCCCTGGCGGCGCCACACCTGGCCCTCGGCTTCGAGCACCGCCAGGGCACGGCGGATGGAACGCCGGCTGACGCCGAATTCACTGGCCAGCTCGCGCTCCGGCGGCAGGGGTTTGTCGGGGAGGTTGCTCTGCTGGGCCACCAGGTTGCGCAAGGCATCCAGGGCCAGGCGGGCACTATCGTCGGTGTGGATCTGCATCGAACCTTTGCCTCTTAGGTCTGGGCCGTCTCCCGCTGCGAAACGCGCTAACAACGCGATCGCAGGGGAGATGCGAATACCTGAGGCGGGTGCAAGGCCGATGCCATTTGAAATTGGTTCGCTGGACCTTTCAGCGCGAGGCTCTGGGGCGATGCCTGGATTCCGGTCGCGGTCCGGACCCGCAGCATTGGTTCGCGTCTGGGCGAACCTTTGTCCGGCTACTCACGAGACGCTGCGCCAGGATGGAGCCCGGTTGCACCGGAGCGGCGCGTTGGGGATGTCACTCAGCGTCTGCCCCGATACTCCGCCTTCGACGCTGAGCGGATCGATGCAACGGATAGCCAGATCTTCCCCGTGCTGCCGGACCCTACGTAAATGTTCGGTCCCGCTGCCGAGCGCTGAATGGACAAAGCCGCGGAAGAGTCTTCGTGGCGGTCAGTGTCCAGGCCTCGCCCAGGAGAGCGTCGATAAGGACCATTAAAGGGCTACATGTCTCGCCACTGCACATGGCTGTGCCGAATGCCTGGATGGTCTACTCGGCATTCGGCTGCATGCGCTTCTACGTCTGGTCCAACACCACCCGCGGGGACGTCGCCGCTTGCCATCCCAGCTAACAGCCGACTGGCATCAGGGCGTCAGCCGATGGGCAGTTCACCGGTCACGATGGCGGTGACGATGAACAGGCCAAACATCGGTAGCGACCACTTGAAGAATTCCTTCTGGTACTCGCCGAAGGTCATTTCCGTTCGATTCATCAGCAGGAACAGCCAGGCGACGGTGGGACTCGCATAACGCAGGGCCTGCCCCATGAATGAGGCCACGCCGATCTCGGTGGGGGTGATGCCGAACTGATAGGCGATGGGCGCCACCACCGGCAGGATGCCGAAGTAGTAGGCGTCCACCGGCAGCGCATAGCAGGCGATGGCGCCGAGGAAGGCGAAGGCCAGCGCCGTATGGCTGCCCATGGACTCGGGAATCAGCCCGGCGATGCTGGTAGCCACTGCGGCGGCCATGCCGCTGCCGTTGAAGATGCCGAGGAAGCAGCCCGCCGCCAGAATGATGGACGCGACGGCGATGGCGTCACCGCCATTGGCCGTGATGCGCTCGCGCTGTTCGGTGGCGCTGTAGTTCACGGCCAGGGCGATGGCGGTTCCCAGCATGAAAACGATGGCGCCACTGGCCCAGCCGGCCAGCAGCGTGACCAGCATGATCACGGTCAGCGCCAAGTTGAACAGGAAGAGGCGGGGGCGCTTGAATTCCCGGTCGTTTTCCTGGATGACAGTGACCATGTCCTCGATCTGCTGCGGCGTGACGATGGCGCGTTCGCCGGGGATGTAGCCGAGCCGCGCGCGCTCTTTGCGCCCCATGAGATAGGCCATGCAGAACACATAGACGAAGGAAACCCCCAGGATCGGCAGGATCGCCACGAAGAGGGTATTCACCTCCACGTTCAGCACCGCGGCGGCGCGTGCCAGCGGGCCGCCCCAGGGCAGGCAGTTGCCCAGGCCACAGGGCAGGATGATGAGCATGGCCAGGTTCGACAGCTTCAGCCCCATCTGCTTGTACAGCGGCAGGAAGGCGCTGGTGATGATCAGGATGGTGGTAGTGCCATCGCCGTCCAGGGTCACCACCGAGGAGGTGAAGGCCGTCACCAGGATGATCTTCAGGGGATCACCGTTGGCCTTGCGGATGAGATAGGTACACAGCGGATCGAACAGCCCCACGTTCATCATCAGGCTGAAGTAGAGGATGGCGAAGAGGATCATCACCGTGGGGTTGACTGTGCCCAGCGCCACCTTGCCGCTCTGGCTGTTGGAGTAGAACAGGCCTTCGCGAATCCAGGTGACCAGGGATTCGAAGGGGACGCCGCTGGCTATGCAGGCCAGGGCGCCGGCGGCCAGGGAGACCACGATCAAGCCGGTGAAGGGTGACAGCTTCTGCCGGATGACCAGGAACAGAAAGGCGATGATCAGCGCATAGCCGAGGAAGGTCAGCATTCGGAGCAACTCCCAGTCTTATTGTTATCGGGACGCGAAACGAGTGGAGCGGGAGGAGTCCTGGTGGTGGACTCCTCGGGCGACGGTCAGCGCTTTTCCAATAGCGCGGTCACCCAGTCCGGCGCCAGCGGCGGCAGGGGCTCACCCTGGGCACGACAGCGGGCATAGTCGGCGATGATCGTGCGGCGCTGCGCCTCGTAGGCGTCCTTCTTCTCCGCGGCTTCGAGCACCTCCAGCAGGCGGGCGCGAGGCACCACGGTGATGCCGTCGTAGTCGCCGAAGACCAGATCACCCGGGGCGACCTCGACCCCCGCGCACTGGACCGGCACGTTGATCCGACCGGGGCCGTGCTTGGCCGGGCTGCGCTGCATGAAGCCCTTGGCGTAGATCGGGATGTCCAGCTCCGCCAGCGGGCGCCGGTCACGCACGCAGCCATCGACCACCAGACCCGCGAGACCCACCGCCTGGGCGGCCCCGGCCATTAGGTCGCCCAGATAGGCACGCTCCCGGTTCGCCTTGCCGGCCACCACCAGTACGTAGCCCGGTTGCCCCTGGTAGATGGCGACGTGGATTGGGAAGTTGTCGCCATCCTCGGTATCCACGGTGCAGGCAGTGCCCAGTAGGAGCTTGTCCGGGTCCAGCGGCAGCAGATCAGCGTCCATGCAGCCGCTGCGGGGGATGCCCAGGCTCTGCATGCCATCGCACAGCTGCGCCGGGCTGAGCGCGCGAAAGCGCTCGAGCAGCACGGCGGGAATGAGTTCGGGTAGCGGCAGGTACTGATCGGTGTTCATCGCGACGACTCCTGTTGGGCGCGGGTGAAATGGACGATGGCGGTGCGGTAGTCCAGCTCGCTACCCCCGGAGCCGAGTTCGGTGTGCCAGTCCTGCTGCGCCAGTTTCAGAAGTTGATCGCGGGTCGCGATGGACATGCTGGCATCAACGCCCACCGCCTGCAGGGTCGCGACGACGTCGTCCAGTTCGGCGGCGCGGCGTTTGGCATGGATGAGCGTGCGGGCGGTGAAGGTGTCGGCCAGTTGCGTCACCGTCTTGCCATCGAGGGACTCGCTGAGGGAGGCGACCAGGGTGTCGAGCACCCCGAAGCGCTCGGCCGCCTGAAAGGATTCGAGGAATAGTTGCGGCAGCCCCTTCATCACCACGCTCTTGAGCATCTTGATGGCCGAGGCGGCGCCGGGCTCGGCCTCCAGGACGGTGAGGCGCATGCCATAAGGGGTAAGGGCGGCGGCGAAGGCCGGCGCCGCGCTGCCGGCCAGCAGCATCGGGACGCGGTGATTGTTGCCCGGCACGGTGCCCATCACGGCGCAATCGCAAAAGCCAACACCGGCGGCCCGTGGCAGACGCTCTATGCGCTGCTTGACCCCGGGCGCCGCGGAATTCAGGTCCAGGTAGTCCTGGCCTGCGGTCAGCAGTGGCAGGATGCGCTCAGCCAGGGCCAGGGCGCTGCTTGCGCTGGTGAGGCAGAGTACGAAGCGTGCTGCCTTGCAGGCCTGCTCGGGGCTGTCGAACAGCTCCACCCCGGCCTGGGCAGCGCGCTGCCGGATCAGCGGGCCCACCTTGGCATCGTCGCGATAGGCGTCGTAGGCGCCCAGTTGCAGTCCTTCCGCAGCGCCCAGCCCGAGGGCCAGGTGATAGGCGGCCTCGCCGAAGCCTATGAAGACCATTTTCATCGCCAGCTACCTTCTTGGTGTTGTTTGCACAGTAGCGGCGCAAGGCTTGTGCCAGATCGCTCAGTCGTGTCAGGCCGAACTGAAAAAATTATTGCAATCAAATGGATAGGAAGACGTCACGGTTTTCCGCCGAACGCTGCGAAGCTAAAGTCATGGCGCGAGTTTGCAAAAGCTTTCAAGCTGGTGAAAGGCCTGAAACAAGAAGAACGTCAATGAATGCCGAGCCAAACCCTTCCGTGTCCGCCGGTCTGTCCGGTCGAATCGCCATCATCGCACCCTCGCGCACCCTTACCCTGACCATGCAAGCGTTGCTCGCCCGGCGCGGGTTAGCGCTGCCCGTGGTGGAAGCGGTACAGGGCGACGCCCTGCGTACCGCCCAGCACCTGCTGGACCAGGGCGCCGTGGTCCTGATCAGCCGTGGCAAAACGGCCCACCGCCTGCGGGAGCACTTTCGCGTGCCGGTGGTGGAGCTCAGGCACACCTTCTTCGATTGCATCAATGCCTATCGGCAGGCGTTGCGCATCTCACCTCGGGTCGCCTTTCTTGCCACCTCGGACGGCTACGCGCGGATTCTCGTCAGATCCCACCCCTTCATGCCCGATGCGCACATCTGCGTGATAGATCCGCTCGCCAGCAGTCACGAGATCGAAGCCCGCCTGGACGAACTGCAGGCCCAGGGCATCGAGGTCACCATCGGCGGGCTGTCCTTCGCCGATGCCGTCACCGCCCGCGGTCTGCATTTCGTGATGTCCGATACCGATGGCGACGCTGCCGCCGAGGCCCTCGACGAAGCCCTGCATCTGCTCCGGATTGAGGACGAACGCCGCGGACAGCGCCAGGAACTGCAGCGTCGCTACGAGCTGATCCAGGCGATCCTCGATTGCGTGTCCGAAGGCATCTTCAGCGTCGACGGCGCGGGCCGGGTGACCCGTCTGAACCAGGTCGCGCAGTCCTACATGGGGGATCTCGCCTGTGGCGATCTCATCCTCGACCTGCCCATCGGGCGCTATTTCGAGCCGGCGTTGCAGCAGGGAAAGGCGGTTCGCGGAGCCTTGCTGGACATCGGCCGCCACTCCCTGACGCTGAGCATCGCTCCCGTCGAGCTGGATGACCAGGTCATCGGCGCGGTCGCCACCCTGCAGAAGCAGACGGACATCAGGACCTTGGAGCGCAAGATGCGGCGAGCGATCGCCAGCCAGCACCTGGCGCGGCGCACCTTCGCCGATATCGTCGGCAGCAGTCCCGCCCTGCAGCGGGCGAAGCGGCTGGCCCAGGCCTACGCCAGCGCTGACAGCACCCTGATCATCGAAGGCGAGACCGGTACCGGCAAGGAACTTTTCGCCCAGAGCATCCACAATGCCTCGGCGCGCTGCCATGGCCCCTTCGTGGCCATCAATTGCGCTGCCTTCGCCCCCGGGGTGCTGGAAAGCGAGCTGTTCGGCTACGTCCGGGGCGCCTTCACCGGGGCGTCCAGCGAGGGCCGTATCGGCGTCTTCGAGCTGGCCCATACCGGTACGCTGTTCCTCGACGAGATCAGCGAAACCTCCGCGGATATCCAGCTCAAACTGCTGCGTACCCTGCAGGAGCGGCAAGTCGTCCGCATCGGCGACGACAAGGTCACGCCGGTGGACATCCGCATCATCACGGCCAGCAACAAACCCCTGCTTGAGCAGGTCGCCAGGGGGTTGTTCCGGGAAGATTTCTACTACCGGCTCTGCGTCCTGCGCCTGACGCTGCCACCGTTGCGCGAGCGCCGTGACGACCTGCCCGAATTGCTGGACCGGCTCCTGGCCGAGCCCTCCGCAGTGACCCGGGCGCTCACCCAGACCTTGCTGACTCGACTCGCCGACTACCCGTGGCCAGGCAACGTGCGCCAGCTCGCCAATCTGGTCGAGCGCCTGGGCGTCATGCTCTCCTGCGACCTACCCGCCGACGAGTTGCTCGACGAGCTGCTCGGCGACCTGCCCCATCCCGAGGTGTCCCCGCCGGCAGCACGGGCGGCCGCGTTACCCGACGAGCGCGCGATCCTGCATGCGGCCCTCAGCGCCGTGGGGGGTAATCGCAAGCAGGCCGCGGCCCGGCTCGGCATCAGCACGGCGACCCTCTGGCGGCGGATGCGGCGCTATCTGGATGAGGATCCCGCCTGCTTCAATGGCAGTCGCTATGGCGAACGCTGAGGGGATACCGACGCTGTGCGCGCTAGGTATCCGAGCCTGCAGAGGATGGTCGCATCACCATCCTCGGCAGCTGACACCGTTCACGTAGCGAACGGGGATGGCGATGGCTGCCGCCATCAAGAGATGCGGGTATTGCGTATCCTGACGTCCTTCTGGCACATGTCTCCCATATTCTTGCCACTTCGATTCAGCGTTCACAGGGGCAAGCTATACCTGCGAATCGGCACTTCATTCCTTTTTGGCATTGAGATGGCTTTCCACTGCACGGAACGTCAGCAACAGCAGACCGGCGATGCCGAGCGTGAGGGGTGCGCCTAGGGCGCTGGCGAGCAAGCCGGCGAGCAGGCCACCCACCGCCTCGAAGCCGAAGCGCATGGCGATGTACAGGGCGATCACGCGGCCACGCAGCGCTGCCGGGGCATCGCCCTGCAACAGCATGTTGGTGCTGACGTTGTTGGCGGTGATGCCGAAGCCCAGCAGGGCCAGCAACGGTAGCGCGAAGGGAAGCGGCAGCTGGAACGCCAGCAGGCACAGGGCCAGGGCGCAGCACAACTCGGCGATGAAGATCACGCGCCTCAGGCGGTGCAAGGCGCCGGCGAGGGCGAGCATGATCGTGGCGACGAAGGCACCCGCACCGGCGGCTCCCCATAGCCACCCCAGCATCCGGGCATCGCCGAGGTAGAGCGTTTTGGCCAGTACCGGCAGCAAGACGCTGTAGTTGGAGGCCAGCAGGTTGACGGCGACCACCCCCAGCATCAGGCGCCGGACCGAGAAGGTATTCCAGACGTAGTCCAGGCCTTCACGAAACATCTGACTGGTCGAACCGCTGGCTTTGGCGGTCGCGCTGCCCTGAACCTTCGTCAGGCCCAGCAGCAAGGTGGCAAAGGCGATCGCCGTGATCAGGAAGCACAGCGCTTCGCTACTGGCGGCGATCAGGGCGCCGGCCAACGGCGGGCCGATGAAGCGCGCGGCGTTGATCAGCATGGCATTGAGGGCGAGGGCGTTGGGCAAATCGCTGGCGTCGGCCACGAAGCTACCGATGAGTGCCTGTCTGAGCGGTGTTTCCAGGGCATTCAGCAAGCCCAGGAATAGAGCCATGGCGATCAGGATCGGCGCGTCGATCCAGCCTTGCCAGCTCAAGAGCGCGAGCAACAGCGATTGGATCGCCAGCAGCGACTGCGCCGCGATCAGGCAACGGCGTTTGTCGTGGCGGTCGATCCAGGCGCCGGCGATCGGACCTACCAGCAATTGCGGGGCGAGCGTCAGAAAGGTGATGACGCCCAGCAGGGTGGCGGAAGCGGTGACGTGATAGGCCATCCACGACAGCGCGACCTGTTGCACCCATTTGCCCAGGGTCGACACGCCCTGGCAGGCGAAATAGATCTGGAAGTCACGATGGGCGAGCGCCCTTACAGCGGTGGGCCAACGGGAGGGCTGTGCAGGTTTCGCCAAGAAGGCTGTCTCCAGATTGACTCGGCAGGCAGCGGCCGGTCCGGCAGGTCAAGTGCGGCACCGCGACAACCAGCACGGCGATGCTTGGGACAAGAGCGGCTACCCCCTGGCGCTCATGCCATACAGGGCGGGCAGTGCGCAGAACCCGTCATCAGGCCGGCCGTTTCAAGTTGCGGGGTAACAACCAGCTATGAGCTGGCTTTTTAGAATGTCATTTCGTTTTGTTGTTTGCAATGGCCAGCCCGCCAGCCCGAGCAGCCGGGCTGGCAGAAGTTGGCGGGACGAAGGTCTCCTCGTCTGGCCCTAGCGGCCGGCACGGCGCCGTTGTCGAGCATGGGGTGAACAACCAAGCCGGCCGGAAGTAGGACCGATGGCCTTCAGTCCTAGCGTGGGGTCGATGCCGAGGAGGGCGCATCGTTTTCCGGTAACGCGCCGTGACGAAGCAGATGCACGACTTCGTCCTGCGTCTGGTTGACCGCCCCGAGGCGTTCGATCAGTTCGGCCGCGCGACTGCCGCGCAGGCCGGCGGTGGTGAGCTGGCCGGCATGGACGTAGGTGTAAACCCCGGACACGGCGAATGCCTTACGGCAGGCGATGTGCCGCGCCTGTTCGGGCAGGCTGCTGCGAAAGGCTTCGCTGGCGAAGAAACGTCGGCGTTCCAGTGGCGAGGCGAAGACGATCTCCACCATCGACAGCGCCGCGCGGATGGCATCGGCCCGGTGCGCCACGTCGGGCGACGGCGGATGCTGACCGTCGTTGACGAAGGGCACGCACGGGTGGACGCGCACTTTCAGGACGGCCGCTTGGGTGGCCAGCCAGGGGCCCAGGTGGCTCAGCAGATAAGTGTTCAGGTCCTCGAGGCTGTCGCGGGGATGCAGATGGAGCTGCAGGCGATCCAGCTGGTCGGGACCGTTGTGCTGCTCGTCCGCCAGCGTGTTCTTGAAGGCATGCGAGCCATAGGGCAGATCATAGGCAAGCGTCTCGGCGAACATGTTCTGCTCGTCGCTGAACAGCACGGGGCTGGCGGCCTGGAAGGTACGCTGATGCGCCTCGTCAGCGAAGCCGATCTCGACCATTCCATCCAGTTCGTAGTCGGGAATCTCGCGGATGCCCTCGGCCAGCGGCCACAGATGGGCGTCCTGCTCTCGGTCGAAGTGGTATTGCACGTAGTGACCGAGCCCCGGCAGACGGGCGCACAGGGGACCGTGGACATCACGCCAGTATTGCGCGAACAGGTCATGGGGCACGCGTTCGCGACGCTTGACCGTGGTGTAGCTGTTGAGAGTGATCATGGGGGCGCATTCCTGAAGGCGAGACTTGGAAAGTGGACCCCTGATGTTGGCGATAAGCTCCGGACGTTCGCGAGCGAGATCCCGGGCCATGGTGCGTACCTACCCGCCCGGACCCGGACGCGCTCGATCCGTGGAGCGCGTCCTGAACATCCAGGCGCGAGACGCTTGTCAGACCTGCGCCATGCCACCGTCGACCGGCAACTCGGCGCCGGTGATGAAGCTGCTCTGGTCGCTGGCGAGAAAGAGCGCGGCCGAGGCCACTTCCCCGACGCGTGCCATCCGGCCGAGCGGGATCAGCCTGTTCAGCTGCTCCCGTACCTCCGCCGAGGTCGCCGCCATCATGGCGGTGTCCGTGGGGCCCGGCGCGACGACGTTGACGCGGATGTTGCGGGGCGCCAGTTCATTGGCCCAGGTCCGCGCGAAGGAGCGTACCGCCGCCTTGCTCGCCCCATAGACGCCATAGCCTGGGGTGCCGATCGCGGCGGCGATGGAGCCGATCAATACGATGGTGCCGCCAGCGGGCATGATCGCCGTCGCCGCCTGGGTGGCGAAGAGCAGGGCGCGTACGTTGAGCGCGAAGGTGCGGTCGAAGTGCTCTGTGGTGAGGGTCTCGAGCGGTGCGAACTCCGAGAGGCCGGCGTTCACCACCAGCACATCCACCCGCCCGGCTTCGCGCCGCACGCGGTCGAAGAAGGCGGCAAGGGCCGTCACATCGGACGCATCGAGGCTGCGCGCGAGCAACCTGCCCGCGCCGCGTTCGACGTCGCGGGCCTGGGTGCGTCGACTGCTGGCGTACACCGTTGCGCCCTCGGTCGCGAAGCGTTCCGCGATGGCCCCACCGATCCCGCCATGACCACCGATCACGACGGCGACTTTTGCTGAAAGTATGCTCATGGATCCTTACCCGGTTGCTGTGGCTGTCCAGGAGCACGGTATCATTCGTATATCTGCTCGCAAGAACGCACCTGAGGGTGCCTAGATATCCAGGCGGATACCCATGTCCAGCAACGAGCTCGAACTCCCGCTCGACGTCAGTGCGACGCGTCCCATCCTCGAACACATCGGCAACAAGTGGGCCGTGCTGATCCTGAGCGTCCTGTGCACGCAGCCGGCGCGCTTCAACGATCTCAAGCGCCGCCTCCACGGCATCACCCACAAATCCCTTTCCGAGGCCCTGAAGCGGCTCGAGCGCAACGGCCTGATCAGTCGCAAGGTACTGCCGACACAGCCGATCGGCGTCGAATACACCATCACCCCGCTTGGCAGCTCGCTGCGCGAACCCTTCGCCGCGCTTTATAGCTGGGCCCTGGCCCATGGCGCCGCCATGGAAGAGGCGCAACGGGTCTACGACGAGTCGCGAAAGGGAGAAGGGCAGGACGAGGACCTCTAACGCCCGTGATCTGGGTTCCCCGCTCTTGCCAGCGTAGCGGACGGGCGTGGCGCTTCAGGGACTGCCGGTGAATCCCCGGCAAGAGGCTTGCTGAGTCATGAGCGCGGGCGGGACGGCCTCTCTTCGCCTGGGAGGCGCCACGCCGCCCTCTGGAACGGCCACCACGCGGCGTGCGTCAGCGCTAGCGACTCAACTCATAGGCGCACATGTTAACCGTGGCCGCCAGATTCAGGGACTCGATGGCGCCCGAACCGCCGATGGTGAAGGGCTGGGCGTTCAGCGCCGCCAGCTGCTCGCGCGGAACGCCGCGGGCTTCGTTGCCGAAGAGGTAGCAATCGAAGGTCTTGAACTGGTCCGACTGAACGGGCGTGCCCTGCATGTCCAGGCAGGCGAGGCGGGGGAAGCGCTGCTGCAGGCCGGCGAGTTCGACGTCGAGTTCCAGCGGGGTGTGGAAGATGGCGCCCATGCTGGCGCGGACCACCTTGGGGTTGTAGGGATCGACGCTGCCCGGGCTGAGCAGGCAGCGGAAGCGCCCGAACCAGGCCAGGGTACGCAGGATGGTGCCCAGGTTGCCGGGATCCTGGATCTCGTGCAGATAGACGGCGCGCTCGCCCTCGACCGCTGCTGCCACGGGCTCCCGGGGCATGGGCACCACTGCAAGGATGCCCTGCGGGGTCTTGGTGTCGGCGAGCTGTGCCATCTGGCGGTCGCTGATCAGGTGCGTCCGGAACGGACTCTGCCAGTGTTCGTAGGCGCCCGTCACATAGAGTTCAGCGCGCTGCAGCGGGGGGTGCTGCAGCGCGGCCTTTTGCAGTTCCAGCGCCAGGTGCTCGCCCTCCACCAGGAAGTGGCCGAATTCGGCGCGGTACTTCTTCTGGTGGAGCTTCTTGATGTCGTCGAGCTTCATCAACCCGCGGCCCGAACCAGCGGCGCGTCCTGCGCGTCGCCTTCCGCGAGCATCGCCTTGGCCAGGGCCTCGGCGACCTTGATGCCGTCCACGCCGGCGGAGAGGATGCCGCCGGCGTAGCCGGCGCCTTCCCCGGCGGGATAGAGACCGCGCAGATTCAAACTCTGCAGGCTGTCGTTGTCGCGGGTGATGCGCACTGGCGAAGAGGTGCGGGTCTCGATGCCGGTCAGGATGGCGTCATGGCGGTCGAAGCCGCGGATCTGCTTGCCGAAGGCGGGCAGGGCTTCGCGAATGGCCTCGATGGCATAGGCGGGCAGCGACGGCGCCAGATCGCCCAGGCGCACGCCGGGCTTGTAGGAGGGCTCGACTTCACCGAATTCGGTGGAGGGCGCGCCGCGAATGAAGTCGCCGACCAGTTGGCCGGGCGCGCAATAGTCGCTGCCGCCCAGTTCGTAGGCGCGCGATTCCAGGCGCTCCTGCAACTCGACGCCGGCCAGCGGATCGCCGGGGAAATCCTGCTCGGGATTGATGCCCACCACGATGCCGGAGTTCGCGTTGCGCTCGTTGCGCGAGTACTGGCTCATGCCGTTGGTGACCACCCGGCCCGGCTCTGAGGTGGCGGCCACCACGGTGCCGCCCGGGCACATGCAGAAGCTGTAGACGGCGCGGCCGTTCCTGGCGTGATGGACCAGCTTGTAGTCGGCGGCGCCGAGTTCCGGGTGGCCGGCGTACTTGCCCAGGCGGGCCTGGTCGATCATGCCCTGGGGGTGTTCGATGCGGAAGCCGACGGCGAACGGCTTGGCTTCGATGTACACGCCCTGGCGGTGCAGCATGCGGAAGGTGTCGCGCGAGCTGTGGCCCAGGGCGAGCACCACATGGCGGCTGTGCAGGGTTTCGCCGCTGGCGAGCACCACGCCTTCGAGCTGGCCGTCGTTGATCACCAGGTCGGTCACCTTGCTCTCGAAGCGGACTTCACCACCGAGGGCGATGATCTCTTCGCGCATGGCGGCGACCACGCCGGTCAGGCGGAAGGTGCCGATGTGCGGCTTGCTGACGTAGAGGATCTCTTCCGGCGCGCCGGCGCGGACGAATTCGTGCATCACCTTGCGGGCGTAGAACTTCGGATCCTTGATCTGGCTGTAGAGCTTGCCGTCGGAAAACAGCCCCGCACCGCCTTCACCGAATTGCACGTTGGATTCGGGGCTCAGCACCTTCTTGCGCCACAGCGCCCAGGTGTCCTTGGTGCGGCTGCGCACGTCCTTGCCGCGCTCGAGCACGATGGGCTTGAAGCCCATCTGGGCTAGCAGCAGGGCGGCGAACAGGCCGCAGGGACCGAACCCCACCACCAGCGGGCGCTCGGTCAGGTTGGCCGGCGCCTGGCCGACCGGGTAGTAGCCGGTGTCCGGCGCCGGACGCACGTGCAGGTCATTGGCGAAGCGCGCCAGCACCGCCGCCTCGTCGCGCACTTCCAGGTCGATGATGTAGATGAACAGGATGACGCTGTTCTTCTTGCGCGCATCGTAGCTGCGCTTGAACACGGTGAAATCGAGGAGGTCGGCGTCGCTCAGCTTCAGGCGTTCCAGGATGGCCTGGCGCAGCTCGGCGGGGGTGTGGTCAAGCGGCAGAGACAGTTCGTTGATGCGAATCATGACAATAATCCTGGCCGGTGACTCCGGCAAAGGAAGGGACGAGGGGGGTAGGGCGGCGATTGTACCCGGCGGCTCCAGCGCTGTCAGGCCGGGACGATGGGCGCTCCACTAGGCGGCCTGGCGGTCGCTCGGGCGATCCCCGATTCGTCCCCGGGCGTTATCGGCTTATAATCGCCGCCACTTTGCGGCCGGCCCGACCTGGCGCGCGTCCGCTCCTCACCCGCTTTCCCGTGGTAGCTCCAACATGAAAAGATCCAAAAGCAGCCGTCGCTGGCTGGATGAACACGTCAACGATCCCTACGTCAAACGCGCTCAGAAAGACGGCCTGCGCTCGCGCTCCAGCTACAAGCTGATCGAGCTCAACGAGAAGGACAAGCTGATCCGTCCCGGCATGCTGGTCATGGACCTGGGCTCCGCGCCCGGCGGCTGGTCGCAGGTGGCCGGCGGCATCGTTGGCGACAAGGGCCGCGTGGTGGCCACCGACATCCTGCCGATGGGAGCCCTCGACAACGTCGACTTCGTCCAGGGCGACTTCACCGACGATGCCGTCTTCCAGAAGATCCTCGGCGTGCTCGATGGCCGCCAGCCCGATCTGATCGTCTCCGACATCGCGCCCAACATCAGCGGGGTCGCGGCCGCCGACCAGGCCGCCGCCATGTACCTGGTGGAACTGACCCTCGACATGGTGCGCCAGGTGCTCAAGCCCGGTGGCAACTACGTGGTCAAGGTGTTCCAGGGCGAAGGCTCCGATGTCTTCCTGAAAGACGTACGCACCTCCTTCGAGAAGGTGTCGATCCGCAAGCCCGAAGCCTCGCGTCCCCGCTCGCGCGAGGTCTATCTGGTGGGCAAGGGTTTCAAGGGCTAGTTCTGGCCCTTGCTGCCGGCGCGGGCCTGCCAGATGGCCCGCCGAGATGATCTTCCGCCGTGCTGTTTCGTCATTAATACCTGCCGCTACCCGTCGAGTATTGGCGCCGGATCCTGGAGCTGCTGCAGCACATCGACGCGTCTTTCGAAAAGCCGCTCCCTTGCTCAGGAGACGCTGAGAATCCCGTAATCAGGGCCAAGGCGAACTGGCATTGCTCTTCAGCGCTATCCCGCAACTGTGAAGGGATGTTTCCGGCAGGAGTTAATTCCTGGGCGGCTGCTAGGGTTTCCTATTCATCTGCGCTCAAGCAGTTGTTGCGGTGATCTCGTGCCGAAAACTGGGGGCGGAAGAGATGAATACCTATGTGTTCGAGACGGCCAGAAGATTGCTGACTGACATCTATGGCGCCTTGTACGAGATGGAAAGCGGGCATGGTTTCAGATGCGTGAAGGCCGAGCGAGGTCAGATATTCCTGTATCGGCCCGTGGCGGGTCTGGCCGAGGGCAATCTGGGCGAGATCGCCTTCGAGATCGAATCCCATGCCAGGCGCGCAGGCCGAGGGGTCGTCGAAACCCGACACTTCTTCAGGCAGTTGAAAGTCGCCAGCGGCCACCCCACCGAGCGTGACAGTCGCTATGACTGGCCGCGGATCGGCTTCACCGATAAGGAAGAGGTCACGGCTATCGTGCTCGAGCTCAAAGCCTTTCTCGGCGTGGGCCGCTGAGGCTTTCCAGCAGACAGCCTGGCCAGGGATCCTGACCAGCGTCCATCCGGTGTCTTGCAGGCAGAGGTGCTCACTCTGGGGTGAGCACCTCTGCCGAAGGGGACCATGTTGCCGGACCGGTCTCAGGCCGGCTCTTCGAAACGGGCATAGCCGACGGGGATGCCGCCTTGGCTGGCGTGCCGCGAGTTGTCGACGAGAGCGGCCGCCCGCTTGGCCAGCCCCGGTCCCGAGCGCTTGGTAGCGGGGCGCGACAGATCTTGGCCGGTCAGGGTGCTGTTCAGGGTGAAGAACTCCATCAGTTGCTGGAGCAATTCGGCCTGGCTGCTCATCTCTTCGGCGGTGGCGGCCAGTTCCTCGGAGGCCGAGGCGTTCTGCTGGGTGACCTGGCTCAGCTGCAGCATGGCGCTGTTGATCTGCTCGACGCCGGAGGTCTGTTCTTCCGAAGCGGCAGTGATCTCCTGCACCAGGTCGGAGGTCTTGCTGATGGAGGGCACCATCTCGTCCAGCAGCGAGCCGGCGCGCTCGGCCAGGGCCACGCTGCCCTGGGCGACGTTGCTGATCTCCTGGGCGGCGACCTGGCTGCGCTCCGCCAGCTTGCGCACCTCGGACGCCACCACGGCGAAGCCCTTGCCATGCTCGCCGGCACGGGCCGCCTCGATGGCGGCGTTGAGGGCCAGCAGGTTGGTCTGGTAGGCGATGTCGTCGATGATGCTGATCTTGGCCGCGATGGTCTTCATCGCCACCAGGGTGTCCCTGACGGCCTGGCCGCCTTCGTTGGCCTCGCGATTGGCCTTGCCGGCCATGCCATCGGTGACCTTGGCGTTCTCGGTGTTCTGGGCGATGGAGGCCGACATCTGCTCGACGCTGGCACTGGTCTCCTCGACGGAGGCGGCCTGCTCGGTGCTGGCCTGGCTGATGCTCTGGGCGGTGGCGGAGATCTCTTCCGAAGCACTGGCCAGCCCATCGGAGGCACTGCGGACATCGCTGATGATCTGCGACAGGCGTTGGTTCATACCGTCCATGGCGCGCAGCAGGGCGGCGGTCTCGTCACGGCCCTCGGCGTCGATGCGCTGGGTGAGGTCGCCAGCGGCCAGGCGATCGGCGATCTCGACGGCGGCGCGCAGGGGTCGGGTGATGCTGCGGCTCATAAGGAAGCCCAGCAGGATGCCAAAGGCCACGCCCCCCGCGATGATGCCGATCAGCATGACCCGACTGCGGGCATAGATCTGGTCGGTGAGGTCGTTGGCGTCGCTGGCGTTCTGCTCCTTGCGCTTGGACAGCTCAGTCATCAGCACGCCCACCTGGTCGCCATAACGGCGGACACTGACCAGCTGGTTGTCCAGCTCGGGATCGGTGTCCCGCAGCGTTCTCTTGCCCGCGATCGCCATGGCCTGGTCCAGTTGAGAGGTGTAGCTGCCGAGCAACTCGTCGATCTGCCGGAAATTGGCGGCCGACGCCTCGCTGCTGAACAGGGGGCGGGCCTTGGCGAGATTGTCCCGCACGTTGGCCAGGCCCAGCTTGACCTCCGCCTGGGCCCGATTGCGATCCTCTTCGGAAGTTGCCAGCAGGTAGTTGCTGCGCGCGCGGCCGATAAAGACCAGGTTCAGATTGGCCTCCTTGATATAGGACAGCCCGAGCAACTCGTTCTGATAGAGCTGAGTTGCCAGATCGTTGATCTGGCTGCTGTTGCTCAGACCTGCCAACCCCACGACCAGGCTGATGGACGCCACGGCGATAAAGGACACGATGAGGCGGGTGCCAATCCGGAAATTCTTGAACATCTGAAAGCTCCTGCTTAGGAAGGCTAGTGTTCGCGACTAGCCAGGACTGACGACGGAATAGTGACGTCAATAGGCAGGCTTTCGGATCGGGTTCAACTAAATTTATAGTGGCCTAACGCCACTTCGATAAATAAAAACAGTTGTTGTAGTTAGCGTTAATATTCTTCCGATAATTGTTTTCACGCTAATGGTGGCGTGTGGCGAAGTTCCAGGGCGTTGTGTTCGGGCAATGCGCCGACAGTCGCTCGCGACCCCGTAGGGCTAAGCGAAGCGGACGGTAGGCGGCGCGTTGAAAGGCAGTTTCGACAGTCCAAATCGCGCATTTGGTGGATCGCGCCTCAGCGGCGTTCTGCGTAGCCACGAGTCTTGGATCCTGCAACGGTACGGATGAAGCGCGGAAGGTGGGCGGGATCATGGTTCAACTGTGCGTGGGTTCAGCGAGTAAAGTTGTGAGTAGGTGCAGCGAGTTAAATCCTGGGGCAGTTCTCTCAATCAGATTGGTCTATCTGCCAAAGTTTTAGTTGGAAGTTTTATTTTGATGGATATGGCTACAACGTTTCCATTGTTTTTTTTATATCTAGGCGCTGGCCGGAAAAGTTGGTGTTTGAGCCTTCGGCAGTTAGTGGGAGGCACAGCAAGAGTGGTAAGGTCATGTTCGCCCGCGTCCATCCCCTGGGCGCTACATAGTCCAACTGATCTCGCCACTCTGACCGTCAATTGCGCCGGCCTGCGCAAAAGGGGCAGGATGGTCTGCCCGCCAACACGTCTCACCGCCAGAGCACGGCCTCAGCGCAGGGTTTCGTCCACCAGGCTCTTGAAAAGCGACGTCCGAGGCCGGCTCGCCGGTGGGATGTCGGCCTGTTCGAACCAGCTCGCATCGGCCTCCGGATGCGGTCCGCTCAGGGCCACCACGCCACGGCCGAAGGGATAGCGGGCCGCGGCTATGTCCCCGTTGGCATAGGTCGCCAGCACCCGAACGCCAGGCGCATGACTGGGCGGTAGATAGGGACCGTCCTGGTAGAAGACGTTATCGTCGCGACCGGCCCAGCGTACGGCGACCGCGGCGTCGTCGATGGTGGTCACGGGAAAGCCGGGGCGTCCCACCTCCGAGTCCAGATCGTCGGGTATGAGCCTGAGGTTTCCGGCATCGGCTAGGTAGGCGCCCATGCACAGCCCCAGATAGCGTCCGCCCTGGGCAACGTAGTCACGCAGCGCGGCGCTGCGCGCATTGCCAAGGCTGGCCAGGGCGGCGGGAATGTCCTGGCCGCCGCCCGGCTGTACATAGAGGCTGTAGCGGCGCAGGTTGGCGGGCGTGATATCGATGCGTTCCGCCGGGCCGACGAAGTCAACGCGATAGCGCGGGTCCAGCCGTTCGATGGCCGTCCGGACCGTTTCGGAGCAGTCGTCGCACCCCGCAGGGCCGCGGTAGACGGCCACGGCCACGGTGGGCTGGGCAGCCTGGGCCAGTGGCAAGGGACCGGCCAGACAGAGGAGCGCCAGCGCGGCGCGTCTTACTCCAGTTGAAAGCGTCATCCGCGGGACTCTTTTGCAGGGGGCTCTGGGATTGGCAAGCGGCATCAGGCTTTGGCCTCGTCCATTCAAGGGCCGAAACACGCCGTTACGGGTCAGCTTAACAGGCGAAGGGCGTGCCAGGACGGTAGGAGCGTCAGGCGTGGATCACGGAAAGCGCCGAACGCAGCGCCCCGAGCGTCTCGTCGTCAGGCGCCGCGTCCGTTACCAGGGTGCTGACATCGGCCAGCGGGATGATGCCGTAGGGAGAGGCCGCGCCGAGTTTTTCCCGCGTCGCCAGCACAAAGGTCTCCGCCGCCTGGCGGCTGATGATGCGCTTGATCGCGGCTTCCTCGGCATTGCCGGTGGTGGCGCCCGTCTCGGGATGCAGCCCGGTCACGCCCATGAAGTAGCTGTCGACCCGCACCCGGGCGATGGCCTCCGCACAGGCCGCGCCCAGGGTCACGATGGAATGCTTGAACAGGCGGCCACCCATGAGCTCGACCTCGATCAGCGGATGCTCGACCAGCTCCACCGCGATGTTCGGGCTATGGGTTACCACGGTGATCTCAAGCTCCTTGGGCAGGTGGCGGACGAGCTGGACATTGGTCGTGCCGCCATCGATAAAGACGATCTGTCCCGGTTGGATCAGGCGGATGCCCGCCTGGCCGAGCGCCACCTTGCTGGCCGTGGACGTCTCTTCACGCCTGGCGTAGTCCGCGACGGCAGCCGACGCCGGCAAGGCGCCGCCATGCACGCGTTGCAGCACACCTTCCGCCGCCAGTTCCCGCAGATCGCGGCGAATGGTGTCTTCCGATACCCCCAGCTGCTGGCTGAAGGCCTTGGCCACCAGTCGGCCTTCCTGGCGCAGCACCTGCTGGATAAGCGCCTTGCGTTCACGGGTCAGCATCGGAGACTCCTGCACGAAAATTCTTGACGTTGCACGAAACTGCACGAATTCTAACGCGCAGCCCCAGAGCGGTAAACACCGTTCGCCAACCCAGAGGATCGCCCATGAGCATCGCCCCGCGTATTCGTGTCGAAGAGGTCGAGGTGTTGTCTGACGACTGGTTCGTCCTGAAGAAGACCACCTTCGCCTTCCTGCGCAGTGACGGCACCTGGCAGCGGCAATCGCGAGAGACCTACGATCGCGGCAATGGCGCGACCATCCTGCTCTATGATCCCCGGCGGCGCACCGTGGTGCTGACGCGCCAGCTGCGTTATCCGGCCTTCGTGAACGGGCACGACGACCTGCTGATCGAAGCGCCCGCCGGCCTGCTGGACGCGGCCGAGCCCGAGGTGCGCATCCGTGCCGAGGTCGAGGAGGAGACGGGCTTTCAGGTGCGGGAGGTGCGGCAGGTGTTCGATGCCTTCATGAGCCCCGGCTCGGTGACCGAGCGGCTGCATTTCTTCGTCGGCGAGTACGCGCCGGGCGATCGCAAGTCGGCCGGGGGTGGCAATGTCGCGGAGGGTGAGGACATCGCCGTGCTCGAGGTCGACCTGGACGAGGCGCTGGCGATGATCGATGCCGGGACCATTCGTGACGGCAAGACCATCATGCTGCTGCAGTACGCGGCCCTGAAGCTCAGGCCACACCTGGCGGTCAGCTGATCGCCAAGGCTGACGACCAGGGCTCTGGCAGCCCCTCTCGAATCCGGGAGACGTGGCTCCGGGCGCTGACCGCCTGGCAACTAGGAGGACGCGCCGGGCCTCAGGAAGGGCAGTACATGGGCGACGTAGTCGGCCTTGCCCAGCTCGACGCCCTGGGCGCGGAGGATGGCGTAGGCGGTCATCACGTGAAAGTAGAACTGCGGCAGCGCCCAGTCGCGGACGTACTGTTCGGCGGTGAAGTCGAACACCAGTCCCTGGGGCAGTTCGTGAGCGACCGGCGCGCCCTCCTTGATGGGCGACCCTTCGCCGGCGATGGCCTGTACCTGGTCCAGGGTTTCGCGGATGCGGGTCTGTGCCTGGGCGAGGGTGCCCGGTTGTTCGGTGGCGTTGCGGCCTTCGTTGAGCAGGTCCGTCAGTTCGGGCGGAAAGACCTGGTCGTGCAGGCGCAACATCCCTTCCTGGGCCTGGACGCAGGCGAAGCGGATCTGGGTGGCGAGCGGGAACATGTCGGGCGCCAGGCGGGCGACCAGCAGGGCCTCGGCGGCACCGTCCGGCCGTTGGGTCTCGGCCTTGCCGAGCCAGGCCGACAGGGCGCCGAGCAGATTCGTATAGGTGGGAACGAGGATATCGGTGAAGGTCATTGCGAGTCCTTTATGGGGCTGGAGTCAGGGCCGGGCAGCCCTAGTAGAGCGTGCTGGCGATACGCTGCGGCAAGGCCTGGTCGTAGGCGTCGCCGTCCACCTGCGTCGGGCAGAGCTGCTTGAGGATGGTGCCGGGAGAGGGCAGCGCGCTGCGCGCCAGGTGCCTGGAGGGATCCCACAGGCCGGCCCGGATCACCGCGCGGCTGCACTGAAAGTAGACGCTGGTGACCGTGACTTCCAGTACGGTCCGCGGGCGCTGACCCTTGACCTCGAAGCGGGCCAGCAAGGCCGGATCGACCGCTATCCGGGCGGTGCCGTTGATGCGCAGGGTTTCGCCGATACCGGGGATCAGGAACAGCAGCGCCACCCGGGGATCCTGGAGGACATTGCGCAGCGTATCCAGGCGATTGTTGCCCCGGCGGTCCGGCAGGTAGAGCGTCCTGGCATCCTCGACATGCACGAAGCCCGGCGCATCGCCGCGCGGCGAGGCATCCAGTCCCTGAGGCCCCGAGGAGGCCAGGACCATGAAGGACGCGGCTTCGATGAAGGGCTGGTAAACGGGGTGGATGTGATCGATCTCCTTGAGGATCGAGGGTGCTGCGACCTCGCCGTAGAGGCTTTCCAGCGCCTCCAGCGAGCTGGGGTAGTCCTGCGCGGGGTTGTCCTGCTCCATGTGCGACTCCTGGTTCGAGGTGCTTTGCGCGCCTTCTCGCGCGCTGGTTTTCCGGCGCCTGGCGTTCGCGGCAGCCAAAGGGTTGGCTGAACTGTAGCCGATAGGCGAGGTGGGGGCTCGGTCTGTGAGCAGGTTCCCCCGAGCGTCGCCGGGCTAGCGACCTTCGCCATGGCGGACCAAAGAAAGCGCAAGCGGTCGGGTGCTTATAGCCGTTTGCCGCTGTCCCAGAAGACCTGATCGGTGGCTGTGCGCGACCCGACCGTCACCCGTGAATCCCCATTGGTTAACCAAGAGAAGACATCCTGATGAGCCTTCCGCTACGCCTGTACGAACTGACCGGTGCCGACGACAGCTGCCGCTTCAGCCCCTATTGCTGGCGCATACGCCTGGCGCTGGCGCACAAGGGGCTGCCGGTCGAGACCATTGCCTGGCGCTTTCACGAGAAGGAGGCCATCGCCGCTTCGGGGCAGGGCAAGGTGCCGGTGCTGGTGGATGGCGAGCAGTGGGTGAGCGACAGCTGGGCCATCGCCGAGTACCTGGATCGCCAATACCCCGAGCGGCCCTCGCTGCTGGGCGATGCTTCGCTCAATGCCACGACGCGCTTCATCAACCAATGGGTCGCGGACAGCGTCCATCCGGCGCTGGCGCGGGTGATCCTGCCCGACGTCCATGCGGTGCTGGATGAAGCCGATAAGGACTATTTCAAGCGGACCCGCGAAGCGGCGTTTGGCGTCTCGCTGGAGGCCCTGGCTGGACAGCGCGAGGCCTCGTTGCAAGCCTTCCGCGAAGTCCTGAAGCCCCTGCGCAGCACCCTGGCACTGCAGGATTACCTGGCGGGTGAAGCCCCGGCCTATGCCGATCACATCGTCTTTGGCGCCTTTCAGTGGGCGCGGATCGTCAGCAAACAACCCCTGCTGGCCCAGGACGACCCCATTACGGCTTGGTGTGGGCGGATGCTCGACGCCTACAACGGACTGGCGCGGCAGACACCCGCGGCAGCCGAGCGCTAGCGAATCGAGCCGGCGGATCGCTGCTGGCTAGCCAGCAGCGACGTCAGCCCCTCAGGGCTCAGTGACTGTACCCAGTCGGCTTGTGGCGGATGGTCTTGAGCAGGTCTTCCGGGCTGATGCTGGCGAGCGCCTTGGCCGCGGCCTGGCTGCCGGGCAGCGGCAGGTCGAGGATGTGGCCCTTCATCTTGCCCACCACATGCATCTCGCAGGGCTTGCAGTCGAATTTCAGGGTCAGCACCTCGTCGCCGTGGACCAGTTGCATCGGCGCGACCTTGGTGCGCACGCCGGTGACGCCCTTGGCCTGCTTGGGACAGAGGTTGAAGGAGAAGCGCAGGCAGTGCTTGGTGATCATCACCGGCACCTCGCCAGGCTCTTCATGGGCCTCGTAGGCCGCGTCGATCAGTTGTACGCCATGGCGATGATAGAAGTCGCGGGCCTTCTGGTTGTAGACGTTGTAGAGAAACGACAGGTGCGACTCGGGATACACCGGCGGGGGACAGCTCTCGGCCTTGCGGCTGCCGCGCGGGTGGGCGGCGACGCGGGCAGCGGTCAGCTGCTCGATGGCCTCGCGGCGCAGCGCCTTGAGTTGCGAATTGGGCACGAAGAAGGCCTGGGGTGCATCCAGGGTCACATCCAGGGCGTGGTATTCGGTGGTGCCCAGCTGGGTTAGCAGATCGCGCAGGCCATCCAGCGCCTGCTCCGGCTTGTTGGCGGCACCGAAGGGACCGTCCAGGGCAACCGAAACACTGACGCCTTCCTCACTGGTGACGGTCAGCTGTAGCCGCTGCTCGCGCAGCTCGGCCTGCCAGTGCACGCCGATGCGGCGCTCGGCGCTGGTCTTGAGCAGGGCCTGCTGCCAGTTGTGGTCCAGGTTGCGCGACAGCGGATGATTCGGGCGCAGGCGGAACAGCCCCTCGGGCATCTCGTTGGGTTCGACGCGATAGCGATAGCGCTTCTGGCCGTCCTCCTCGAATTCGCCCTTGAGCTCGGCGACGTTGGCGCGAAAGCCCACCACCTCGCGCTTGACCAGCACATTCAGGCCGTCGCCGTTGGAGAGCGGCTCCTCGGTCACGGCAATGAAGTCGCGCTTGCCGACCTTTTCCACCTGACCCACTGGCAGACCGGTAAAGGTCGGCGAGTCGAAGGCGCCGATGTCCACCTTGCGGTCGGTGACGAAATAGTCGGTGCTGCCGCGGTGGAAGGTCTTGTCCGGATCGGGCACGAAGAAGTGCGCCGTGCGACCGCTGGAGGCGCGCGCCAGGTCGGTGCGGTCTTCCAGGATCTCGTCGAGCAGCTGGCGGTAGTAGGCGGTGATGTTCTTCACGTAGCCCATGTCCTTGTAGCGGCCCTCGATCTTGAAGGAGCGCACGCCGGCCTCGACCAGGGCGCGCAGGTTGGCGCTCTGGTTGTTGTCCTTCATCGACAGCAGGTGCTTCTCGAAGGCCACCACCCGACCCTGGTCATCCTTCAGGGTGTAGGGCAGGCGGCAGGCCTGGGAGCAGTCGCCGCGGTTGGCGCTGCGACCGGTCTGGGCGTGGGAGATGTTGCACTGGCCGGAGAAGGCCACGCACAGGGCGCCATGGATGAAGAATTCGATGGCCGCGTCGGTCTCGGCGGCGATGGCCGAAATCTCCTGCAGATTCAGCTCGCGCGCCAGCACCAGCTGGGAGAAGCCGGCCTGGTCGAGAAACTTGGCCCGCGCCAGGGTGCGGATGTCGGTCTGGGTGCTGGCATGCAACTCGATCGGCGGGATGTCCAGTTCCAGCACGCCCAGGTCCTGCACGATCAGCGCATCCACGCCCGCGTCGTACAGCTGGTGGATCAGCGTGCGCGCCGGCTCCAGCTCGTCGTCGTGCAGGATGGTGTTGATCGTGGTGAACACCCGCGCATGGTAGCGGCGGGCGAATTTCACCAGCTCGGCGATCTCGCTGACCTCGTTGCAGGCATTGTGCCGCGCACCAAAGCTCGGCCCGCCGATGTAGACGGCATCGGCCCCATGCAGGATGGCCTCCCGAGCGATACCGACATCGCGGGCAGGGCTGAGCAATTCCAGATGGTGCTTGGGCAGGGACATGGCGTTTCTTCTCGATCAGGCGTGGCACGGCAAGGCGCGCATTGTAGCGGGCGAGGGGGAGGAGGGCACGCCTGGGGTGCTGGGTGGTTGGGCCAGCCCATCAACCGGGGCAGGATTCACAGCCCCGCCGGCTGACCGACAGTTATCCGTGTTTCCGCCCCTTATTCCTGCCCATAGAGTGCAGCGATCGCGACCCGCAAGCTGGCTGCCAAGGGCTCAAGCATCGCTATCCCGCCAACTGTGGACGCTGCTCATTCCTAAGGGGAATGAATGCCTGTGCCTCTTTATCGCTTTTTTCCATTAATGGGCCGTCGTAAAACCTCCGTCACCTTTAATAAACATAAAAATCGGAGGACTCATGACCGAATCCCTGGCTTCAAAGCCGGCACCGGCAGTGGCGGAACGGGCAGCGTTACAGACGCGGTCGAGGACCCGCTATCGCTGGGTGGTACTGGCGGTCATCGTGGTCGTGTACATGCTCGCCGCAGCCGATCGGGCCAATATCGGGATCGCCTTGCCCTATATCCAGAAGGAGTTCGGCGCGACCAATGCCGAGGTGGGTCTGCTGGTCAGTGCCTTCTTCCTGTTCTACTCGCTCGGTCAGATACCGGCGGGCTTTCTGCTGAGTAAGGTCAGCGTGCGCGTGGTCGCCCCCGCGGCGATTGGCCTGACTTCGCTCGTGACGCTGCTGATCGGCACCTCCCACAGCATCGGTATGCTCAAGATCTATCGCTCGGCGCTGGGCGTCGCAGAAGCTGCCTTGCCCCTGTCGATGTTGAGCACCATCAACCGCTGGTTTCCGCCGCGGGAAAAGGGCACGGCTACCGGCGCCTTCCTGTCCGCCGCCAAGATGGGCGCGGTGATAGCACCGCCATTGGGGGCAGCGCTGATTCTGCTCGATGGCTGGCGCACCATGTTCATCGCCTTCGCCCTGCCAGGCGTGCTGCTCGCCTTGCTGTGGTGGTGGCTCGTCCCCAATGATCCGAGAGCCTGCAAGCAGGTCAGTGACGCCGAAGCCGAACACATCGAAGACCAGACGACCGCGCACAGCGAGTCGGTCCGTAAGCACCGGGATTTCGGCAGGCTCGACCGCGCGCTGCGCTATGAGCGCACCCCCCTCCTGGATACGTCCCGCTCCGTGTTCAGGTCCTGGAACATCTGGGGCTGTGGATTGGGCTACCTGCTGATGACCGGAGTGGTGAACGTGCTCCTGGCCTGGCTCCCCAAGTACCTGGGCGAGGTAAAGCACTTCGAACTGATGCAGGTCGGCTTCGTGGCGTCCTTGCCCTTTGTTGGCGGGGTGCTCGGCAATATCGTCGGCGGCTGGCTGTCGGATCGAATCCTGGACCGCCGTCGGAAACCGACCATGATGATCAGCGCCGTAGCGACCTGCGTGATGATGGTCGCTCTGGTTTACGCACCCAACGGGCTGCTCGCGGTCAGCCTGTTGCTGTTCGGTACCGGCTTTCTGCTCAATATCGGCTACTCGTCGTTCTCGGTCTATTCGATGGGACTGACGACCAGAACGACCTATCCGGTGGCTGCATCCGTGGTCAACAGCGCGGGCCAGGCGGGGGGCGCCATGGCGCCGCTGATCACCGGCTTCCTGCTGGATAGCTACAGCTGGACGGCGGTGTTCATCTTCCTCGGCGTCTGCTCCTTGGCTGCGCTGGCCTTCGTGCTGACCATTTCCGAACCGGCTACCGCGCCGGTCGAGGCCTCTGCTGACTAGGGGGCGGAACCTTGGTCCAGGATCACGGCCGTCTGCTGCGCTGTCGCTCTGGTAGCCGCAGGACGGTCTGGCGATAGCGGGCTAACGCTGCAACTGTTTCGTGAAGTCGCAGAGTTGCGTCGCCAGCGTGGCGATCTCGGCGACGAAGGTCGAGGGCCGATCATTGCGGTACATCGCCATGTAGGGAACCGGTGGCAGCTCGGGATCGGTCTCGACGATGACGAGTTTGCCTTCGTCCACCAGCGGGCGGAAACATTCGCGTGGCAGGTAGGTGACGCCCAGGCCCGCCGAAGCCAGACCGAGCATGGCGGTGAGGCTGTCGGAGGAGAGGATCTTGGGCAGCTCTATTCCGCGTGCATGCAGCCAGCGATTTACGAACAGGCCCGATCCTGACTTCTTGCCCTGCATCAGCATGGGATACTTGGCCAGCTCGGCCAGGCCCACCACGCCTGAACTCCGGACCAGTCCCGGCGCGGCCATCCAGGCATTCTCCACGGTCGCGAGGGGTACGCTGGTGACCTCGGGCGCCGTGAAGGTGTCCGGTATCACGATGAGGTCGACCAGATCGTCCATCAGCCGCTCGTGCAGATTGCGACTCATGTCGACTTCCGGCTCCACCGTAAGCCCGGGGAAGTCGGCGACCAGACGCGTGACCAGGCGCGGTAGCCAGGTCCAGGCGGTAAGTTCGGTAACGCCCAGTCGCAGACGGCGGGTGGTGACGTGCTTGCCGTCCTTGAGCGAGGTGATGCGCTCGTTCAGATCGAGCATCTCGCGCGCAATGACCAGCAGCTCCTCGCCCTCGGCGGTGAAGCGGGCACCCCGCTGCGAGCGATCGAACAGCTGCAGGCCGGTGGAGGACTCCAGCTCCTGCACCCGTTTCGAGATGGCTGACTGGGTGGTGTTGAGATGCTCGGCGGCCCTTTCGAAGGTACCCAGACGTTCGATCCAGTGCAGCGCCAGCAACTGGCGTAGTGTGACCACGGGCATTCCTCCAGGGCATGAATGGCCATACCTTAATATCGCTTTTTCTATTTGGCCACGGGCCTATCCTCGACGTTATCCAACAAGAGGAGCCCTTATGAACGTCAACGCTTCCAGTCCGACCTCGCTGGTCGAAGCCTTTGCCCGCACCTCCACCTCGATCATCAGCGACTGTCTCGACCGGCTTCCAGGCGCTCCGCTGCGGCCCTTCCACCGGATCGAAGGCACCATGGCCGGCCTTGCGCTCACCGTCAAAGTACCCGCCGGCGACAACCGGGCGATCCACCAGGCGCTGGAGCTCCTCGTCCCTGGCCAGGTGCTGGTGGTCGATGGCGGTGGCGACCTGAGTCGCGCCCTGATGGGCGACATCATGGCGGCTATCGCGGAAAAGCGCGGTGCCGCGGGCGTCGTCGTCGATGGGGCGATTCGCGACCTGGCGACGATCAGCAAGGGCAGCTTCCCCATCTTCGCTCGCGGGGGCTATCACCGTGGCCCCTACAAGAACGGTCCGGGGGAGATCAACGTGCCGGTGAGCATTGGCGACATGATCGTTTCACCAGGAGACCTCGTCGTGGGTGACCATGACGGCATCGTCGCCTTTCCCCTGGCCCAGGCGGCGGAGCTGCTCGACCGTTGCCTGGCGACCGAGCGCAAGGAAGCGGAAATGCTCGCGCAGATTGCCGCGGGAACCTACCGGGGCGCCTACGCGGCCCACTGATTACGGAACAAGCAAATGAAACTAGCGATTATCGGCGCAGGCGAAGTGGGCCTTACCTACGCGCACCCCTGGGCGGCAGCAGGCCACGAGATCCTCTTGTGTGACCTCAAGCCTTCACCCAGGGCCCAGGCCTTCGCGAAAGAGCATGACGTGGCTCTCGTCACCTCGATGGAGGATGGGGTAGCCGATTGCGATGTCGTCGTCTCCTGCGTATTCGGCACTGTCTCGCTGCCAGTCGCCGAGCAGGCCCTGGCCCTTATGCGGACGGGTGCGCTGTTCATCGACATGACCACCGCGGATCCGGAGCAGATCAGACGAGCCGCGGCCATCGCGGCCGAGCGCTCCATTCCCTATGTGGACGTGGCCATCCTGGGGGCCATCGCCTTGACGCACGCGAAAACCAATCTGCTGGCCGCCGGTATCGGCCTGGAGCGTGCGGTCGTCCTCTTTGCCGAAGCCGGGGCACCGCTCAAGCCCGTCGAGGGCGGCGCCGCGGGCGATGCAGCCGCCCTGAAGATCCTGCGCAGCGTGTTCACCAAGGGACTGGAAGCCTTGACCATCGAGTGCTTCATGGCGGCCGAGAAGCAGGGTGTCACGGAAAAGCTTCATGACGCCCTGAGCGATATCGACCAGGCCTCATTAAGAGACTTTCTCGGCGCCCTCATTAGGACGCATGTCGTGCATGCCCCGCGCCGTCTCAAGGAAGTGGAAGAGGCCGAACGCCAACTGCGGGCCGCCGAGCTACCGGTGGCGGTGCTGCCTGGGGTGAGGGAGGTATTCGCTCGGACATCCGCGCAGCTGGCACACGCGCCTATCGACACGGCATCGCCGAGTCTTGGCCAGGCCTTCGATTGGCTGTTCAAGGCCAATGGCGTGGTGAGGTAGCGGGGCACTCGATATGACGCCGAGCGAATGTCACCGCTCGGCGATCTCGTTAACCGGGATCAAAGCGCCTCTGGCGCTGAGGCGGCATCCGGCACCCCTGGCTGCCCCAGCAACTCCTCCAGAATGCTCAGCCTGAACTGCCGCTGCAGGGTCACCGCATAGAAGCGCTCGGCGATTTCGGGCACCTCGGCGTAGAGCTGCAGCGCGCCGCTGCGCAGTTCGTCCTGGACCACCACGGCGGGCAGCAGGGCCATGTCGCCGGAGTCGCGGGCGAGCAGGCGCAGCAAGGCCATGTCGTCGACCTCCGCGCAGATGCGGGGCGTCAGCCCCTGGCCGCTGCAATAGACGTCGAACTGGCTGCGCACGTCGCTGCTGCGACCGGGCACGATCAGGCGGGCCTGTTGCAGGTCGCGGTGGAGATCGAAGGGGCGACTGTCCTGGCGCGGCGGGCCGATCAGGCACACCGGCTGGCGATGCAGCAGGCGGCATTGCCAGGTGCGCTGGCTGTCGGCGCTCACCGCCTGGTTGGTCAGCACCACGTCCAGCTTGTGCAGCGCCAGGCGCTCCAGCAGTTCGTCCACGCTGCCGGACTCGAGGGTCAGCACCAGGTCTTCACGACCGAGGAAGGGGCGCAGCAGGTTCTCCTGGAAGTTGCGCGAGAGGGTCGCCACGGAGCCGATGCGCAGCGTCTGGTTGGCTTCCTGGGTGTTCTGCAGGGTGTCCTGCAACTCGCTGCCCAGGGCGAAGATGGTCTCGGCGTAGTCCAGCACTAGCTGCCCTGCTTCGGTCAGCCGCAGGCTGCGTCCGGAGCGGATGAACAGGGGGTGGCCGAGCTGATCCTCCAGCACGCGGATCTGGGTGGAGAGGGCGGACTGGGAGACATGCAGCGCCTCGGCGGCGCGGGTGAGATTGCCTTCCTTGGCCACGGCCCAGAAGTAGTGCAGGTGGTGAAAATTGAGGCGGCGCATGCTTCGTTCTTCAAAAGTGAACGTTAGGTTCTGATCAATCTATTTTAAATAATTCGTACACATCCTGAAACTATCGGTATCTGGTGTTCATGGAGTGTGCGCGATGTCTAGCCTGCCGTTTTCCCTGGCTCCCCTGTTGCCCTGGGTCTATGCCCTGGCGCTGTTGCCCGCAACCGTCCTCGCTTCACCCAGCCGACTCTGGCTACCCGCACGGGTCGCGGGTTATCTGGGCGTCTTCCTGGTGCTGGCGGCCTGGCTGCAGGCGCTCCACGACACCCGGCACCCCGACCGCCTGGGTCTGGCGATGGCCGGACTGGTTAGCCTGCTGGCGCTGGTGATCATCGAGTATTCCCGGCGCTATCTGGAGGGGGAGGCCGGGCAGCGGCGCTATGTGCTCGCGCTGCTGGGCACCCTGGCGGCGGTGGCCACGGTGGTCACCAGCGGCAACCTCGTGCTGGTGGCAGGTGCCTGGATCCTGTCCAGTCTGTGCCTGCATCTATTGCTGACCTTCTACCGCGAACGCCCCCAGGCGGTCGTCGCAGCCCACAAGAAATTCCTCGCCAGCCGCCTGGCTGATATCAGTCTGCTGCTGGCGACCCTGCTGCTGGTGCAGGCCGGCGGGAGCAGCCAGATTTCGCTGATCCTCACCACCGTGACCGCCCAGGTGCAGGCGGGGGGACCGCTCGGCTGGGAATGGCAGGGCGCGGCGCTGCTGCTGGCGCTGACGGTGATCCTCAAATCGGCGCAGTTGCCGGTGCATGGCTGGCTGATCCAGGTGATGGAGGCGCCCACGCCGGTCTCGGCCCTGCTGCATGCCGGGGTGGTCAACCTGGGCGGCTTCGTGCTGCTGCGCTTCGCCCCGCTGTTTTCCGCCGCGGTGCCGGCGCAGAGCCTGCTGGTGCTCATTGGCGGCCTGACCGCGGTCCTGGCCGCGCTGGTGATGATGACCCGGATCAGCATCAAGGTCCGCCTGGCCTGGTCGACCTGCGCGCAGATGGGCCTGATGCTGCTGGAATGCGGGCTCGGTCTGTACGAACTGGCGCTGGTGCACCTGCTGTCCCACTCGCTCTACAAGGCCCATGCCTTCCTCGCCGCCGGCGAGACGGTAGCCCACGCCCGCCAGCATGCCCTGCAGCCGCCGGCACCCACGCTCGAACTGGGCGGCCTGCTGCGGGCGCTACTGGCAGCTGCGCTGGCGCTGCTCCTGTTGCAAGGCCTTTGGGGCTGGCTGCTGCCCAGCCATGAGCTGCCCCTGGTGGCTCTGACGCTATTGGCGATCGGCCTGGCGCCCTGGTGCCTGCGCCGCGACCAGCCCGCCCATGGCCTGCTCATGTTCGGCCTGCTGCTCGGCGCTTACCTGCTGTGGCATCAGGCGGCCGGCTGGCTGCTCGACCAGCACCTCGCCACGGCGCCGCTGCCACTGACCGTGGTGGCCATGGCCATGCTGGTCGGCCTTTACCTGGTGCAGGGCCTGCTGCTGGCCCGGCCGCACGGCGCCCTGGCGCAACGGCTCTATTCCCTGGCTTTTGCCGGTTTCTACCTGGACGAGCACTTCACCCGCCTGACCTTTCGCCTGTGGCCGGCGCGTGCGCCCCAGCCCCTGAACGCAACCCTTGGAGACCGCGCATGACCGTCCTCGAAACACTTCCCAGCCTTGAGCACCAGGCCCTGCATGAGGCCGCCCGGCAGGCCTGTGCGCGCATCGCACCGACCTGGCCGCTGGATCGCATGATCGCTGTGAACCCGCTGTGGGAGCGGCGCGACCAGGCCTGGCAGGCCGTGGCCGCGCAACTCTGGCAACGGGCAGGCAGCCGCCTGACCCTGGAAGCGGGCGACTATCGCCAGGCCTGGCGGGAGGGGCGTATCGCCGAGCGTCATCTACAGCAGGCGCTGGCCGAGCAGGGGACGTCCGGCAAGCCGACCTGGCTACTGGAGGCGTTGGACGCTCCCGCCGAGGTCGGGCAAGGGTTGCCGCTGCTGGAAGATCTGGCCGAGCCAGGGATCCCGCTCCCGGGCTGGCCGGCGCTGATCACCCACCAGATCGGCCAGAGTTGCGCGGCCTGGTTCGATCACGAACAGGCGGATTGGCGTCCGTCAGACGGTGGCGGGCTCTATCAGACCTGGCGCGCCAGCCTGCTGGCTGACCGGGGCTTGAGCGTACTCAGCGGTTGTCGCGAGCTGCACCAGCGGATCGCCGAATTGCCGGCACTACCCGAGGCGGCCCTGGAGGCGGCGGTCGACCGCCTGGGGCTGCCGGCATCAGACTGGGCCGCCTGGTTCGACTGCCTGCTGCTGCGCAACTTGGGCTGGGCCTCCTGGTGCGCCTATCGGCGCTGGGAGGCCCGGCTACAGGGAGAGGACGACCGCACGCTGCTGGAGTTGCTGGCCATTCGCGCGGCCTGGGAGTGGCTGGTGGATGATCGGCGGCGCGATGCCGACAGTCGTTGGCAGTGCTGGCGGGCGGCTTGGGAGGAGGGCTTGCAGCGGATGCCTTCGGCCAATTGGCAGGCCCTGCAGCTGTGGCAGCGCGCCGACGAGCTGGCCTGGCAGGAGCACCTGCAGCAGGCGCTGTGCCACAGCGTACCGGCGGCCTTGCCCCCGGTGCCACTGGCCAAGCTGTTCTTTTGTATCGACGTCCGCTCCGAGCCCCTCAGGCGCGCCCTGGAGCAGACCTGCCCGGCCTTGGAAACCGGCGGTTTCGCCGGCTTCTTCGGGCTGCCCATCGCCTTTACCCCGCTGGGTACCGGTGCCACGCGCCCGCAACTGCCGGGCCTGCTCGCGCCGCAACTGCAGGTCAGCGAGGGCAGTGGCGATGCCATACGGGATCGGCAATTGGCACAGGTGCGTCAAGATCGTCTGGCGCGGCTGGGTCGCTGGCGGCTGTTCGAGCGGCTGCCGGCCTCGACCTTCACCCTGGTGGAAAGCGTCGGGCTGGGCTATGCCGGGGCGCTGTTGGGACGGACCTATGGCCTGGCCGGTGGCGCGTCTTCGCCCGAACTCAGCGCCTGGCGCCGCCATGAGCGGCAACAGCTGCAACCACAGCTACCGGAGATGTCACAGTTGCAGCGGGTCGAGCTGGCCGGGCGGATCCTCAAGGCCATGGGCCTGAACGGACCGGTGCCGCCCCTGCTGGTGCTGCTCGGCCATGGCAGCCAGAGCGCCAACAACCCTCAGGCGGCGGGTCTGGATTGCGGCGCCTGCTGTGGTCAGAGCGGCGAGATCAATGCGCGGCTGCTGGCCGGCCTGCTCAACGATGCCCAGGTGCGCGCCGGGCTGCGGGTGCGCGGACTCGACCTGCCGCCGCACTGCCAGGTACTGGCCGGGCTGCACAACACCACGACGGATGAGGTGCAGGTCTTCGGGTGCGAGTCGCTTCCGGCAGAGCTCCAGCCCAGCTGGCAGCGCCTGCGGCTGGCACTGGACAGCGCCAGCGCCGAGGTGCGGCGGCAGCGGGCGGGCAAACTGGGCCTGGCGCCGCTGCCGCCGCAGCCGGAAAGATTGCTCGGCCAGCTGCGCCGGCGGGCCCGTGACTGGGCGCAGACCCGGCCGGAATGGGGCCTCGCCGGCAATGCCGCCTTCATCGCCGCACCGCGGGCGCGCACCCGCGCGGTGGACCTGGAGGGCCGCGCCTTCCTGCACGACTACGACTGGCGGCAGGACCAAGAGGGCAAGGTGCTGGAGCTGATCATGACGGCGCCCATGGTGGTGGCGCACTGGATCAACCTGCAGTACTTCACCTCGACCACCGACAACCTGCGCTTCGGCAGCGGCAACAAGTTGCTGCACAACGTGGTGGGCGGCCATATCGGCGTGTTCGAAGGCAACGGCGGCGACCTGCGCACCGGTCTGGCGCGCCAGTCGCTGCACGACGGCCAGCAATGGATGCACCGGCCGCTACGCCTGCACGTGGTGATCGAGGCACCGCGCGCGATGATCGACCAGGTGATCGCCAACCACGCCGTCGTGCGCGATCTGGTGCGCAACGGCTGGCTGCACCTGCTGCGTCTGTATGGCCTGCCGGCCTGCCTCGAGCTGCGCACGGCCGGGGGGTGGCAGCCGTTGCCCAGAGTCTGACGCTTGCCGGCGCCAGGCTACCCGAAGTTTCAAGCGGCCTGGCAGCTGCATCCGAGACCGAGGGGGCAGGGCCCCTTGCTAAGAGGTCAGCAGTTGCCGCCTCAGCAGGGGAAGGATCACGTCGCGAGTCAGGGGCGCCAGCGGCAGATCGCCGGGTTCGTCCACGGCTACCCACACCGCGTCTTCGATCTCGGCGGCAGGCACCGCCTGGTCCCACGCGCGCAGGGCGACCTGATACAGCGCGCAATCGACCCTGAACCCGGGTTCGTTGGCGGCGGGCGCCAGATAATTGCCGAGAAAGGTCGCAGCCTCTGCGGTGATGACCAGACCGAGCTCTTCCTGCAGTTCGCGGATCAGGGCTTCCAAGGGTTGCTCCCCCGGATCCACCTTGCCGCCCGGTTGCATGAAGGCGGTGGTGCCACCCTTGCGCACCAGCAGCAGCTGCCGGCGTTCGTTCAGGAGGATGGCAGCGGCGATGTGGAGGGTAGGGGTCAAGGCATACGTCCCGGTAAGCGTGGGCGGATCACCCTGCAGTGAAGCGAGCGAAAAGGCAATCTCGGCGGTCCTGGCTACGCCTGGTCATGAGGGCGCGTGGCGGCCGTCGAAGATCTGTTTCAGCGATCGCTGTGCAGCGCATAGCCATTGAACCCTGCCGCGAACAGCAGGGCGCCCCAGAGGAAGAGGTCCGTCTGCAGGAATTCGCGCTTTATCGAAGCGAACTTGATGCCGCGTTGCAGGGAAAGGGAAGGATCGATTAGCCACCCCAGAAGCACGGCCGCCAGGCCCAGTATCATGGCGATAGCGCCGATGCTTTTCAGGACGTGCCTCACCTTGGTAACCCTCTGCGCGAAAACGGCATTCAGCGAATGATCGCCCGGGGGTCAAGGGTATCGAGCGGTAAAGGGCCGCGTGTAAAACTTCCTGAACGCTTGTAAACAAGTGTTAAAGCGCGGCCCCGGCCTACCATCAGCTAGGCGCTCACCAAGCGGCCCGGGGCCTTTGATCCAGGCGGCTACTGCGCTGCCTCGGGTAGGGCGCCCTCAACGCAGCATCCGAAAGGTCTCCCGCAGATCCGCCACGAATTGCTCCGGATTCTCCATCGCTGCGAAGTGTCCGCCGTGATCGGCCTCGCCAAAGAACCGCAAATCGGCGAAGCGCCGCTCGGCCCAGCGGCGGGACAGCCGCAGCTGCTCGCCGGGGAACATACTGACGCCCGCGGGTAGGGGAAGCGGCGCGCTGGGCATGCCGTTCGCCATCTCGCGCATGGCCTCCCAGTAGAAGCGCGCCGAACTGGCGCCGGCATTGGGCAGCCAGTAGAGCATGATGTCATCGAGTAGATGATCCAGCGCCAGGACGCGCTCGGGCTCGCCCGCGCTGTCCGAGACGTCCTGGAACAGGGCGTAGATCCAGGCCGCCAGGCCTACGGGCGAATCGGCCAGGGCGAAGGCCACCGATTGCGGGCGGGTCGTATGCAGCTTCATGTAGCCCGAGTATTGGCGTTCATAGCGTGCGGCGTCGGTGAGCATCTTCTGCTCGGCCGGCGTGGCCTCGGCCACCTCCTGCGCGGTGGGCTGGAACATCACCATGTTCAGGTGCACGCCGGCCAGGCCAGTCGGGCGCATATGGGCCAGGGCCGTGGTCACCGCGGCGCCCCAGTCGCCGCCCTGGGCCAGCCAGTGATCGCCATAGCCGAGTCGGCGCATGAGTTCGATCCAGGCCTGGGCAGTGCTGCCCACTCCCCAGCCGGGTTCGCTCGGCTGGTCCGAGAAGCCGAAACCGGGCAATGCGGGAATGACCAGGTGAAAGGCGTCAGCGGACTTTCCACCATAGGCTACCGGGTCGGTGAGCGGACCTATCACCTCGCGAAACTCCAGCACCGAGCCCGGCCAGCCATGGGTGAGCAGCAGTGGCGTGGCCGCCGGTTCGGCGGAGCGCACATGCAGGAAGTGGATGCCGAGGCCATCGATCTCGGTGCGGCTGCTGCCCCAGCCGTTCAGCAGGGCCTCGGCTGCCCGCCAGTCGTATTCGCCGCGCCAGCGCTCCACCAGCGCTTGCAGGCGCGCAAGCTGCGGCCCCTGGCTGCCGTCGTGGACCGTCTCGCGATCAGGCCAGCGCGTGAGTCTGAGTCGTGCCACCAGCTCGTCGAGCTGGCTTTGCGGGACGTCGATGGGAAAAGGCTGGATGGACGCTGTCATGACTGGCCTCGAGACGGAAAAGCGAATTCAGATAACTGAACGTTATCGTTCAGTTTACAGCCTCTGTCAATCCGCCTAAGGTTCGCCCATGAACGAGATAACCAAACCCCGCGGCGGACGGCCGCGCCGCGAAGAAGCGGGCGATGTCGATCGCCGCCTGCTGGACGCTGCCTTCGAACTCTTCCTCACCCAGGGCTTTGCCGGGACCTCCTGCGAGGCGGTGGCGCGACAGGCCGGAGCGGGCAAGGCCAGCCTCTATGCACGCTTTGCCAACAAGGATCAGCTGTTCGAAGCGGTGATCCGCCGTCATTCGGGAACCCTGCCGCAGATCGAGCCCTTGCCCTCCGGCTTGCCGCTCGCGGAGCGCCTGCGACTGGCCGGGCAGGACATGCTGGAGCACGCTTCACGGCCGGAGACGCTGGCGATGATGCGACTGGTGATTGCCACGGCCGATCGCTTTCCAGCGGTGGCAGCCGAGGCGACCCGGATTGGTTGGGAGGCAGGGCGCCTGCGGGTGCGGCAGGCCATCGAGGCGGGCCCAGACCAGCCGGATAACGTCGCGCGCCTGCTCGAGGGGTTCATCGATCTGGTCTTCGCGCCGCATCAGTTGCGGGCGCTGCTGGGTGACGATCCTCGGGAATTAGAGGCCCAGGCCGCGCAGCGGATCGAGCGGGCGATCCGCCTGCTACTGGGCTGAAAGGGTCTGGCGGCCTATCGCTGGAAGGCTTCAGCGGCGAGCCACCCCGTCCGCGCCTGTCGCCCTCACTCCTCACTCCTCACTCCTCACTCCTCACTCCTCGCTGGACGCGAACCCCTCCAGCCAGCGCGCTTCCGAGCAGAGCAGGTGGTGGCGCATGGCGGTCTGGGCGCCGATCAGGTCGCGGGCTTCCACGGCGCGCAGGATGGCCTCGTGCTCGGCCACGGCGACGCCCCAGGTCTTCTGGCTTTCGGTCTGCTCGGCGACATGGGTGGAGATGGGGCTGTGGCGCTCGTCGAACAGCGAGGTAATGATGCGCACCAGCGTGGAGTTGCCGCTCATCCGGGCCAGCCGGCAGTGGAACTTGCGATCGTCCTCCATGGGCGACAGCCCCTGGGCGATCTTGTCGCTCATGTTCTGGATGCACTTCGCCAGGTAGCGGTAGTCGGCCTTGCCACCCAGGGAGCAGGCCAGCACGATGGCCGCGCCTTCGATGATCGCCCGGGCATGCATTAGCTCCGAAGGACTCTCGCCGAGGGTGGAGGTCCGCGCGCCGTTGTTCAGCAGGGCCGCGTTCACATAGATGCCGGAGCCCTGGCGAACCTCGATGCTGCCTTCGATTTCCAGGGCGATCAGGGCTTCGCGCAGCGACGGCCGGGAGACGCCCAGCAACTGCGCCAGGTCGCGCTCCGGGGGCAGGCGGGTGCCGGCTTCGATGGCGCCCTCGCGGATGTGCTGGCGCAGGCGGTCCGCGATCTTCTGGTAGAGCTTTCTTTCGGTGGTGGCAGTGGGCAGCGTCATCGATGAAACCTGCATCTTCAAGGGCTTCAGTATCTCATGGGCTACCCGGATCGGCGCCAGCGACCTAGGGCAGGGCCGCCAGCTCGAACAGCGGGGTCGCCAGCTGCCACTTTTCCGATCCCGCCTCCGGCGAGGACAGCTGATAGCGCGCCATCAGGGTTTCCCATTCCTGGACCTTCGGATTGCGCTGTTCCAGCTCCTGCATGCGGGCGAAGGAGAAGTCCGGCCCCGCCTCGAGCAGCATGGTCAGGCAGCAGCCGAGGCGCCAAATGGTCATGTTGGCGACGCCGGCTTCGCGCAGATGGGCGATGACCTCGGGCCAGACCGCCGCGTGCTGGCGTTCGTATTCGGCGATGAGTTCGGGGTCGTCCCGCAGGTCCAGCAACAGGCAGTAGCGTGTCATGGTCTCGCTCCTCGGCCAGGTCAGGCCCGTTAGATTTCGACGATGGCTTTGACGACACCGCGGGCCGGGTCCAGCAGCTCGGCGAAGCGGGTGGGCAACTCGGCCAGTTGCAGGCGATGGGTATTGAGCGCCTGGTCCGGGATCAGGCCTTCGCGCAGGCAGCGCTCGACGTGCTGGAAGTCCTCGGCGGTGGCGTTGCGACTGCCGAGCAGGGTGGTCTCGCGCTTGTGGAATTCGGGGTCGGCGAAGCGGATGTGGTCCTTGACCACCGAGATCAGCACATAGCTGCCGGCATGGGCGACGAATTCGAAACCCCGCTCGATGGCGCGGGCGTTGCCGGTGGCGTCGAACACCACATCGAAGAAGTCGCCATCGGTCAGCCGCGCCAGTTCGTCCTTGTCGCCGTCACCGACGGTGACCGTGGCGGCGACCTTCAAATGCTGGCGACAGAACGCCAGGCGATCGGTGCGGGTGTCGAGGACGGTGACCTGGGCCCCGGCGATACCGGCGAAGATGGCCGCGGCCATGCCGATGGGACCGGCGCCCACCACCAGCACGCGCTGGGCCTGGCCCAGGCCCGAGCGGCGCACGGCATGGGCGCCGATGGCGAGAAATTCCACCATGGCCGCCTGGTCGAGGCTGAGGCCCTCGGCCTTGAAGACGAAGCGGTCGGGCAGGCTGAGGTATTCGGTGAGGGCGCCGTCGCGATGCACGCCCAGGACCGCGATCCTGGTGCAGCAGTTGGTCTTGCCCTGGCGGCAGGCGATGCACTGGCCGCAGGACAGATAGGGCACCACGTAGACGACGTCTCCCGCCTGCAGGCGCCCGCTGTCGTCGGTTTCCTCGACGACGCCGGAAATCTCGTGGCCCATCACCCGTGGGTATTCCAGATAGGGCTGGTTGCCTTCGTAGATGTGCAGGTCGGTGCCGCAAACGCCGACCCGGCGGATGCGGATCAGGGTTTCGCCTTCGCCTCGGGCGGGCTTGGGCGTATCGCGCGAGACCAGCAGGCCGGGTTTTTCACAGATGACGGTCAGCATAGGAAGACTCCGCATCGCATCGGGATGCACGTTGGATTCAGGGCCGGGCGCTCGTTGGGAATGGCAGCGAGCGTCCGTCGCCACAGAGGCGGGTGGAAAGGGCGGTGCGGCTTCATGCCGGGGCTCCCGCCACGGGAGCGTCGGCGTCCAGCAGGCCGCGCTGCTTGAGGGTGCTCCAGAACTCCGCCGGAATGGGCGTCTGCAGCCAGGCCAGGTTGTTGGCGACCTGCTCGGCGCTGCGTGCGCCGATGACTGCCGAGGCGACCGCCGGATGGGCCAGGGGAAATTGCAGGGCCGCGGCGGCCAGGGGGATCGCGAAGTCGCGGCAGACCTCCTGCAGCGCCCGCACCTTGGCGACCACCGCCAGCGGCACGGCGCCATAGTCGAAGTGCTGGCCACCGGCGAGGATCCCGGAGTTGAACACTCCGCCGGCGACGATGGCGTGGCCCTGGGTCCGACAGCGATCGAGCAGGAGCTTCAGGCTTTCCTGTTCCAGCAGGGTGTAGCGACCGGCTAGCAGGGTGCAGTCCAGCGGGCACTCCCTGAGGCTGTCGACCACCACCTCCCATTCGTTGACGCCGAGGCCGATGGCCTGGATCTGGCCACTGCTGCGCAGCTCTTCCAGGGCGCGGAAACCGCCGCCCCGGGTCAGCGCCTGCCAGTGGAGGTCGTGCCGCTCGCCGTGGGTGCGGCGGCCGATGTCGTGTACATAGAGGATGTCGATCCGCGCCAGCCCCAGTCGCTGCAGGCTGTCTTCGTGGGACCTCAGGATGGCGTCGTAGCGGTAGTCGTAGACCGGCTTGAAGGGCAGCGGCCGTTCCCAGCCGTCGCCGTTGGCGCGCTCGCTGCCATTGGGCGCGAGCAGCCGGCCCACCTTGCTGCTGAGCACGAAGTCATCCCGTGGCTGTTCGTCGAGAAAGGCACCGAGGCGATGCTCCGAGCGGCCATAGCCATAGAAGGGCGCCGTGTCGAAATAGCGGATGCCCTGCTGCCAGGCGCCGGCCAGGGTGTCGACGGCCTGCTGCAGCGGCATGTCCCGGTACAGCCCGCCCAGCTGGGAGCAACCGAGCCCCAGCACCGGCAGGGCCAGCGGGCTTTTCGCCAGGGGACGCCGTTCGGAGAGATTCATCGCCAGGCCTCCGCTCAATAGAGCACGTTGCGTGCGTCAGGGCTGTCCAGGTTGGCCTTGTCGATGAGCAGGACGCCGGTGTCGATGAACTTGGGCACCTTCTGCTTCTCGATGACCTTGATCACCGTGGCGACCGATTCCAGGCCCATGCGATAGGAACTCTGCACCACGATGGCGTCCAGGGTGCCGTCGCGGACGAAGCCCTGCAGGTCTTCGTTGCCGTCGAAGCCGATGGCCTGCAGCTTGCCGGCCTTGCCGGACTGGGCGATGGCCCGCGCCATGCCGACCGCGGTGGGTTCGTTGGCGCCGTAGATGCCCTTGAGGTCGGGATTGGAGGCCAGGACGTCGGTGGTCTGGTTGAGGGCGTTGGCCATCTGCGACTGGGAATAGAAGGGGCCCACCACGGTCAGCTGCGAATGCTGCTCCAGGTACTTGCGGAAGCCGCCGACCCGGCCCACTTCCGAACCGGTGCCCGGCACATAGGACATGATGGCGATCTTGCCGGTCTTGCCGACCTTTTCGATCATGCGCTGGGCGGACAGCTCGCCGGCCTTGTTGTTGTCGGTGGAGAGAAAGGACTGGTAGTAGGGCGCGCCGCTTTCCGCCACCGAGGAGTCGATCAGCACCACCGGGATATGGGCTTCCCAGGCCTGCTTGATGGCCGGGACCAGGGCATCGGGGTCGGACGGCGCCAGCACGATGCCCGAGACGCCACGGTTGACCGCGTTGACCACCATGTTCACCTCGTCCGCGATCGCCGATTCCGACGCCGGTCCCTGGAAGGTGACCTTGTAGTTGGCGTGCTGTTTGGCCGTTTCCTGCACGCCCTTCTGCACGTTCTGCCAGTAGTTGGAGTTGGCACTCTTGACGATGACGGCGATCTCGCCGTTACCGGCCAGCGCCAGGGAGGTCGCGGCGGAGAGGGCGACACCCAGGACCACTTTCTTGAAGTTTTTCATCGGTCGTTCCTTGTTGTTGTTATCGAGGGTTCACTTCTTGCGGTTGCGGAGCTGGTCGATACAGACGGTCAGCAGGATCACCAGGCCGATGATGATCTGCTGGGTGAAGCTGGAGACGCCGAGCATGTTGAGGCCGTTGCGCAAGACGCCGATGGTGAAGGCGCCGATCAGGGTGCCCGACACGCTGCCGATGCCACCGGAAAGGGAGGTGCCGCCGATCACCGCGCTGGCGATGGCGTCCAGTTCGTACATCACCCCTTCGTTGGGCTGGGCGGTGACCAGGCGTGACATCAGCACCGCGCCGGTCAGGCCCGCCAGCACGCCGGACAGCACATAGGTGAAGAGGGTGACCGCGCGCACCTTGACCCCGGAGAGGCGGGCCGCTTCGGCGTTCGAGCCCACGGCGTAGATGTGGCGACCCAGGCGGGTGCGGCTGAGCACCAGCCACAGGGCGATGGCCAGCACGATCATGATGATCACCGGGTAGGGGATGCCCGGAAAGATCACGTTGGGAAAGCCGTCGTCGCCGATGCGTTCGATGCGCCCCAGGGTGCCGTTGCCGAGCGTGCCGAAGGCGGCGCCGAGGCCGGAGATGGGCTGGGCATCGGTCAGTCGCAGCGCCAGGCCGCGGGCCACCAGCATCATGCCCAGGGTGGCGATGAAGGGCGGCAGCTTGACCAGGGTCACGAACAGCCCGTTGATCGCCCCGCAGATCCCGCCGACGATCAGGCCGACCAGGATGCCCACCTCGATGGACGCGCCGGCCTTGACCGCCATGGCGTTGGCCACGCCGGCCAGGGCTAGCACCGAGCCCACCGAGAGATCGATGCCGCCGGTAATGATCACCGCCGTCGCGCCGAGGCCGAGAAAGGCGATGGAGGTGACCTGCAAGGCCACGCTCATGCCATTGCCCATGGTCAGGAAGGCGCTGCTCATGGAGGAAAACACCGCGATCAGCGCCAGCAGGCTGACCAGGGCGCCAAACTTCTGCAGGAATTCTTTTTGTTTTTCGGTCATTTCTCTGTCTCGCTCGACACGCGTGGGCGAGCTGCCGTCAGTGCGACGTGCAGCCGGAGGCGTAGTGCATGATCTGGTCCTGGGAGGTGGCCCGGGTCTCGACGTCGCCGGTCAGGCGACCTTCGTGAAAGACCAGGATCCGATCGCTCATGCCGAGCAATTCCGGCAGCTCCGAACTGATCAGGACGACCCCGATGCCCTGGGCCGCCAGCTGGTCCATCATTTCGTAGATGGCGTACTTGGCGCCGACGTCGATACCCCGGGTGGGCTCGTCGAAGAACATGATCCGGGCGTCGCGGAACAGCCATTTGCCGATGATGATCTTTTGCTGGTTGCCGCCCGAGAGATAGCGGGTGACCTTGTCGATCGTGGGCGTGCGGATGTCCAGCCGCCGCACGTAGTCCTGGGCGACCCGCGCCTCCTCGCCGAAGCGAATGAACCCCAGCGGCCCGCAGAGGGCGTCCAGATTGGCCAGGGTCAGGTTGTGCGCCAGGGTCATCTTGACCGCCAGGCCGTCCTTCTTGCGGTCCTCGGACAGGTAGGCGATGCCTTCATCGATCCCGTCGCGCGGACTGCGGATGGTGACCGCGCGGCCGTTGATCTCCACCTCGCCGGCATCCAGCCGGTCGGCGCCAAAGATCGCCCGGGCGATCTCGGTGCGGCCGGCGCCCATGAGGCCGGCGAAGCCGAGGATCTCGCCGCGGCGCAGCTCGAAGCTGATGTCCTGGAAGACCCCCTTGCGGGTCAGGCCCCGCGCCCGCAGCAGCACCTCGCCGGTGGGCACGGCGGTGCGCGGCGGGAATTTCTCGTCGAGGGAGCGCCCGACCATGCCTGCTACGATGGCGTCGACACTGGTCTCAGCGAAGCGCTGGGTGGAGACGTAGCGACCGTCGCGCAGGATGGTCACCCGGTCGACGATGTGGCGCATCTCGTCCAGCCGGTGCGAGATGTAGAGCATGCCGACGCCGCGCGCCTTGAGGTCCTGGATGACCTTGAACAGCGCCTGGGTCTCGCTTTCGGTCAGGGAGGAGGTCGGTTCGTCGAGGATGAGTACCCGGGCGTCCAGCGACAGCGCCTTGGCGATCTCCACCATCTGCTGCTGGGCCACCGACAGCTTGGAGACCGGCGCGCGGGGGCTGATGGCCACGCCCAGGCGTGCCAGGCAGGCTTCGGTGTCCGCCTGCATCTTGCGTCTGTCGATCAGGCCGAAGCGCACCGGCTCGCGGGCCAGAAAGATGTTTTCCGCCACCGTGAGGTGGGGCACCAGGTTGAGCTCCTGGTGAATGATGGCGATGCCCACCTGCTCGGCTTCCGACACCGACTTGAACTGCCGCTCTTCGCCCAGGTAGCGGATCCGCCCCTCGTCCGGCGGCTGCTGGCCGCTGACGATCTTCATCAGGGTGGACTTACCGGCGCCGTTCTCGCCGCAGATGGCGTGGACTTCACCCGGGTAGAGGCTGAGGCTGACATCGTTGAGGGCCACGACGCCGGGAAAGCGCTTGGAGATGTTTTCGAGCGTCAGACAGGGCGCGGGCGCAGCCGGTACGGGGCCGCCACCTTCGCCGCGGGGCGATGGGGTATCCAGCATGGTGCTCTCTCTTGTTGTTGTTCTAGGGTCGCTGCCCTATGTGAGATCCATGGCAGGGAAAGCTACACCCCAGTCTGGATATCTGGCAAGACCAATTGGATTTTTTCGAATTGGTCTTGCCAGAGTGCGGTCTGATTAGTGAAAGCCTTCTTGCTCAAGGCAGGCGATGGGCGCGGGAGGGGCAGGCGCTCGGGCCAGCGTGGCCTTGCTGCAGAGGAGGGCGCGGGAGGGATAGCCCCAAGGCGCAGACCGGCAGGCGCAGCGCCTGGGCCACGGGTCTAGCTGGATCGTCGGGGAGGAAGGCGCTGATCGGAGGCCCGACCCAAGTCGAGGCGGGCCTCCGATCGCAATGTCCTAGCGCAGGGGCGCAGCCGCCGTGGCGCGTGCCGGGCGGGCGTCGCGGAAGGTGACCAGGAAGGCCAGCAGCACGCCCAGGGAGAACAGCGCCGGGAACAGCCAGATGCCCTGCCAGTCATGGCCGGCGGCGCTGGCGTAGTGGTCCGAGACCATCCCGGCGACCCGGAAGCCGACCAGCATGCCCACGCCATAGGTGGCCAGGGTGATCAGGCCCTGGGCCGCGCTCTTGTTCGCTTCGCCGGCCTTGGCGTCGGTATAGATCTGCCCGGAAACGAAGAAGAAGTCGTAGCAGACACCATGCAGGGCGATGCCCAGCAGCAGGTAGGCGAGGGCGTCACCCTGGGCGCCCAGGGCGAAACAGCCATAGCGCACCGCCCAGGCGAGCATCCCCACCAGCAGGGTGCGCTTGAGGCCGAAGCGGCGGATGAACAGCGGCAGCAGCAGCATGAAACCCACCTCCGACACCTGGCCGAGGGTCATCATGCCGGTGGGATTGGCCACCCCCAGTTCGGCGAGAAAGAGGTTGGCGTTCTGGTAGTAGAAGGCCAGCGGAATGCAGATCAGCACCGAGGCGGCAAAGAACACCGCGAAGCTGCGGTCCTTGAGCAGGCGCAGGGCGTCCAGGCCGAGCATCGCGCCCAGGCCGCCGCGGGTGGCCGGCAGCGGCGCGGTGCGCGGCAGGCTGAAGCTGTAGAGACCGAGGATGAGGGAAGCCGCGGCGCCGAGCAGGAAGGTGTTGCGCAGGGCCCCGGCGGCGATGCCGCTGCGGCTGTCCCAGGCGAAGACGAAGCTGATCGCCAGGCCGGCGGCAATCCAGCCCAGGGTGCCCCAAACCCGGATCTTGGCGAATTGCCGGGCTGGATCGGCCAGGTGGCGGAAGGCCACGGAGTTGGCCAGCGCCAGGGTCGGCATGTAGCAGAGCATGTAGGCCAGCACCAGCGGATAGAAGGTGGTGAAGTCGGCCGCCGCATAGAGCTGGTAGAGCAGCACCGCGCCGGCCAGGTGCAGCAGGCCGAGGATGCGCTCGGCGTTGAAGTAGCGATCGGCGATCAGGCCGATCACGAAGGGTGCCAGGATCGCGCCCCAGGACTGGGTAGCGAAGGCCTGGCCGATCTGGCCGCCGTTGGCGCCCAGGGTATTGCCGAGAAAGGTCGCCAGGGTGACGAACCAGCTGCCCCAGATAAAGAACTGCAGGAACATCAGGGTGCTCAGGCGTAGCGAAAGTGCGTTCATCGTCGATTCCTTGTTGTGGGTTATGTGACGAAAAAACGAGGCGGGTCCTTACTCCAGGCCGAGCATCCGCCGATTGCGCGCCGGGTCGGCGTCGCTGCCGGCGAAGTCGTCGAAGGCGCGGGTGGCCGGCTGGATCAGGTGGCGCTGGATGAAGGGCGCTCCTTCGGCCGCGCCCTGGGCCGCGTCCTTGAGGCAGCACTCCCATTCCAGCACCGCCCAGCCGTCGAAGCCGTACTGGGTGAGCTTGCTGAAGATGGCGCCGAAATCGACCTGGCCATCGCCCAGGGAACGGAAGCGTCCCGGCCGCTCGGCCCAGTCCTGGTAGCCGCCATAGACGCCGCTGCGGGCATCGGGACGGAATTCCGCGTCCTTGACGTGGAACATGCCGATGCGCGCGTGATAGCGGTCGATGAAGCCCAGGTAGTCCAGTTGCTGCAGGACGAAATGGCTGGGGTCATAGAGGATGCGCGCGCGGGGATGGTCGTCCACGGCCGCCAGGAAGCGCTCGAAGGTGGCGCCGTCGTGCAGGTCCTCGCCCGGATGCAATTCGAAGCAGAGGTCGATGCCTTCTTCGCCGTAGACGTCGAGGATGGGACGCCAGCGCCGGGCCAGTTCGGTGAAGCCCTCGTCCACCAGGCCGGCGGGCCGCTGCGGCCAGGGATAGACATAGGGCCAGAGCAGGGCACCGGAAAAGCTCGCCACCGCCTTGAGACCGAGGCGGCGACTGGCCTTGGCGGCCAGCTTGAGCTGCTTGACCGCCCAGGCCTGGCGCTCCTCCGGACGACCGCGCAGCGCCGGCGGGGCGAAGCCGTCGAAGGCCTCGCTGAAGGCCGGATGCACGGCCACCAGTTGCCCCTGCAGGTGGGTGGAGAGTTCGCTGATGGCCACCCCGGCGTCGGCGCACTGCCCGAGCAGTTCGTCGCAGTAGTCCTGGCTGGCGGCGGCGCGTTCCAGATTCGGGCACTGCGGGCCCAGCGTCGGCAGCTGGATGCCGCGGTAGCCGAGGTCCGCCGCCCAGCGTGCCAGGTTGGGCAGGGTGTCGAAGGGCGGCTTGTCGTCGAGAAACTGGGCGAGAAAGATCGCCGGGCCCTTGAGGCCGTGACGAGCGTTGGCGGCCATGTTCAGGCTCCTAGGGTCGGTAAGGGGGTCCAGGTGCCCTGGCGCCGATGGCTGGCCAGGGCGGTTTCGATAAAGGCCAGGCCGCGCCAGCCGGTGGTGATGCCGGGCAGGCCCGGCGCGGGGTCGGCGGGATTGCGAATGGCCGCGGCCAGCTCGCGATAGAGATTGGCCAGGGCTTCGAGATAGCCCTCCGGGTGCCCGGCGGGCAGGCGCAGGCGCTGCTGGGTGCCGGCACTCAGCCAGGGCAGACCGAGGCCGGCGCGCAGGGTCTGCGGCGGTTGGTCGAGGCTGCGCTGCAGCAGGCTGTTGGGTGCCTGCTGCTGCCATTCCAGACTGCCGCGCTCTCCGTAGAGGCGGATGCGCAGGCCATTCTCCTCGCCAATGCAGACCTGGCTGGCCAGCAGGCTGCCGCTGGCGCCCGCGGCGGTTTCGAACAGCACCATGACATCGTCGTCCAGCCGCCGACCGGGCAGGTGGCTGCGCAGGTGGGCACTGAGGCGGGTGATGGGCTGGCCGCCGATGAATTCGGCGAGGCTGAAGGCATGGGTACCGATGTCGCCCAGGCACCCGCCCGGGCCGGAGAGGGCCGGATCGTCGCGCCAGGCCGCCTGCCGGTTGCCGGTGGCGGCCAGGTCCTGGGCCAGCCAGCCCTGGGGGTATTCCACATGGATCTTGCGCAGCGCCCCCAGCTCGCCGCGGGCGACGCGCTCGCGGGCTTCCCACACCAGGGGATAGCCGAGGTAGGTGTGGGCCAGCGCATAGCGCAGCGGCCGGGGCAGGGCGGCCAGCGTTTCCGCCAGGCGCTGCACCTGGGCCAGGGAGATGCCGGCGGGTTTTTCCGAAAAGACGTGGAAACCGGCGCTCAGGGCCGCCTGGGCGATGGGCACATGGAGATCGTTGGGCGTGACGATCACCAGCAACTCGACCCGTTGCTCGGGGGGCAGCCGGGCTTCGCTGGCCAGCAGGGTCTCCCAGGAGGCATAGACCCGTTCGGGCGCCAGATCCAGCTCGCGACCGGTCGCCTCGTTGTTGGCCAAATCACGGCTGAAGGCGCCGCAGACCAGTTCGAGCGCGCCATCCAGGGCCGCGGCGCGCCGATGGGCCGCGCCGATGAAGGCGCCCTGGCCGCCACCGATCATGCCGTAACGGACCTTGCCGCCGGTTTCAGCCTGCATCCTCTTACCCTCGGTCTGTTATTGTGTTGAGTGTAACCGGTTACATCTGCGGGTATTTGGAGCCTGCGGCGATCTTTAGTCAAGCGCCCGGCGGACGTACGGCTTGCCCGCACGCCGGGCTTTGCGCACAGTTGCACCCTTTCCCACGCCAACCGAGGCCGCATGTCCAATATCCGCAGGGTCGCCGAACTGGCCGGGGTATCGGTCGCGACCGTCTCGCGCACCCTGAAGAATCCCGAGGTGGTGGCGCCGGCGACTCGCGAACGGGTGCAGGCCGCCGTGACCGCGGCCAACTACCGGCCCAACGCGATGGCGGTGCAGTTTCGCTCGCGCCGCACCGGCAACCTGGTGGTGCTGGTGCCGCTGATCGCCAACAGCTTCTTCGCCCGCGTCATCGCCGGGATCCAGCAGGCGGCCCAGGCGGCGGGGTATCGGGTGCTGCTGTGCGATACCGCGGGCGACGAGGCCCGCGAGCGCGAGTACGCCGAACTGGTCTATGCGCGGCAGGCGGATGGGGTGATCCAGCTGCGCGCCTTCGATCCCTTCGCCGGTGACCCCGACGCACCGCCGGTGGTCAATGCCTGCGAGGTGCTCGCCGAGCACGCCTGGCCCAAGGTGCGGCTGGACAATCGCGCCGCCGCCCGCTGCCTGACCGAACACCTGCTGGCGCTCGGTCACAGGCGCATCGCCCTGATCAAGGGACCGGAACGCAGTCCGCTGACCTTGGAACGCCTGGCGGGTTATCAGGAGGCGCTCAACCAGGCCGGTGTCCCGCTGGATCCTGACCTGCTGCACCCGGGTGATTTCACCCTGGCCGCCGGCGCCGCCGCGGCGCGGGCGCTGCTGCGGCTATCGGAGCGGCCGACGGCACTGTTCTGCTGCAGCGACGAGATGGCGATCGGCGCCCTCCAGACCCTTCGCGGCGCCGGGCTGCGGGTGCCCGAGGATCTGTCCCTGGCCGGCTTCGACGACATCGCCTTCGCCGCCTACAGCGATCCCCCGCTGACCACCATCGCCCAGCCCGCGGAAGCCTTCGGCCAGCGCGCGGTCGCCCTGCTGCTGGAGACCCTCGCCGGTTCGCCACCGCCCCGCCGGGAGGTGGTGCTGCCCTTCGAACTGGTGGTGCGGGGCAGTACCGGCCCCTGCCTCCCTGGCTGAGAGGCCGGTTGCGCGGAGGTCCGGTCAGACGCGGGAGGCGCGCACCAGCGCCAGTCGCTCGCGGATATAGCTGTCGTTGGCGATCGCCTGGACATCGAAGGGGATGGCGATCGCGCGCCGATCGGCGCGCGAATACAGGCGCGCGAAGATCGAGCCGTCCGGGCAGGTCGGGCTGACCAGCACGGTCCAGCCGTCCAGTTCACGCGTCAGGCGCTGCATCAGTGTTTGCGTGGGCAGGGTGGCGAGTTTGGCGTTCTTCATCGGTCTGGCCTTGGATGCTGGGTGATGACTTCATTGGGGGCTCGGCGCCGCTCGGCATCACGCTCGCCGGACGTGCTCGAGCCAGCCGTGCGGCGCAGTCGCTCCAGCAGTCTGGACAGCGTCGGACGCCTCGCGGGGTGGCGCCGCGCCAGGGCGCTGGTGAGGACGGGTGGCTGCCGGCTGCCGGTCGTGTCGTTCAGCTTTTCGAGAACGGAATCGAGCCGGTAGCTCTTGATCTGCGAATGGACGCTCATGCTGGACGGAGCCTGATCGTGCGCGCCTTCCTCCTTGAGGGCGACGTTACCCAAGGTCTGCTTTTGCCGGCAGCGGCACGGATCACCAGGAGGCGTTTCGCCTAAGAGTGCCGCGCCGCCTGGACTTGCATTGTCAGTCGTCAGCTAGCTTGTTTCCGTGGCAAGTCGAACCGCGACTTCCTCCACCAGTTGGATAGTTTCCGCCGTCAGGGCTTCGAACTGAAAGAGCATGTCCTGCAGTTGCGGACTGCCCATATCCACATTGCGCAGTTGATCGATTCTCAACGTCAGCAATCTGTGGATCTGCAGCAGGCAGTCACGATCAGGATTCTCGGGTATGGCGAACAGGCGGCTCATCGTTGTCTCCATGGACAGGTTCCTCACGCCCATAGATATCGCCTAACCCGCTTGTTTTTTAAGGCAATTCGTCGCCGACGATCTACTTGGAAAGAGCGCCTTGCGTGCTTGACTCTGGTTGTCGGAAGAGCGCTTGAGGGCTCTTGGTCGCATTAGCGACTTTATCTTCAAAAAGCTCGTGAAGAATGCGTGAAAAATTCATTAAAACCTTTTTAGGTGGTTGTTTAAGTGGGACGTGGTGTTTCAAAAGTTTTAGGCAAGTTGGCAGCAAAACCGACGAACGAACGCTTCGTTTCAGGCCTGACAGACATCCGCTATCCGCGCCTTCAACAGATTCGCCAACTCATCGAAGAGGATCTGCACCGAGCGCAGCGACAGATTGTCCGGACGAGTCAGCAGCCAGATATCGGTGTCGCAGCCATGCAGCGCCGGACCCAGGCGTTCGACGCCCTCCAGGCTGCTGATCATGAAATCGGGGAGGGCGGCCACACCGAGGCCGGCGCCGACCAGGCTGCCGACCGAGGACATGCTGCTGCAGCGATAGCGCGGGGTGAGGCTGGGATAGGCCTGGCGCAGCCAGGTCACCGAGACGTGATCGGCCAGGGAGTCGTCCGGGGCGATCCAGGGCAGCTCGGTGGCCAGCTGGCCGTAACCGCTGCGATAGCGTTCGTGACCGCAGACGAAATAGGAGCTGCGACCGAGCCGGCGGCCGATCAGGTGTTCGGGCGGGGCGTTGGACAGGCGCAGGGCGATGTCCGCATCCCGTCGGCTCAGGCTGGCGAAGGTGTTGGAGGTGGCGACTTCCAGGGCGACCGCGGGATAGCGCGGCATGAGGTCGGCGAGGCCGGGCAGCAGCAGGCTGCGCAGCACGGCATCGGTGCAGGTCAGGCGGACCGTGCCGCTGATGACGTTCTCGCCCTGGGTGAGGGCGATGCGCGCCGCATCCAGCGCCTGTTCGGCGCGCTCGGCCTGTTCGGCGAGGGCCTTGGCGCTCTGGGTCGGGGTGTAGCCGCGGCGGGTCTTGTCGAACAGCGCGACCTGCAGATTGGCTTCGAGCTTGCGGATGGCGCGAAAGACCGTGGAGACGTCCACCTGCAACTGTTCCGCCGCGCGGGCCAGGGTCCTGCCGCGGACCAGGGCAAGGATCAGCTTGAGATCGGCATGACCTATCTGATATTGCATCGGTGCATTCTTCCTTTGCCGATTCGCCGATATAGGTTGCGCTCATGCCAATTTATACTGGCCTGGCCCCCCAAGGCCAATCAGGTGGAAGGGCGGACCTTGCAGACAGGGTCGGCGCCTGCAGCAACCACCGCCCACAGCCACGCTGCCAGACCCGCACGAGCAAGCACAACGAAGCGGGCCAGCGTCAAGGATGCCTCCCATGAATTCGATATCCCCCCGCGTCGTCCAGCTCACCGAAGCCAACGGCTTTCTCAAGGAGCACCCCGAGATCCAGTACGTCGATCTGTTGATCACCGACATGAACGGCGTCATCCGGGGCAAGCGCGTCGAGCGGGCCAGTCTCTCCAAGGTCTATGAGCGCGGCATCAATCTGCCGGCTTCGCTGTTCGCCCTGGACATCAACGGCTCCACGGTGGAAAGCACCGGTCTGGGCCTGCACATCGGCGACGCCGACCGCACCTGCTTTCCCATTCCCGGCACCCTGAGCTACGAACCCTGGCAGAAGCGCCCGACCGCGCAACTGCTGATGACCATGCACGAACAGGACGGCTCGCCGTTCTTCGCCGATCCGCGCGAGGTGCTGCGCCGGGTGGTGAAGAAGTTCGACGACCTGGGGCTGACCATCTGCGCCGCCTTCGAACTGGAGTTCTACCTGATCGACCAGGAGAACGTGAACGGCCGGCCGCAGCCGCCGCGCTCGCCGATCTCCGGCAAGCGGCCGGTCTCCACCCAGGTCTATCTGATCGACGACCTGGACGAATACGTGGATTGCCTGCAGGACATGCTGGAAGGCGCCAAGGAGCAGGGGCTGCCGGCCGATGCCATCGTCAAGGAATCCGCGCCGGCGCAATTCGAGGTCAACCTGCATCACGTCGAAGACGCCATCAAGGCCTGCGACTACGCGGTGCTGCTCAAGCGGCTGATCAAGAACATCGCCTACGACCATGAGATGGATTCCACCTTCATGGCCAAGCCCTATCCCGGCCAGGCGGGCAACGGCCTGCACGTGCACATCTCGCTGCTGGACAAGCAGACCGGGCAGAACATCTTTGCCACCGACGATCCCGAGCACCATGCGCCGCTGCGCCATGCCATCGCCGGCATTCTCGAAACCCTGCCGGCGTCGATGGCCTTCCTCTGCCCGAACGTCAACTCCTATCGCCGCTTCGGCGCCCAGTTCTATGTGCCCAATGCGCCGAGCTGGGGCCTGGACAATCGCACCGTGGCGGTGCGCGTGCCCACCGGCAGCAGCGAGGCGATCCGCATCGAACACCGGGTCGCCGGGGCCGATGCCAATCCCTATCTGATGATGGCCTCGATCCTCGCCGGCATTCACCACGGCATGACCCAGCGCCTGGAGCCCTGCGCCCCGGTCAGTGGCAACTCCTATGAGCAGCTCGAACAGAGCCTGCCCAACAACCTGCGCGACGCCTTGCGCCGGCTGGACGACAGCGCGGTGATGAACCAGTACATCAGCCCCGAGTACATCGACATCTTCGTCGCCTGCAAGGAAGCCGAGCTGGAGGAGTTCGAGACCACCATCTCCGACCTCGAATACAACTGGTACCTGCACACCGTCTAGGAGGCGTGATCATGACCGTGCTGACGCAACAGGACTGGGAGCAGCGTGCCCAGGCGTTGACCATCGAAGCCCGTGCCTTCATCGACGGCCGCTACCAGGCCGCCCAGGGCGGCGCGACCTTCGCCGACCTGAGTCCGGTGGATGGTCGCCCGCTGGCCCGGGTGGCCAGTTGCATGGCCGAGGATGCCGAGCTCGCCGTGCAGGCTGCGCGGGCGAGCTTCGCGCGAGGCGACTGGGCCCATCGGGCACCGGCGCAGCGCAAGCGGGTGCTGATCGCTTTCGCCGATCTCTTGCTGGCCCATGCCGAGGAGCTGGCCCTGCTGGAAACCCTGGACATGGGCAAGCCGATCAGCGATTCGCTCGCCATCGACGTGCCGGCGGCGGCCAATGCCATCCGCTGGAGCGCCGAGGCCATCGACAAGGTCTACGACGAGGTGGCGCCCACGCCGCGCGACCAGCTCGGTCTGGTGACCCGCGAACCGGTCGGGGTGGTCGCGGCCATCGTGCCCTGGAATTTCCCGCTGATGATGGCCTGCTGGAAACTGGGGCCGGCGCTGGCCACCGGCAACTCGGTGATCCTCAAGCCGTCCGAGAAGTCGCCGTTGACCGCCATTCGCATCGCTGCCCTGGCGCTGGAGGCCGGCATCCCGGCGGGCGTGTTCAACGTGCTGCCCGGCTACGGCCACACCGTCGGTCAGGCGCTGGCGCTGCACCCGGACGTCGATACCCTGGTCTTTACCGGTTCCACCCGCATCGCCAAGCAGCTGCTGGTCTATGCCGGCGAGTCGAACATGAAGCGCGTCTGGCTGGAGGCGGGTGGCAAGAGCCCCAACATCGTCTTCGCCGACGCCCCGGACCTCAGGGCCGCGGCCGAGGCAGCCGCCGCGGCCATCGCCTTCAACCAGGGCGAGGTGTGCATCGCCGGCTCGCGGCTGCTGGTCGAACGCTCGATCAAGACGCGCTTTCTGGCCCTGGTGGCGGAGGCGCTGCAGGCGTGGGCGCCCGGCCATGCCCTGAATCCCGATACCCGCGTCGGCGCCCTGGTGGACGAAGGCCATCTGCGCACCGTGCTGGAGTTCATCGAGGCCGGCCGCGCCGAGGGGGCGCGACTGGTGAGCGGCGGTGAGCGGGCCCTGAGCGAAACCGGCGGCAGCTACGTCACGCCGACTATCTTCGAAGGCGTGGACAACGCCATGCGCATCGCTCGGGAAGAAATCTTCGGCCCGGTGCTGGCAGTGATCGACTTCGATGGCGAAGCGGAGGCCGTGCGCATCGCCAACGACACCCCCTATGGCCTGGCCGCCGCCGTCTGGACGAGCGACCTCTCCCGCGCCCATCGTGTGGCCCGCGCCTTGCGTGCGGGCAGTGTTTGGGTCAACCAGTATGATGGCGGCGACATGACGGCGCCCTTCGGCGGCTTCAAGCAGTCCGGCAACGGACGCGACAAGTCGCTGCACGCCTTCGACAAATACACCGAACTCAAGGCGACCTGGATCAAGCTCTGAACAGGCGCGGCGGCCCGGGCGTTCGCGCCGGAGCCGCAGGCAGAGGAATCTCACCATGCAACAACACGTCGGCAGTTACTACGCGGCTTCGCGCAACATCCACACCGAATACCCGGTGCTCCAGGGCAGTGTCGACAGCGACGTCTGCGTCATCGGCGCCGGTTACACCGGGCTTTCCACCGCGCTGTTCCTGCTGGAGCACGGCTTCAGCGTGACGGTGCTGGAAGCGGCGCGGGTCGGCTTCGGCGCCTCCGGGCGCAATGGCGGCCAGATCGTCAACAGCTACAGCCGCGACATCGATACCATCGAGCGCCAGCTGCCACCCAGGCAGGCGCAACTGCTGGGCGAGATGGCCTTCGAAGGTAACCGCATCATCCGCGAGCGCGTCGCCCGCTACGACATCCAGTGCGATCTCAAGGACGGTGGCGTCTTCGCCGCCCTGACCGGCAAGCAGCTCGGTCACCTGGAAGCCCAGCAGAAACTCTGGGAGCGCTACGGCCATACCCAGCTGCAGCTGCTCGACAAGGCCGGCATCGGCAGGGTGGTCGGCACCGATCGCTACCTGGGTGGCCTGCTGGACATGAGCGGCGGCCATATCCACCCGCTCAACCTGGCCCTGGGCGAGGCGGCGGCCGTGGCGTCCCTCGGCGGCAAGATCTACGAGCAGAGCGCGGCCACCCGCATCGACCGCGGTGCCAACCCCGTGGTGCATACCGCTCAGGGTCAGGTGAAGGCGCGCTTCGTGGTGGTCGCCGGCAACGCCTACCTGGGCGGGCTGGTGCCGGAACTGGCCGCCAAGTCCATGCCCTGCGGCACCCAGGTGCTCACCACCGAGCCGCTGTCCGAGGAGCTGGCGCGCAGCCTGCTGCCCCAGGACTATTGCGTCGAGGACTGCAACTACCTCCTCGACTACTTCCGCCTCAGCGCCGATCGCCGGCTGATCTACGGCGGGGGCGTGGTCTATGGCGCGCGGGATCCGGCGGACATCGAGGCCATCATCCGGCCGAAGATGCTGCAGACCTTTCCGCAACTCAAGGGCGTGAAGATCGATTTCACCTGGACCGGCAACTTCCTGCTGACGCTGTCGCGCCTGCCCCAGGTGGGCCGCCTCGGCGACAACATCTACTACTCCCAGGGCTGCAGCGGTCACGGCGTCACCTACACCCACCTGGCCGGCAAGGTACTGGCCGAGGCCCTGCGCGGCCAGGCCGAGCGCTTCGATGCCTTCGCCGGCCTGCCGCACTATCCCTTCCCGGGCGGGCAACTCCTGCGCGTGCCCTTCACCGCTCTGGGCGCGACCTACTACCAGTTGCGCGATCGCCTCGGTATCTGACCCTGTCCGCCCGCCGCGTACCGGCGGGCACTCTGGAGATAAGCCATGTCCCCTATGCCCCTCATCGGCGTGACGGCGTGCCGGCAGACGCTCGGCAAATACGATTCCCATACCGTCGGCGACAAGTACGTCGAGGCGGCGGGTCATGCCGGCGTGCCGGTGGTGCTGCCGGCGCGCAGCGTGCCGAGCGATCCGCAGGCGCTGCTGGCGCACCTTGACGGCCTGCTGTTCACCGGCTCGCCCTCCAACGTCGAGCCCCATCACTACCAGGGACCGGCAAGTCTCGCCGGCACCCACCATGATGCCGCGCGCGACGCCTACACGCTGCCGCTGCTGCGCCTGGCCATCGACCGCGGCATTCCGGTGTTCTGCATCTGCCGCGGCTTTCAGGAGCTGAACGTGGCCCTGGGTGGCAGCCTGCACCAGCGCGTCCAGGAACTGCCCGGGCATGCCGATCACCGCGAGCCCCAGAGCGAGCTGCTCGCCGAGCAGTACGCGCCCACGCACCCGGTCACCGTGCCGCCTGGGGGGGTGTTCGAGCGCCTCGGCCTGCCGGCCAGCTTCCAGGTGAATTCGCTGCACAGCCAGGGTATCGCGCGCCTGGCGCCCGGGCTGCGCATCGAGGCCCAGGCGCCGGATGGGCTGGTGGAAGGGGTATCCCTGGCCAATGCTCCGGGCTTCGTCGTCGGGGTGCAGTGGCATCCCGAGTGGAATTTCCGCGACAACCCCGAATCCCTGGCGCTGCTGGACGCGTTCCGCGACGCCTGCCAGCGCCATGCCGCCGCGCGCTAGGCACCTTGCCGCACACGCCGCACTCTGAATAACAAGACCAACAGCAGGACAGAGACCTATGACTGAACAGCGCAAGGGCACGCCGGCCGGCGGCTCGGACACCGCCGGGCCGGCCGCCCTGGCCGATCCGTCCGCCAAGGGCCTGGCCGCCGGCTCCCTCGGGCTGCTCGCCTGCGTGGTGCTGGGCATCTCCACCATCGCCCCCGTCTACACCCTGACCGGCGCCCTGGGCCCCACCGTGCGCGAGGTGGGCGTCTATCTGCCCGCGGTCTTCATCGTCGGCTTCCTGCCGATGCTGCTGGTGGCCCTGGGGTATCGCGAGCTGAACGCGGTCGATCCGGACAGCGGCACCTCCTTTACCTGGTCGACCCGCGCCTTCGGTCCCATGATCGGCTGGATCGGCGGCTGGGGCCTGGTCACGGCCACCACCATCGTGCTGTCCAACCTCGCCGGCGTGGCGGTGGACTTCTTCTACCTGTTCCTCGCCCAGCTCAGCGGCCGGGCGGAGCTGGCGGCGCTGTCGCAGCACCTGCTGGTGAACGTCGTCACCTGCTGCGTCTTCATCGCCATCGCGGTCTGGATCAGCTGTCGCGGCATCGGCATGACCATGAGCGTCCAGTACGGCCTGGTGGCCCTGCAGCTGCTGGTGCTGATCGGCTTTTCCCTGGCGGCCTTCAATGCCGCGCCCGAGGCGGCGCCGGTGGTCTTCCACCCGGAGTGGTTCAATCCCTTCAACGTCGAATCCTTTTCCGCCTTCGCGGCGGGGCTGTCGCTGTCGATCTTCATCTTCTGGGGCTGGGATGTCTGCCTCACGGTGAGCGAGGAATCGGTGGGCAGCCAGAAGGTGCCGGGGCGGGCGGCCACGGTCACGGTGCTGCTGATCCTGCTGCTGTACCTCTTCACCGCGGCGGCGACCCTGCAATTCGCCGGCATCAGCGAAGCCGGCCTGGGCCTGGGCAATCCGGAGATCCAGGAAAACGTCTTCGCCCACCTGGCCGGTCCGGTAATGGGGCCGCTGGCGATCCTGATGTCCATTGCGGTGCTGGCCAGCACCGCCGCCTCGCTGCAGTCCACCTTCATCTCCCCGGCGCGCACCCTGCTGGCGATGGGGTACTACGGCGCGGTGTCGCGGCGCTTCGCCCATATCTGCCCGAGATCGCGCACGCCGCGCTATGCCACCATCGCCGCGGGCATCGCCACCGGCGGCTTCTATGTGGTCATGCGCACCCTGAGCGACAACGTCCTCGCGGACACCATCACCGCCCTGGGCATGATGATCTGCTTCTACTACTCGCTGACCGCCTACGCCTGCGTCTGGTACTTCCGCCGCAGCCTGTTCGACAGCCTGCGCCATGCGCTGCTGCGTGGCCTCTGCCCGTTGCTGGGCGCCATCATCCTCTCGGTGATCTTCTGGCAGACCGCCATCGCCAGCCTCTCGCCGGACTTCGGCAGCGGCTCCCACCTCGGCGGCATCGGCCTGGTGTTCATCATCGCCGTGACGATCCTGGCACTGGGCCTGGTGCTGATGCTGTTCGCCCGCTGGCGCGCGCCGGCGTTCTTCCAGGGCGAGACCCTGGAGGCACAGCCGCACCAGGGCTGAAGAGGCGGGCAGGGCGCCCGCACCCCGGGGTCAGTGACCCATGACCGCTGAGCCGCTCGCCCGGGTGCCGGCGGGAAAGCCGTGGCGCCGGGCAGTGGCGGCGATGGCCAGGGCGCTCAGGGACAGCGCCACCACCGCCCAGCTCAGCGCCTGGGGGCCGATGCCGTCCAGCAACAGGCCGCCGAGGATGCCGCCCCCGGCGATGGCGCTGTTCCAGGTCACCACGTTCATCGCCAGAGCAGCATCGGCGCCACTCCCCGCGGTATCCGCCAGGGCGGTCTGCAGCAGGGTGGCCGCACCGCCAAAGGTCAGGCCCCAGCCAAAGACGCCCAGGTACTGCAGCGGCGCCGAGTCACGATTGAGTCCCAGCAGCAGCGCGATCGCGGCGAAGCCGAGGAGACTCAGCAGCACCGCTCGCCGCAGGCTGTGGTCGACGATCCGCCCGGTGATCCAGATCCCCAGCAACGAGGCCGCCCCGAAGCTCAGCAGCACTCGATCGACCTGATCGCCCAGCCCGGCCTGGGCGACGAAGGGGGCGATATAGGTGTAGAGCAGGTTGTGGGCCAGCATCCAGGTAAAGACCACGCCGAGGATGGCGCGAATGCCGGGCGTGGCGAACACCTGGCGCAGCGGCAGGCGCTGCCCCTCGGTCTGCCCCGGATAGTCGGGCACCTTGGCCAGCACCCAGACGATCAGGCCGAGGGTGAGGGCGGACATGCAGGCAAAGGCCAGCCGCCAGCCCAGCAGCCCGCCCAGCCAGGTCCCCAGGGGTACGCCCAGCGACAGGGCGACCGGCGTGCCGAGCATGGCGATGGCCATCGCCCGCCCTTGCAGGCGCGGCACTACCAGGCGCCGGGCATAGCCGGCCAGCAGACTCCAGGCGAGGCCGGCCGCGGCCCCGGCGGCGAAGCGGGCGACCAGGGTCAGCGGATAGCTGGAGGAGAGCGCGGTGAGGGTGTTGAACAGCAGAAAGCCCAGGATGGTCGCCAGCAGCACCCGGCGGCGCCGCCAGCGCGCCGTCGCCAGGGTGAGGGGAATGGCGGCAGTCAGCGAGCCGGCGGCATAGGCGGTCACCGTCTGCCCGGCCAGCGCATTGGAGACCTGGAGCCCCTGGGCGATTTCGGGGAGCAGGCCGGCCGGCAGCGTCTCGGTCATGATGCAGATGAAGCCGGTCATCGCCAGCGCCAGCAGCGCGGCCACTGGCAGGCGTTCAGGGTTGGGGGTCGCGGTCACGGCTAGGCTCCTTAGATATGTATCGATCGGTATATATCTAAGCAGCAGGTCCTCCAGCTGGTCAATGAATTCTGTATCGTCTAGTATAAAAATCGATTTTGACGAGGAGTACGGCTGTGGCTCAGGTGGGGCGTCCGCGGTCCTTCGACCGCACCCAGGCAATCGATGACGCGATGCTGCTGTTCTGGCGCTATGGCTATGAGGCGACCTCCCTGAGTCGGCTCAAGGCGGCGATCGGCGGCGGCATCACCGCGCCCAGCTTCTATGCGGCCTTCGGTTCGAAGGAGGCGCTGTTCAAGGAGGTGGTCGCCCGCTACATGGAGACCCATGGCCGGGTGAACGATCCGCTGTTCGACGAGACCCTCGCCCCGCGGGAGGCGATTGCCTCGGCCCTGTCTCGCTCGGCGCGGATGCAGTGCGACGAGCACCTGCCCAAGGGCTGCCTGGTGGCGCTCGGCACCCTGGGCTCCTATGCGGATGAAGACTCCAGCATTCCGCTGCCCCTGCGCGAGGCCCGTGCCCGGATCCGCGCCGGTCTGCTGGCCTGCGTCAGGCGCGGTATCGACCGTGGCGATCTCGCGGCGGGCACCGAAGCGCCTGTCCTGGCGACGCTGTTCGAAGGCTTGCTGCTGGGCATTTCACCCATGGCGCGGGATGGCGTGGCGTTGCCCGTGATCGAGGGCGCCATCGCCCTGGCGCTGACGCTCTGGGACGCTCATCGGCCGTGATCGCACGGGGGTGGCGTCAGGGCGCCTGCCGTTCTGCGCTGGGCATGGCGGGCGAGGAGTCTGCCAGGGCTATGCGGTCGATGACGTCCTGGTAGGGGACGAGATCGAGAAAGGCCTCGACCTGGGTCGCCCGTGCCCCGTCCATCCTGAAGATCCACACGTATTCGTTGCGATAGGGCGCGCCATCGCGCGCGGTGGCCGTGCCCATCCAGCGCACCACGACCTGATCCTCGCGTGCCCAGATGCCCTCGACCCGGGGCACGATGGGCGTGGCCAGGCGCTGCGCGAAGGGGCGGACGGCGCGTTGCAGAAAATCCTCGCGGCCATGGTAGGTGCCCGCTGCCGGACCGCTGCCCCGGATGGTCCAGACCACCGTGGGCGAGAGCAGGTCGTCGAACAGACTGCCGCGGCCCGCGCTCCAGTTCGCGAAGGCCCGTTCGACCAGGCGTTGGTTGCGTTCAGCGGTGGATTCGGCGGCTGCGACGCCGCTCCAGAGAGTACTCAGGAGGGGGAGCGCCAGCAGCACGCTCCCGGTCAGACGTTTGGCTGGATTCATGGCGGTAGGCTCGTGCAGGTCGGAATGAGGTGGGCAGCGGCGCCGGCAAACGGCACCTGCCTGGAACCCACCTTAGGCCCCTGGCGGCGTCCGCATAACCGGCCCGGGGCTGGACACTCCGGTTAGCGCGCCTTGACGTCAGGGGTCATCCTCCGATTCCGGCCGCCGGGTGAAGCCTGGCGGCCAGCGTCCACGCCTTCTGTCTCAACCCACCAGCGGCGGCGTCCGCGGCGGTATCTGGCGCTTGGAGCCGGTCGCCTCGTAGGCGGCGGCCAGGCGCAGCAGGTTGGCGTCGTCATAGGCGCGACCGGCGAAGGTCAGGCCCACCGGCATGCCGATGTCGGCCATCACGCCCATGGGCACGGTCACGGTCGGCACGCCCAGGTGGCGGATGGCGAGGTTGCCGTTGGCGACCCAGACGCCGTTGCTCCAGGCGATGTCGGCCGAGGCGGGATTGATCTCGGCATCCGCCGGGGCCACGTCGGCCACGGTAGGAAAGAGCACCGCGTCCAGGCCCTGGGCCTCGAGCCAGTCTTCCAGGTCCAGCTTGCGCGTCCGTTCCAGGCCGCGCAGACCGTCGGGGAGGGTGGTGATCTGCTCCAGGGTCTTGAGCCCCCGCTCGGCCATGCGCACGTATTCGGCCATGCCGGCGGCCAGGTCGCCTTCCCGGTTGGGCAGGGTGCCGGGCTCGTGGGGAAAGATCAGTTCGCCGTCGACGTCCACCAGGCGATTGAGTTTGGGATCGTTGTTGTCGCGCAGGAAGGTGTCGAAGCCCCAGGCGGACAGCTCCCAGAGTTCGTCATGGAGAAATTCCCGGGAGACGATGCCGCGGTTGAATACCGTGGGCGCGCCGGGGCGGTCGCCTTCGCAATTGGAGACCAGCGGGAAGTCCACCTCGATCACGCTGGCGCCGGCGGCTTCCAGCGCCGCGCGGGCCTGTTCCCAGAGGGCGATCACCGAGTCGCGGGTCTGGATGCGCTGGCCGGTGGGACCGCCGATGCCGGGATTCTCGCTGGTGCCGGCGTCCGGATCCTGGTTGATGAACATGCGCGGCACGCCCAGGCGCTTGCCGGCCAGGGCGTTCGGACCGGTGGCCAGGGCCGGGTAGGACGCCGGACGTACCGCCGAGGCCAGCGGCAGCGGCACCCAGGGTTGCAGGCGCCAGAGGTCGCCGGAGGTATCGGGATCGTCGGCCACCACCACGTCGAGCACTTCCAGCAGATCGGCCATGGTGCGGGCATAGGGCACCACCACGTCCATGGTCGGCGTCAGCGGCCAGTTGCCGCGCACCGAGATGATTCCGCGCGAGGGGGTGTAGGCGCACAGGCCGTTGTTGGACGCCGGGCCGCGGCCGCTGGACCAGGTTTCCTCCGCCAGGCCGAAGGCGGCGAAGCTGGCCGCGGTGGCGGTGCCGGCGCCATTGGAGGAGCCGGAGGCGAAGGGCGCGGTCAGGTAGCCGGCGTTGTAGGGGCTTTCGGCGCGGCCATAGACGCCGCGCTGCATGCCGCCGTTGGCCATGGGCGGCATGTTGGTCTTGCCCAGGCAGATGGCGCCTGCAGCACGCAGCCGCTCGATGGTGAAGGCGTCGCGCTGGGCGACCAGGTCCTTGAAGGCCGGGCTGCCGGAGGCGGCGGTAAGGCCCTTGACCAGGTAGCTGTCCTTGGCCGTGTAGGGGATGCCGTCCAGCGGCCCCAGGGTCTCGCCACGGGCACGCCGGCGATCGGACGCGGCCGCTTCGGCCAGGGCCCCGGGATTGCGCACCACCACGGCATTGAGCGCGGTGGCGCTGCTGGGTGGATCGTAGGCCTCGATCCGGGCCAGGTAGGCCTCGACCAGCGCTACCGCAGTGGTCTGGCCGGTTTCGAGTGCGCGACGCAACTCGGCGATGGAGCGTTCGGTAACTTCGATCATGGTGGGTCGCCGTTGAGGATTCCACGGTATGGGACAGGCGGCTGCCAGAGATCCCGGGAGAAAAAAGCACCGCTGCAGTGTACACCCGAAGCCCACCGCCTTTTGATTGCGTCCGCGCATGGAAGCCTTGCCGGACCGCCCATGCAGGTTGAGCTGTCGGCCTCTATGCTTGGCGTTAACTCAACCCGTTGGCCACGCCTGGAGGCGATCCCGTGGCCGGAGTCGATCATGCTGAAATGGCTGAGCAACGAGCGCAGGATGCTGCGCTTTTCCATTGCCGTCACGGTGCTGCTGGCGGCCGTGGGTATCGCCTTCGGGGTGCTGTCCGGTTCCTATGCCATCGTCTTCGACGGCTTCTATTCGCTGACCGACGCCTTCATGAGCGGCGTGGCGCTGCTGGTGGCCATGCTGATCCACCGGCATGCGCAGGAACCGGAGGGCGATCGGCGGCTGGCCGAGCGCTTCAACATGGGTTTCTGGCACCTCGAACCCATGGTCCTGGCGCTCAACGGCAGCGTGCTGTGCATCGTGGCCTGTTACGCGCTGGTCAACTCGATCATCAGCCTGATGAGTGGCGGCAAGGCACTGGCATTCGGCATGGCGCTGCTCTATGCGCTGGTCGCGGCCTTGAGTTGCTTTGGATTCGCCGCCCTGGTGCACCGGTTGAACCGCGACATCCAGTCGGACTTCCTCAGGCTCGACATCAAGAGCTGGATCATGTCGGGCAGCATCTCGGCTGCTCTGGTGGTGGCCTTCCTGATCGGCGCGCTGGCCCAGGGCACGGCCTATGCCTGGATCACGCCCTACATCGATCCCCTGGTGCTGTCGATCATCTGCGTACTGATCATCCCCATACCGCTCAGGCTGGTCTGGCAGGCCGTCAGGGAGATCCTCATGGTGACCCCGCCGGAGCTCAAGCGGCAGGTCGATGAAGTCGCCCGGGGCATGGTCACGCGCTTCGACTTTCTCGACTATCGCGCCTATGTGGCCAAGGTCGGCCGGGCGCGGCAGATCGAGCTGTACTTCATCGTGCCCCTGGGGTGGCCGGCCAAGACCCTGGACGAATGGGACGCCATCCGCGACCAGATCGGCGAGGCCATCGGCGGCGAGGGGCCGGACCGCTGGCTGACCATCGCCTTCACCACCGATCCGGCCTGGTCGCGCTAGCGCTGCACTACTCGCGCGCCGTGCAGAGGCGTTCGACGTCCGCGGCCAGTTGCTGGAGGATGACGCGGTCCTCGACCTGGCCAAGGGTGGCCTCGGCGCGGGCCAGCGCCAGGCGCGAATGGCGCAGGCACTCGCGCCTGATCCGGGCATCGCCCTGGACCGCCAGGCGCCCCAGGGCTTTCTGCAGTCGCATGCCCACTTCCACCAGCGGCGCCGCATCGCGACCCACCGGCAGGAAGAAGTCGTCGAACAGGTCATCCAGCGACAGCTCCGGCACCTCGATCCGCGGATAGCGGGGCTCGACCGCTTCCCGCGGTTCGGTGAGCGTCGTCAGCAGCCGTTGCGCGCGACCGAGGATGGCGATGGCGGTGCCCGAGTCGCTGCGCGAGGGCACCAGCGCCCCGGTGGCGATCTCGCCCAGCACCGTCAGGCCGAAGCGCGGATCCTGGTCGTGTACCCGGCGGGCATCCAGGGTGAAGGCGGCGCGCAGGCGCTGGTCCTTTTCCGGTGGCAGGCCCTCGACCCAGAGCAGCGGTTGCGCCGGATCGAGAAAGGCGCCGGGCAGGGCGGCCAGGCGCAGGCGACCCTGGTCGCCGCAGAGGTCGGCCAGCAGCGGCATGTCCACCCGTTGCAGATAGCCGGTGCGATCGGCCATGACCGGGCGGCCGCTGGCGGGCTCATCGACGGGCGCCGCCACCCCCCCCAGGTATGGCTGGGCCAGCCAGCGCTGCAGACTGTGTCTGGCGGCGTCTTCGATGCTGTCGCTGGTGGCATCCAGTTGGCCCAGTCGCGAGAGATGGTCGATCCAGCGCAGCAGGGTAAAGACGATCAGCAGGATCACCACCAGGGTCACGGCGAAGAGCACCACCCGGCCGTTATCGCCGTAGAGCCCGGTGCTCAGGGCGATGATGCCGACCAGGCTGAACAGGAAGGAGCCGAGAAAGGTGGCCAGGGCGTTCTGGGTGGTGCTGTCTTCCAGGAGCAGCGGATAGGCACGGGGCGTCACGCTGCTGGCGGCGGCGTTGTAGGCCGTCACCATGGTGCTGAGGGAAAAGGTGGTCACCGCCAGCATGCTGCTGGCGATGATGGTGAGGATCTTGTCGACCGCATCGGCGCCGACCTTGGCCGGCAGCGAGGTCGGGATATGGTCGCGCAGGAGCAGGGCGAGGAGGGCGGTCGCCACCCCGGCGACCGAGAACAGGGTGGCGCGAAACCACAGGCGTCGCTGCAGTCCGCGCAGGACCCAGCCCAGGCGGGCCAGCACCGCGCGTCAGCCCATGGCCGGCGGTACGGGGGTGGCGCTCAGCTGGGCGAGACGCTGGTCGGCCTGCTGCTGGAGCTTGTCGCGCATCTGCCGGGCGGCTTCGCGGGCGTCGCCGGATTTCAGGCCATTGCGGTCGGCGTCCACGGTGGTGAGCACCGCGCCCAGGGCACCATGGACCAGGCGGCCACCGGCCAGGGTGTCGCTGCGCAGCGGCTCGACGGTGAGCGGCGTGGCCGTGACGGCCAGGTCCAGGGCCTCCAGGCACAGTTGGGCGGTGGCGATGGGGATCTGCACGGCATTGGCCGCGGCCAGATTGAGCGCCTGCTGGCGGCGTTCGCCCTCGGCACTGGCGCCGCTGGCCTGGCGATCGGCTTCCAGGTAGTTGGCGAAAGCCTGCACATCGGCATCGGCACAGGTGCTCAGGGCTTCCTGCAGGCGCTCGCCGACGGTGATCAGGTCGGCGTGGCGGGTCACTGGTTGGCGCTGCTGGCTGAGCTTGAGGCCCTTTAGGATCAGGGCGACACCCAGGCAGGCCGCCACGGTAGCCGCCGCGCCACTGCCCGGGGTGGGCAGGGTGGAGCCGGTGCCGTCGCGGAACTGGGCGAGGGTCTGCTGCCAGAGAGTAGAGGTTTCGTTCATGCCAACCGCCTGCAAGCAAAGGGTAAGGGATTCGGTCACGACCGAACGCTGTTTGGATCGTGCGAAACGGCTGAGGTTCGCAAGCTAAGTGCAATAAGCGACAGGCTTTATTTCGATTTACGTCGTACCTCGGCCGGCGTTCGGTTAAGGTGATCCTGAAACAATAAGTTACAAGGAGTCACCCGTGGATCCTGCTGCGCTCGCCTGGGTCGCCCATGACACCCGGCTGATCTCGTGCTGCCTGGCCGCCATCCTGGCCATCGTCCTGCTCATCGGCGTCACCCGCCTGCCGCCCTTCCTGTCCATTCTCATCGGCACCTTCATCGCCGGCCTGGGCGCCGGCTTGCCCGCCGAAGGCGTGGCCAAGGCCTTCAGCAAGGGTGCGGGCGGCATCCTCGGCGAGGCGGGCATCATCATCGCCCTGGGCTCCATGCTCGGCGCGCTGATGGCCGAGTCCGGCGCCGCCGACCGCATCGCCAGTACCCTGCTGGGGCTGGGCAAGGGCCGCAGCCTGCCATGGGTGATGGCGCTGGTGGCCATGGTCATCGGCCTGCCGCTGTTCTTCGAAGTGGGCCTGGTGCTGATGGTGCCCATCATCTTCGTCATGGCGCAGCGCTCCGGACAGCCGCTGCTGCGCATCGCCATTCCGGCGCTGGCGGGCATGACCACCCTGCATGCCCTGCTGCCGCCGCATCCGGGTCCGCTCATTGCGGTCGGCGCGCTGCACGCGGACCTCGGCCTGACCATGCTCCTGGGGCTGGCGATCGCCATCCCGGCGGTGATCCTGGCCGGCCCGCTGTACGGCGGCTGGCTGTCGCGGCGCATGACCATCCAGCCGCCGGCGGAACTGGGCGAGCTGTTCAGCGCCCGCGACCAGCATGCCCGCCAGCCGGGTTTCGGCCTGTCGCTCCTGGTGATCCTGCTGCCGGTGCTGCTGATGCTGGGCAGCACCTTCGCCAAGGTTGCCCTGGATCCCCACAGCGGTCTGGCGGAGGGGCTGAAGTTTCTCGGTGAACCCCTGATCGCCCTGGGTCTCGCCGTGCTGGCGGCCACGGTGCTGCTCGGCTGGGGCAGCGGCATGCCGCGCGAGCGCGTCGGCGGCGTGCTGCGCAAGAGCCTGGCACCCATCGCCGCGCTCCTGCTCACCATCGGCGCCGGCGGCGGCCTCAAACAGACACTGCTCGACGCCGGCGTCAGCCATACCGTGGCCAAGGTCGCCGAAGGCGCCCATCTGCCCTACATCCTGCTGGCCTGGCTGATCGCCGTGGCGCTGCGCCAGGCGACCGGTTCGGCGACGGTGGCCACCACCACCACGGCCGGGATCCTCGCGCCAGTAGTGGCCGGGCTGGCCGGTCCCCAGGCTTCGCTGATCGCCCTGGCCATCGGCGCCGGCTCGGTGTTCTTCTGCCACGTCAACGACGCCGGCTTCTGGATGGTGCGCGAATACTTCGGCCTGGAGCTCAAGCAGACGCTGTGGGTCTGGTCGGTGCTGCAGACGCTGGTTTCCGTCACCGGCCTCGCGGGTACGCTATTGTTGTCGCTCTGGCTCTAGCTGAGAGGTGCCCATGGAGACCGCCACCCTGAACCGCCCGCGCCGCCGCGATCTGTTCCTGGGCTTCTTCGGCCTGGGTATCACGGCCTTCGGCGGGGTGTTGCCGCTGGCGCGACGCTACCTGGTGGAGAAGCGGCGCTGGCTGTCGGCGGAGGAATTCACCGAGTTGCTCGGCCTCTGCCAGTTCCTGCCGGGCGGCAACATCATCAACCTCTCGGTGGCCGTGGGCATGAGATTCGCCGGCTGGAGGGGCGCCCTGGCCGCTGCCGCCGGACTGCTGGTGGGGCCGACCCTGGTGGTGGTCGGCCTGGGCGTGCTCTATGACCGCTACCACGACGATCCGCTGGTGGGGCGTGCCTTCGCCGGACTCGCCGCGGCGGCGGCCGGGCTGCTGGTGGCCATGGCCGTCAAGCTGGTCCAGCCCCTGCGCGGTCGCTGGCTGGCCCTGGGCATCGCCAGCCTGGCCTTTCTTGCCCTGGCGCTGCTCAAGCTGCCGCTGCTCTGGACCATGCTGGCGCTCACCCCCATCAGCGTGCTGCTCAGCTATCGGCAGGGCCTATGAGCACGACTCTGCTGGCCCTGGCGCTGATCTTCACCCAGCTGTCGCTGCTGGCCTTTGGCGGCGGTAACTCGGTGCTGCCGGAGATGCAGCGCCAGGTGGTGACGGTGCACGGCTGGATGAGCGCCGCCGACTTCGCCGCTCTGTTCGCCCTGGCCCAGGCCGCGCCCGGTCCCAACCTCATGATCGTGCCGCTGATCGGCTGGCACGTGGCCGGCTGGCCGGGGCTGCTGGTGACCTCCCTGGCCAAGTTCGTGCCGTCCTCGCTGCTGACCTTGGGCGTGCTGCACCTCTGGCAGCGCTTCGCCGATCGCCCCTGGCGGCGGCATCTGCAGGCCGGGCTGGTGCCGGTCACCGTCGGCCTGGTGGCGGCCAGCGCCTGGCTGGTGGGCAGCAGCGTGGCCACCGCGCCGCTGTGGGTGCTGATCCTGGCGGCAGGCGCCCTGGGCTCGCTGTTCACCCGCTGGCATCCGCTGTGGCTGCTGGCCGGCGGGGCCCTGGTCGGGGTGCTGTTCGGACCCTGAACCGCGAGGGGCCCCAGGCACTGCCGGACGCGGATAGCGTCGAAGTCCTTACCTCAATCGAGAACACCGCTGTGATCACCCGTCCCCAGAATCCCTCGCTGCGCGAGCTGCTGTTCACCGTGCGCGGCTCCATCGTCCAGGCGATCTGGCCCAAGCTGCTCTATGTGGTGCTGCTGAGCCTGGCGGTGACCCTGAGCCATGGCGTCTTCCTGCGCTTCGACTTCGGCCTGACCACCACGCCGCTGACGCTCTGGGGTTTGACCCTGGCGATCTTTCTCGGCTTTCGCAACACCACCGCCTACCAACGCTTCTGGGAGGCGCGCGGTCTGTGGGGCGAATTGCTGATCGCCGGGCGCAACCTGGCGCGCCAGGTCGAGACCCTGCTGCCGGGGCTGAGCTCGACCGAGCGCCGCCAACTGCTGACTCCGCTGCTGGCCTTCGGTTATTCCCTGCGTGACCACCTGCGCCGTGAAGCGCCGTCGGCCGATCTGCAGCGCGTGTTGGTGGGAGAGGATGCTTTGCTCGCGGCACCGCACCGACCCAGCGCGCTGATCCGCCGGCTGGGCACCCGGCTGGTCGCCAGGGCCCGCGAGGAAGGCCTCGGCGATCCGCTGATCGCCAACCTCGACCACCAGCTGGACCGGCTGACCGCGGTGCTCAGCGGCTGCGAGCGCATCCGCCAGACGCCCATTCCCTATCCCTACATCCTGATGCTGCACCGGGTGGTGCACGTCTATTGTTTCCTGCTGCCGTTCTGCCTGGTGGACAGCCTGGGCTGGTTCACGCCCCTGGCGGTGCTGGTGCTGGCCTACACCTTCTTCGGCCTGGACGCCCTGGGCGACCAGATCGCCGATCCCTTCGGCACCCAGCCCAACCACCTGCCGCTGGACGCCCTCAGCCGCGGCCTGGAGATCGCCGTGCTGGACCTGCTGGGCGAGCCTACGCCCGAGCCGATCCGGGCGGAGGCGGGGTTGTTGCGGTGATGGCAGGGCGGATAGCCCCCTATCCCCGTGGGAGAGGGCTGGAATGAGGGCACGCCTCACCGCGGACACTGGGCACGACAGTGCGCCCACGGTGATAGCCTGATGACCGATCGGCAGCTACCGGTTCCGCAAGCGCCGAACGCCTGCACGAATAGCCCCCTCTCCCCGTGGGAGAGGGTTGGGGTGAGGGCACGCCTTACCGCTGACACTGGGCACTACAGTGCGCCTACGGTAATAGCCTGACGATCGATCGGGAGCCTACCGGTTCCGCGAGCGCCGAACGCCTGCACGAATAGCCCCCTCTCCCTGTGGGAGAGGGTTGGGGTGAGGGCACGCCTCACCGCGGACGCCCAGTGGAAAAGGCTGCGCCGTTTTCCACGCTACGGCTGTCGATAGGCCCGGCGTCGATTCAATCTTCCGGGTCCTTTGGTACCCGCCGCGGTCGCCTGAGCAACTCCCCCTGGCAATTCGGGCAGCGCTGCTGTAACGGCCCCGCGGCGCATTCCGCGCAAAAGGTGCACTCATAGGAGCAGATCAGCGCCTCCTCGCTCTCCATCGGCAGCGCCTTGGCGCAGTGTTCACACGAGGTACGCATGTCCAGCATGACCGTCTCTCCCTGATCAGGCGCCAAAGCGCGCTGCGTAGTCCTGGGGGCTGACCGCCAGGTGCTTGTGAAAGGTGCGCCGGAGATTTTCCGGATGGCCGAAGCCGCACAGGCGCGACACGGTGGCGATGGACGCCTGGCCGTCCTGCAGGAGCGCCCGCGCCGTCTCCAGGCGGACCTGCTCGACATAGCGCCCCGGTCCCATGCCCACCTCGCGGCTGAACAGGCGCGACAGGGTGCGCGGCGCCATATGGGCGCGCTCGGCCAGGCGCTCAAGACCCAGGTCTTCCCCCAGGTGACCGGGAATCCAGTCGAGCAGGGCGGCCAGTCGCGGCGTCCGCCCCGGATCGGGCGCCAGGCAGGCGCTGAATTGCGCCTGGCCACCGGGGCGGCGCAGGAACATCACCAGTCGGCGCGCCACCGCCAGGGCCAGCGGACGCCCCAGGTCGGCTTCCACCAGCGCCAGCGCCAGGTCGATGCCGGCGGTGACGCCGGCCGAGGTGAAGACATGGGGATCGCCATCGCGTCCCTGGGGATCGTAGGTATGCAGGCGATCACCCTGCACCGCGATGGCTGGAAAGGTTGCGAGTTCGTCGACATAGGCCCAGTGGGTGGTGGCGCGCCGGCCGTCCAGCAGCCCGGCACTGGCCAGCAGCAGGGCGCCGGAACACACCGAGCCGAGTCGTCGTACCCGGGGTTCCAGGTCGCGCAGCCAGGCCAGCAGCCCGGCGTCCTGGCGCAGCGTCTCGATGCCCAGGCCGCCGGGGACGAGCAGGGTGTCCACCTCGTCCACGTCGAGGTCGTACCAGCTCTGTTCGGCCTGGATGCCGATCCCGGCGGAGGTACGCACCAGCCCTTCGGCGGCGCCCAGCAGGCGCAACTGATAGTGGGCGGGCAGCCCCTGGCGCTCCCGTTCCAGATTGGCCGAGGCGAACACCTGCAGCGGACCGGTGACGTCCAGACTCATGACATCGGGATAGAGCAGGGCGGCGATCAGCGGCATGGGTGGCTCTCCGTAGCGATCTGGCGAGGATGCCCTGGCCGCCAGGCTGGCGACAAGGTCAAACACCCCACGGATCTGGCCATCCTGCGACAGGTTGGATTTGGCGGCACCCGCGCCCGGCCTTATCATCGCCGCCCATGAACTACACCGATCCCAAGCAACTGGCGCCGCTGCTGGAAGCCATCCTGCTCGCCGCCGGCCGACCTCTGACCCTGGAGCGCCTGGCCGAACTCTTCGAAGAGTACGAACGCCCCGAGCCCGCCCACCTGCGTGCTGGTCTCGCGGTGCTCGGCGGCTCCTGCCGCAAGCGCGGCTTCGAACTCAAGGAGGTGGCCTCCGGCTATCGTCTGCAGGTGCGCGAAAAGTACGCGCCCTGGGTCGGACGGCTCTGGGAAGAGCGCCCGCCGCGCTATTCCCGCGCCATGCTGGAGACCCTGGCGCTGATCGCCTATCGCCAGCCCATCACCCGCGGCGAGATCGAGGAGGTGCGCGGGGTGGCGGTCAACAGCCAGATCGTCAAGACGCTGCTGGAGCGCGACTGGATCCGCGTGGTCGGCTATCGCGACGTGCCCGGGCGCCCGGCCATGTTCGCCACCACCAAGACCTTTCTCGACTATTTCGACTTGCGCAGCCTCGACCAGCTGCCGCCCCTGGCCGAAGTCCGCCAACTGGAGCCCGAGCCGGCCTCGGTGCTGGAAGACCCCGAACTGAGCCTGGCGGCCCTGGGTGTCGGTGATGCGGAAGCAGCGGAGGAGGGCTCCCTGGTGCTTCCCGAACGAACCAGCTTCCGCACCCTGCTCACCGAGCTGGACGCCATGGAAACCGGCCTCAAGACCGATTTCGATGATCTGCAGCAGGCGGCGGATGAAGAGGAAGAGGTTTGATGCGGGAGGTGTTGGACTTCACTGTGCTCAACCCAAGCTCCATCTCCATCGCGACCATTGTGGTCCGCTGATGCCGGTAGACGAACGCCTGCTCGGGTAGCCCCCTCTCCCTTAGGGAGAGGGCTGGGGTGAGGGGACCCTTCGTGGCGGATTTCCAAGTGGAAAAGGCTGCGCCGTTTTCCACGCTACGTTGCTTTCCTGGCCGCGGAAGACCAACCGCTCGCTCGAACAACCCTCTCTCCCCTAGGGAGAGGG